>NZ_MAOS01000002.1:0-172283 GCF_001721285.1 Pandoraea sp. ISTKB
CACGACCACGACCACGACCACGACCACGACCACGACCACGACCACGACCACGACCACGGCACCGGCCACAGTCGCGACGCCCATCGTGCGCAGGCTCACGCGACCGATCACGCTCACGATCATCGCCACGATCACGCGCGTTCGTCGCAAGGGGTATCGAACGTTCCCGCACACACCATCGCATCGACCAGCGACTATCAGGACGCCCACGAACGGGCCCACGCCCGCGACATCGAGAAGCGCTTTACAGGTCGTCAGGTGACTACCGGACAAATCGTGATGTTCGGCCTGACAGGTGGGTTGGTGCCGTGTCCCGCATCGATCACGGTGCTGCTGTTGTGTCTGCAACTCAAGCGCTTCGCGTTAGGCGCGGGGCTGGTGCTGTGCTTCAGCATCGGGTTGGCGATGACGATGGTGGCGTCCGGCGCGCTGGCGGCGCTCAGCGTGCGGCATGTGTCGCGTCGCTGGCGCGGTTTCGGCGAGTTCGCTCGCAAAGCGCCTTACGTTTCCGGTGCGCTGATCATTCTCGTGGGGTTGTACGTCTCGTATCAGGGGCTTTCGCACATCGCCTTCAGCGCGTGATCGGCTGAGGCCTCGCGCCGCCCGATTCGTGCCGCCGCCGCACAAATGATGTGTGCGGCGGCGGCTGGTGCCGAGATGCGGGCATTCCTAGACTGGTCGTCTCATTGACCCTGAAAGAGGATGATCCGTGACGACGCTCCCGCAACTACTGCTGAGAACCCTGAAACTCGCGACACTCGGCTTGTCGCTGTCCGCCGCCGTGCCCGCTGCGGCAATTGTCTCCGGCTCGACGGACGCTGCCCCAACCATCCGCGCGATGCTCGGCGCCACGCCGATCGACGGCCTAGATCCAAAGCGCACCGCGCTTGTCGTGATCGATTTCCAGAACGAATACTTCACCGGTCGCATGCCGATTCCGGAGGGCGCGCAGGCGCTCGCCAACACGCGAAAGCTTCTCGCGTTCGCTGACCGCGCGGGCATGCCCGTCTTCCAGATCCAGCACGTCGCGTCCGCCGGCAGCGCCGTGTTCGCCATCGATGGGAAGACGGTCGGCTTTGCAGCGGGCGCCGAACCGCGCGCGGGCGATACGGTGTTGCAGAAAACGTCGGTGAGCGTGTTTGCAAGTACGGACATCGATGCACGGCTCAAGGCGAAGGGCATCGACACGCTGCTGATCGCCGGGTTGATGACGCACGCGTGCGTGGCGGGTGCAGCGCGCGACGCCGTGCCGCTGGGCTATCGCGTCGTGGTAGCATCGGACGCCTCCGCGACCCGCGACATCGCGCGCGCCGACGGTTCCCGCGTCACCAGCGCAGCACTGCATCGCGCCGCACTCGCCGAGATCGAAGACACGTTCGGCGATGTGATGACGACCGATCAGGTGCTGGCTTTGCCACTGCGCTGACGTCTCCCGTCGCCACGCTCACATACGTCTCCTCGCCGTTCACGACATGGATCAACTGCTCGCAATGCGCATCTTTCTCGCACTGGTCGACGCGCGCAGTTTTTCCGGCGCGGGCGAGGCGTTGGGCATATCGCATTCGAGCGTGTCGCGTCAGTTGAAGCAGACCGAAGCGGCGCTGGGTGTGGCGTTGGTGGCGCGCAGCACCCGTCAGTTCGCGCTGACGAGTGCCGGTGAGCGTTACCACCGGCATTGCGTGGATATCCTGGCGCGCGTCGATGCGATGACGCATGCCATGGCCGACGAGCGCGAGCATCCCAGTGGCCCGCTGCGCGTGAGCGTGCCGCTCGCCATCGGCACGCTGGAACTGCCCGCGTGGCTGCCCGCCTTTCGTCTGCGCTATCCCGACATCGACCTGACGCTTTCGTGCAGCGATCAATACGTCGACCTGCTTGCCGAGGGCGTCGACGTCGCGCTTCGCATCAGCAGCACGCCGTTGGCGGACAGCCGTCTTGTGGCGAAGCGTTTGACGGTATCGAATACGGTGCTCGTCGCCTCACCGGCCTATCTCTCGCAGTACGGGCTGCCGCGCACACCGAACGACCTGCTGTCCCATCGATGCCTTCGCTTTGCCGGCGCGAATGTGCCCGACGTGTGGAACGTCACCGGCACCGACGGACAAACGCAGCGCATTGCGCTACAGCACGGCTTCACCTCCGACGCCATCACGGCGCTGTTCGCGGCATCGCTCGCGGGGCAAGGCATCGCGGCGTTCACCGAGCGCACGGTGCGCGCCGAACTGGCACACGGAACACTGGTGCGCGTGCTGCCGCAGCACTCGCTCGGCGACAGCCACTACTACGCGCTGTACCCGCAAACGCGTCACGTCAGCCCGAAGGTGCGCGCGTTCATCGACTTCATGGTCGAGCACTATCGTTAGGCAATCCTGTCGTGCGAAACGTGCGAGATCACGATAAGCTGCTGCGGCGGCGCGGTTTGCCGCCCATACCAAAAAAGTCCACCGGAGGGACCCCCCATGACGCTGACCGAGCTTCTCATCCCCACCTTCCTGCAAATGCTTCGCGGCCACTCGGCGTGGCTCGACAAGGCCGCCGCCTACGAGAAAGCCCAGGGCAAGGATCCGGACGCCCTGATGACGTTGCGTCTCGCGCCCGACATGTATCCGCTCGCCGCGCAGGCACGCTTTGCGAGCTACCTGTCGATGGAGCCGGTGTATCGGCTGCGCGGCGAAGCGATCCCGGAAGCCGCGCAGGCCATTCAGCGCGAAGGCTGGAACAGTGCAGAGCGTCCGGGCACGTTCGACGAGGCGAAGGCGTGTCTCGCCCATGCGATTGCGTTTCTCGAAGCGCTGCCCGGCAATGCGCTCGATGCCGGTGAGTACATCGACATCGCCCTCACGCTGCCCAACGGCGTGATCTTCGACATGACGGGCGAGCAATACGCCCGCGACTGGGCGCTCGCGCAGTTCTACTTCCATACCAACATCGCTTACAGCATCCTGCGTCAGCATGGTGTCGAACTGGGCAAGGCCGAGTATGTTGCGCATGCCGTTGCGTACTTGCGGCCGGGTTCGCTGCCGAAAGCGTAACGAAAGCGCGACGAAAGCATCGGGCGACGACGCCACTTGAATTGTCACGCTGCCGTCGCGTAGACGTTGTGCGCGACGGATGGCACGCGCTTCATGCGCGCGTGCCTCACTCTCCCATCAGAAACGGTGGTCCGAAGCGCGTAGCAATGTGTTCCGTCGATTCGAACAGCTCGCGCAGTACCTGACTCGTGCACGTGGGCTGCACGTAGAGATAGAACGCCACGTCGGGCAGACGCGGCAGGCCATCCGCTTCGGAGAGCACGCGCATGTTCGCGTCGAGCAGTTCGGTCGTGCGCGCGGTCACACCGAGGCCGGCGCTGATCGCCGCCTTGATGCCGGTGAGCGTCGGCGAGATGAAACTCGTGCGCCATGCAATGCCCGCAGCGTTGAGTCGCTCGATCGACAGGCGTCGGAACAGGCTCAACTCGTCGGCCATCACGAGCGGCACGGGGGCTGCCGCGTTGAAAATGAAATCGTCCGCACAGATCCACACCATCGGCGACGTGCGCAGCTTGATGCCGGGAAACCCTTCGTCGTACCGCGTCGAGATCGCAAGATCGAGCTCGTTGTCGCGTAGCGCGTCCATCAAATGCGGACTGCGGCCCACGATGATTTCCAACTGCAATTCCGCCGAGAGTTTCGAGAGCCGTCGCAGCATGCTCGGCAGGATCGACTCGGCGACGTCGTGCGGCGAACCGATGCGCAACTTCTCCGCTGGCCCGCGCGTCTGCATGACCTGCACGGCCTGATCGTTGAGCGCGAGGATCTTGTTTGCGTAGGCGACCAGACGCACACCGTCGGCCGTCATGGTCTTCTGCCGCCCCTGCTTTTCAAATAGCGGGCACCCCATTTCCTGTTCGAGCCGCTGCATCTGCTGCGTGATGGCCGACTGCGTGCGACCCACGCGCGTGGCGGCCGCAGCAAAGGTCTCATGCTGCGCAATCGCTACGAAAGTGCGTAGCAGATCGATGTCGAGATTTCGCATGATCGTCCGAATCAATACTTCAGAAACGTTAATGTTTCTGAGATAAAAATTAAATTGTTCTGGACAATTTTGGTGGATAACCTGCCTGACACTCAAGCAATATTTATGTGACTGGGGGTGCAAGCCAGCGTTGACTGGTCCCCGCTAATCGATTTTCGTCATTAGCTTTCCCGTAAATCGATGCGCCCTTCGGTCGAACCCCCAAGGAGACTCAGCATCATGTGGCAACGACACCTTGCAGCCGCGCTGTTCGCGACACTCGCCATGACGGGGATCGCGCGCGCCGATCAACTGGCTGACATCAAGGCACGCGGCACGCTCGTTTGCGGCACGCAAAACGCCAGCGAACCCTACGCCTTCCCCGATGCCGCCACGCGCAAGATCGTCGGCTTCGACGTCGATGTGTGCTCGGCGCTCGCCAAAGGGCTCGGCGTGAAGCTTGAGCATCGCGCGCTGTCGACCGACGCCCGCATTCCCGAACTCAAGACCCGTCGTGTGGACGTGCTCGCCGCCGCCGTTGCCTGGATGCCCGCGCGCGCCGCGCAGGTCGACTTCAGCGACCAGTACTTCGTCGCGCCGATCCGCGTGCTGGTGCGCGCTGATTCGCCGGTGCAGACGCTTGAGCAACTCTCCGGAAAGAAGATTGCAGCGTCGGAAGGATCGAGTTCGGCGGCGGTGTCCGTGACTCGTCTTCCCGATTCGAACCTGCTCACCTTCCACGACATTTCGTCGGCGTTTCTCGCACTGCAACAAGGCAAGGTGGAAGGGCTCGTCGCCGGTCAGCTGATTCTTGCGCGCTTTGCCAATGAGGCCGCAACGAAGGGCGGTCAGCAATACCGCCTGCTCACCAAGCCGGTGTTCGAGGAGCGCTGGGGTGTGGTGATGAACAAGGGCGAACCGGCCCTGCGCGACGCGGTGAACAAGATTCTCGTCGACTACGACAAGTCCAACGGCTTGCAGGACAGCTTCGAGAAGTGGCTCGGCAGCAAGTCGGTCTACAAGTTCACGCGCGACTACAAGGTCGAGCCGATCAAGGTGCAGTGAGCGAGACGTCGCACCATGTTCGATCTCTCGTTTCTGCTCGAAGACGGTTACCTGAAGCTGTTTCGTGACGGGGTACTGACCACGCTCAAGCTGTTCGTGGTCTCGGGGTTGCTGGCCATCGTGGTGGGCGTGGTGCTCACCACCTTGCGCGCACTGCCGGTGAAGCTTTTCAAGGGCTTCGTGATCGTGGTGGTGGAGTATCACCGCAACGTGCCGGTGCTGGTGCAGATCCTCGTGTGGTACTTCGGCGTGCCGCAACTGTTGCCCGAAGGAATGCGCGACTGGATCAACGCGGGCAACACCGAGTTCTTCTTCGCGACGGTGGCGCTCGCGCTCAACGCCGGGGCGTTCATCTCGGAGGATCTTCGCTCGGGCCTGCGTGCGATTCCGCACACGCAGCAGGAGGCGGCATGGTCCATCGGCCTGACGTACTTGCAGTCGTTCCGCTACGTGATCCTGCCGCAAGGCATTCGCGTCGCCCTGCCCGCGCTGCTCAACCAGTCGCTGCTGCTCTTCAAGAACAGTTCGCTGGCGATGGCGATCGGCGTTCATGAATTGCTGTATCGCACGCGTCAGATCGATAACCTGACGTTCCGCACGTTCGATGTGTTTCTCGTGGCGACGATCCTCTATCTGATCGGCACGCTGGCCTTGATGGCGCTCTCCGAGCACTTCGCCAAACGCCGCACGGCGCCCTCGGGAGTCTGACGATGTACGAGATTCTTCACGACTATCTCGCGCTGTTCCTCGTCGGCAGCTGGCCCAACGGCCCGCTCGGTGGCGTGGCCATCACGCTGATCCTGTCGGCGCTGGGGCTGGTAGTGTCGTTCCCGATCTCGGTGATGATCGGTCTGGCGCAGGTCTCCCCTTGGCGCTGGATGCGACGCATCGCCGGTATCTGGACACGACTCGTGCGTGGCATTCCGCTGCTGATGATCATCTTCTGGGCGTACTTCGCGGTGCCGCTGCTCGTGGGCGCCGAGGTGTCGGCCTTCACGACGGCGGTGTGCGCGATCATCGTCTACGAAAGCGCGTTTCTGTCGCAGATCGTGCGCGCCGGTCTCGAAGGGCTGCCGCGCGGGCAGATGGAAGCCGCTCGCTCGAACGGTTTGTCGTGGCTGCAAAGCATGCGTTACGTGCAGTTGCCGCAGGCGCTCGCGAACATGCTGCCGTCGATCGTCAATCAGTTCGTGTCGATCATCAAGGCGACGTCGCTCGCCTATGTGATCGGTGTGCCCGAACTCACGTATTCGGCGGCGCAGGTCAACACGATTACGCTGACCAAACCGTTACAGACGTTCCTCGTGCTCGCGGCGTTCTACTTTGTGTTGTGTTTTGCGATCTCGCGCTTCGCCGGTTGGCTGGAACGTCGAATCGCCCGACAGCGTGCGGGGCTGGCATGACAATGATGACGCCAGGAATCGCGACAGGAACCACGAAGCCCGCAGTGGCAGCACTCAAGCATCAAGTGTCAGGAGGCAGCGCACGATCATGACCATGCTCGCATTCGAGAAAGTCGATAAGTTTTACGGCGAACACCATGTCCTCAAGGGCATCGACGCCACCATCAATCGCGGTGAAGTCGTTGTCGTGTGCGGCCCGTCGGGCTCGGGCAAGTCGACGCTGATCCGTACCGTCACGCGGCTCGAAGCCATCCAGAAGGGACGCATTCTCTTCGAGGGCAAAGACGTCACCGCGCGCGATGTGAAGCTCAACCAGTTGCGTGCGCGCATCGGTTTCGTCTTCCAGAGCTTCAATCTGTTTCAGAACCTGTCGGTGCGTCAGAACCTGATTCTCGGGCCGACGAAAGTGCTCGGCATGTCGCGCGACGAAGCGGTCGCGCAAGCCGAAACGCTGCTCGCCAAGGTCGGCCTCGCGCACAAGATCGACGCCATGCCCGCGAACCTTTCGGGCGGACAGCAGCAGCGTGTGGCGATTGCCCGGGCGCTGGCGATGAAGCCGCCGCTGATGCTGTTCGACGAGCCCACGAGCGCACTCGATCCGGAGATGGTGCAGGAAGTGCTGCAAGTGATGCGCTCGCTCGCCGATGACGGCCTGACGATGATGATCGTGACGCATGAGATGGGTTTCGCGCGCGACGTCTCGAGCCGCGTCTGGTTCATGGATCAGGGCCAGTTGCTCGAAGACGCGCCGCCGGCGGAGTTCTTCAGTCAGCCGAAGCACGCACGCGCCCAGCGATTCCTGCAAGACGTGTTGCGTCCGTCGCCGATGATCAGCGTGCCGCGCGGTGAGGCGGTGCCCGTCTGAGACCCGACACCGTACGCCGAACGACCGCAATGACCGCAACGACCAGATAACAACACACACGACAACGCCTGACCCGGGCACCCGCACAACAACGTCATACAAAGCACTACGGAGAAGACTTTCATCATGTCCACGTCCCAACTCCCCGAACAACGTCAGGCCGTCGTCGGCGAGGCGATTGCCGCCATGAAGGCCGCGCTGGCACCGGCGGGCGAAACGCGCCCCGCACTGGCCGCCGTGCTCGAACAGGTCAAATCGCTCGCCGCTCGTACGGCGCTGTGGAACGAAGCCGAGTTCCCGCCGCCGAACGACGGCGAACTGCAAGCGCGTTATCTGATTCATGAAGACGCCGACAAGACCTATGCGCTGTATCTGAACGTCATGCGTCCGGGCAAGAAGATCACGCCGCATAACCACACGACGTGGGCATGCATCGCGGCGGTCGACGGCGTGGAATACAACTACGTCTACCGTCGCACCGACGACGGCAAGACGCCCGGCGTCGGCACGCTCGAAGTGAGCGACACCGTCGTGGTCGATCCGGGCAACGGCATTGCGCTGGCGTCTGAAGACATCCACGCGGTCGAGATCAAGGGCGAGGCGCCGATCCGCCATCTGCATATGTACGGTCGCGCGCTCGAGACGCTCACCGAGCGCATCACCTTCGATCTGGCCAACGGCACGTATCAGGTGATGGACATCGGTGTGAAGACGCGCCGCTGATCTCCGGTGCCTTCGATGCCTTCGACGAACTAATCCGCTGAAGGCTGCGCCGCCGGCCGACGCACACGTCGCCGGTCACACGCAGCCACCATCGAATCCCGACGGCGCGTAAGCCCACGCGCCACCCGCAACACACCGCCCTCACCGGCGGTGCGGGCCTGCTCATCCCTACGCTTTGGCTACGGCCGGGCGGAAACTGATAACCGACGCAACGCTATGACTTCGTTCATTCCTCATTTTGTGCCACCAGCCCGACTCAAGGAATGGCTGCACGACGGCGCCGAGATCGCTGTGTTCGACGTGCGCGAACACGGCCAGTACGGCGAGGCCCACCTCTTCTACGGCGTGACGCTGCCCTACAGCCGCCTCGAAATCGACATCGTGCGTCTCGCGCCGCGCCGTGACGCGCGCGTGGTCGTGTACGACACCGACCAGAGCGTGGCCGTGCTCGCGGCGCAGCGTCTGAGTGCGCTGGGCTACACGGATGTGTCCGTCCTCGAAGGCGGTACCGATGCCTGGCAGCAAGCCGGTTTTACGCTGTTCGCGGGCGTGAACGTCCCGTCGAAGACGTTCGGCGAACTGGTCGAGATGGCGTATCACACACCTCGCGTGACGGCACGTGAACTTGCCGCGATGCGTGAGCGTGGCGACAACGTGGTGATTCTCGACGGACGTCCCGTCAACGAATACCTGAAGATGACGATCCCGTCGTCGATCTGCTGCCCGAACGGCGAACTCGGCTATCGCATTCGCGAGCTGGTGCCGGACACGACGACGCCCATCGTCGTGAACTGTGCGGGTCGCACGCGCAGCATCATCGGTGCGCAGACGCTCATCAACCTCGGTATCCCCAATCCGGTGATGGCGCTGGAGAACGGCACGCAGGGCTGGTATCTGGAAGACCTGCCGCTGGAGCATGGCAGTACGCGCCGCTATCCCGACGTGGTGACGCCGTCCAGTCTCACGCAGATGCGCGAAGCGAGCGGTGCGCTGGCCGAGCGGTTTGCCGTGCCTGAAGTGGAGGCATCGACGTTCGCGCAGTGGGCGAAGGATACGTCGCGCACGCTGTTCCTTTGCGACGTGCGTACGCCTGAAGAGTTTGCCGCGGGCACGCTGCCGGGGGCGCAGCATACGCCGGGCGGACAGTTGATTCAGGCGACGGATCAGTACGTGGGCGTGCGTCATGCACGTGTGGTGCTGTTCGACAACGACGGCGTGCGTGCGCCGATCGTCGCGAGCTGGCTGCGTCAGTTGGGCCACGATGCCTATGTGCTGCGCGACGGTCTTGCGAGTGGGGCGTCGCTGCCCGCACCGGTCGCCGGTGTCGCCACGACGCTCCCGGAAACCGATGTCGCCGCACTCGTCACCGCCCTGGCGAACGGCAGCGTGACGGTGGTCGACGTACGCCCGAGCATGAGCTTCCGTCGCGAGCATGTGCCGGGGGCGCTGTGGGCGATTCGTCCGCATCTGCCGACCCTGCCCGCCAAGGGCGACGTCATCGTGATCGGCGATGAGCGTGGTGTTGCGGAGTTGTTCGTGGCCGACTGGCGACGCGAGCATGCACAGGATGCGCGCACGTTCTCGTGGCTCGCAGGCGGCTTCAAGGCGTGGACGGCGGCCGGTCAGCCGGTGCAGACCACGCCGGATTCGCCGCCCGATGCCCAGTGCATCGACTATCTCTTCTTCGTGCATGACCGTCACGATGGGAACAAGGCGGCGGCGCGTCAGTATCTGGCGTGGGAGACGGGCCTGCTCGCGCAGCTGGACGAGCAGGAGCGCGGTGCATTCCGTATTGGTGATGCCGCCGCCACGAAGTAAGCTGTGCGTCTGGCGTGGGCGCGTACTGTGCAGGTACGTCGCCCACGCTCAGGCCCACATCCTAATCGCATGACCTGAATCGCTCGAAACGTCTTTTCTACGCCAGACCATGTCCCGACAAATCCCCCCGCTACGTCATCCGCGCCTTGCCACCCGTCTCGTCAAGGGTGGCACCGATACTGCCGTCGTCGGCGGTCGCGCCGTCAATCCGCCCGTTGTGCGCGCGTCCACCGTGTTGTTCGACACGATGGACGACATGAACGACGCTCGCCGCCGTCGCGGCACCGAGCGCATGTTCACCTATGGCGCGCGTGGCAACCCGACGGGCTTTGCGCTAGAGGATGTTGTCGCCGGACTGGAGGGTGGGTATCGCACGCGTCTGTTCCCGACGGGGCTGGCAGCGATCTCGATGGTGTTCCTGGCGTACGTGCGTCCCGGCGACCACGTGCTGATTGCCGATTGCGTGTATCAGCCGCTGCGTCATTTCGTCGAGACGTTCCTGAAGCCGTGGGGCGTGCACGTCACGTTCTTCCGTGCGGACGGCAGCGACGCGGCGGAGCACATGACCGCGCGCACCAAGATGATCTACATCGAAGCGCCGGGATCGCTGGTCTATGAGATGTGCGACATTCCGGCGCTGGCCGATCTGGCGCATCGTCACGGTGCGTTGCTCGTTGCCGACAACACCTGGGGATCGGGCGTGCAATGCCGTCCGTTGATGCTGGGGGCCGATGTCTCCGTGATGGCCGCGACGAAGTATCTCAGCGGTCACTCCGACGTGATGATGGGTACCGTCACCACGACGCAGGACGTCTGGCAAACGCTATCGACGATGGCCGATGCGCAAGGCGTTGCGGTGAGTCCTGACGACGCGTATCTGGTGTTGCGCGGCACGCGCACGCTGGGGGCACGCTTGCAGATGCACGAGCGTCACGCACTGGAAGTCGTGCATTGGCTGAATGGCCTGCCGGACGTGGCACGCGTATTCTGCCTCGCGTTGCCGACGGACCCGGGGCACGAGCTGTGGCGACGCGATTGTCTCGGCACGAATGGACTGGTGTCGTTCGAGTTCGCGAACGCGACACCCCAGCAAGCGGACCAATTCGTCGACTCGCTGACGTTATTCGGCATTGGGGCGTCGTGGGGCGGCTTCGAGAGTCTGGCGACGGTGTCGAACGTCGTCGGCACGCGCACATGCGAGGACTGGTCGAACGCCGGTCCGATCGTGCGTCTGCATATCGGGCTGGAAGACCCGCAAGATCTGATCGACGATCTTGCGGCGGCGTTCGAGAAAGTGTTCGGCGGCTGATTGCCGGACGATGGCCTGACGAGGCGAGGACGTTGGATACGGTGGACGTATCCAACGCTGTCGCGGCTCTTGTCGGGTGACGACGTCAGACCGTGCCGGATTGCGGTTCGCCGTTATTTGGCCGGTTCGGCCTTCGGGCGCAGGCCGTCGAGCGTGGAGAGAATCCGATGCGCGGCACGGATGCGCTCGTCCATCGCATAGTTCTTGTTGGCGAGGATCACGATCCCCATCTGCTTCGACGGCACGAACGCCACGTACGTCCCGAAGCCGTTCGTCGAACCGGTCTTGTTCACCCAGGCGACCGGTGACGGCGCCATGGGCGGCGCGAGTTCGCGCACCGATGTCGGCTCGTAAGCCATGCGCGAGGAGTTGCCGTCGAGCAGCGTGTCGACACTGGCCGGGTACGGGTACTGTTCCCAGATGACGTCCTGCGTCATCGGCGCATCGAAGAAATAGCTGGTGCGTGTGGCGTACAACGCGTGACGCAGACGGCGGTCATGCACGGCTTCACCAAGGTTGGCCTGCACGAAGCGCAGCAGATCGCTCGCGGTCGTTTTCACGCCGTACGCCTCTTGTTCGAAGACGCCCGGGTTCACGCGCACGGGCTTCCCATCCTTATATCCCCAGGCGTAATTCGCTTGCTGATCCTCCGGCACGCGCAGGAAGGTGTGCGTGAGATTGAGCGGTCGCAGGACATGCTCGGACATGAGCGACGCAAAGTCGCCATGCATCGCACGAGCGGTGATCCATCCGAGCGCACCGATGCTGACGTTGGAGTAGGTGCGCACGGTGCCCGTCGGCTTGGCGGGTTTCCATGCCTTGAGATATTGCGTGATGGCTTCGGTATCGGTGACGTTGTCCGGCACTTGCAACGGCATGCCGCCCGTGGTGTGGGTGGCGAGGTTGAGCAGTTTGACGTCACCGAACGGGGTATTGGCGAATTCGGGGGCGAAGCGGCTGACCTTGTCGGTGAGCGAGAGTACGCCGGCGGCCTGCGCGTAGGTGGCGAGTGTCGCGGTGAAGGTTTTGCTCACGGAGCCGATTTCGAAAAGCGTGTCGTGAGTGACAGGCTTGTTGGCGGCTTTGTCGGCGACGCCGTAATCGAAGACATAGGACTGTCCGTCGACGACGATACCGACAGCCATGCCCGGAATGTCCTGACGCGCCATGAGCGGCGTGATGGTCTCATCGACAAGCGATTTGATCTGTTCCTGACGGGGATTCGTCTGAACTTGCGCACCGGACTCGGCGGCATAACTGCGCGCACTGAAAGCCATCCAGCTAATAGCGGCGGTGGCGGCGAGTGCTGCGAAGAGTGTGAAGTAGGGTTTGGTCATCGACGGTCATCTCCGTGTGAGGGCTCACCGGGACGTACATTCTGCATCGCCGTGAGCTATGGACGAAGCGTAAACCCAAAGGGGAGTGGGTTTTGGGTGGTTGCATGTAACCGTTGTAACGGTTGCAACTCATCGTCGAGGCCAAGATTCTTCTCGAATGGCTCAACGCTTCGGAGTCCAGACGCATTGGATACCGCGAAGTCTCGAGACGAAAAAAAACCGCCCTCAAGGGGCGGCAACACGCTGAAACAAAACGGGGGGAGGGGGGAACAGCTTTTCAGCGCGTGGGTATGTCGTTGATGGATGTCGAGGTGTTCAAGACGCGACTTCGCGCGTCGTCACGTTGTTTGGCGATCAGGCCGGTTCGAGTTCGCGATTGTCCGATTCGCGCATCACGCGAATGGCTTCGGCCGAAATCATGGCGTCGGCATTGAGCGGCGGTACATCACCAAACAGCGGACGGTAGACGAAATCACCCGCGTCGATGGTCTCGTTCGTCAACGCGCAAACGCCCGGATGCGGCGCCTTGCGAATGCGCCAGATCTGCGCGCCGTAGTTGCCGCCGGTCGCGTCGTTCCACGACACTGTGATCGTCAGCTCACTCGATATTTCCAGCACGCGCACGATGGGCGCGCGTCGGGTGTACGGAATCACCGGCTGACACACGACGGGTTCGGCGTCGAGCATGGCAACCGTGTGCTGCCACGGGGAATAGGACCCGCCCTGCTCACGTGCCGCGCGCGACGAGCGCGACGCACGGGACGTCTTGGACGGGGATGAGGACGCCGCAGACGACGCAACGGGGGGCGTTCCAGAGGCGCGGCTGCTGCCGCTTCGGTTCGGGCAATTGGTTCGGTCGCTTCGCATGATCAGGCCAGCCGGATGCGCGGCCCGCGAAGGCCGCCGAGTTTTTCCGCGCTCATCAACACCGTCGCACGAGCAAACCCGTGCAACGCATGCTGATGACGCCGGTACAACATGGCGTGGCTCCACTGCGCAAAGCGTCCGCGCACGATGCCACCTTTGAAAAAGCCGAATCGCCCGAGCGCCCCGAACGCGTTGTAGCCAGACAGCGACAACGACGCGCCAGGATCGCGATAAGCGAACGGCGGAATTGCGCGGCCTTCAAGCCACGCGCCAAGATGACGGCCCAGATGCGCCGCCTGTTGTGTCGCCACCTGTGCCGTCGGCGGCAATGCACATTCCCCCTGCCCCGCTGCCAGCGATGCACAGTCGCCAAGGGCAAAGATGCGTTCGTCCTGCGCCGTCTGCAAAGTGGCGCGAACGACAATCTGATTCGCTTCGTTGGTCGTCAATCCGCCAATGCCGCGCAGACAATCCGGTGCCTTCACACCCGCCGCCCACACCAGCAGATCGCCGGGAATCAACTGACCGTCGTCGCGGTAGAAACCGTCGCGATCCGCGCACACGATGCGCGTATCCGTCAGCACACGAAAGCCCAACTGTTCGAGCTGCGCCTGTGTCGATGCCGACACGTCCAGCGGGAATGCCCCGAGCACACGCGGCCCGCGCTCCACCAGCGTAAGCTTCAGTCGCTCGCAGATCTGCGGGTCGCCATAGCCGGCCGCCAACGCAAACGAACGGCTCAATTCGGCCGCGAGCGCCACGCCCGTCGTGCCGCCGCCGGCGATCACGATGCGCAACGCGTCATCGTTCACTGCGCTGCTTAGCGCTTCGCAATGCAACGCGGCATTGAACGCTTCGGCCTGCGGTTGGCTATCGATGAAGTGACAGACGTCACGAACGCCCGGTACGCATGCGTCGTCGGCCTGTGAGCCGAGCGCGAGCACCAGCGCGTCGTAAGGCACACGACGCTCGCTCAGCAAGCGCTTGCCGTCATGCCCTTCCATCTCTTCGAGCACAATTTCCCGACGCGCCCGATCGAGCCCGCTCATGCGTCCCGCCTGATACGTGAACCCGTTGCCGCACGCATGCGCGAGGTACGCCACCTGGGTGTGAGCCACGTCGCACGTGCCTGCCGCCACGGTGTGCAGCATCGGCTTCCAGAGATGGGTGGGATGACTGTCGACAAGTGTCACGCGCGCAGCACCGGCACGGCCGAGCGTTCTGCCCAGACGAGTGGCCAGCATCAGGCCGGCGATACCGCCACCGACGATCACGATTCGGTTTGCGCGAGACATTTGGGGGGAAATGTCAAATTCAACAAGTGATGAATAAGCGCATAATAGCGAGCGTGTACCCGACGTGTCAAATAGGAAGTGTCTGGGCAGGCAGGTGCGTTCGGGTCGGGTAGACTTGTGGCACTGCTCGCGCAAACGGCTCTCGCAAATTCCACTAACCCATCACTCAATGACTCCGACCAAAGCCATCTCGCAACCCGATTCGCCTCGCAAACGCACACGCGGGCGCCCGACGTGCGACTGCACGCATGGGGCCGACGCGCTGCTGCTCAACGCCCGTCGCATCTTCGCGCAGCGTGGGTTTTATGCGAGCAGCGTGCGGCAGATTGCCGAGGCGTCAGGGGTCGATGCTGCGTTGATTTCGCATCATTTCGGGTCGAAAGAGGCCTTGTGGGTCGCTGTGGTGGATCAAATTGCGGGCCTCACGCATTCGATGGTCGAGCAGACGAATGCCCTGCGCGACGCGCCGATGGAGCCGTTCGAGCGCATCGAGCAGGCCGTGCGCCTGTTCGTGGAGGCCGTGTTCGAGAATCCGGACGTCGGTATGTTCTTCTCGACCGCCGCGACCGAAGAAGGCGAGCGGCTCGATATCCTGACCCAACGGCTGGTGCGGCCGTATCGCGACGCCATGGTGCCGCTCGTCGCCGACTGGCTCGAAGCGCAGAAGCGCCCCGTGTCGGATGCGGACGTGATGTTCTTCATGCTGACGTCGGCCATCAGCAAGACCGTGTCGTACCGTCACATGATGGGGCCGTTCCTGCCGCCCGAAGGCATGGCCGACCTCAAGCGCACCGTGCTCGATTGCGCGATGGCGCTGATCCGGCAGTAACGCGTCGAGCGTTCGCCGGGCTTTGTCCCAGGGCGCATTCGCTGACGGTCGTCTCCATTCGTCGATCTGGACTGGACGCGGCCCCGAAGACACCGCAAGCGTCGTATAAGATAGCGGCACTCGGGCCGACTCCCGGCCCGTCTCATTTTTTCGGTGCCCCCCCTATGTCGAACGAAATCAAGCGTCTGCATACCAACGCTCGCATGAGCCAGATCGTGATCGCCAACGGCGTGGTGTATCTGGCCGGTCAGGTGCCCGACACCGCGAACGTGTCCGTCACGCAGCAAACCACCGAAATCCTCACCCGCATCGATTCGCTGCTCGCCGAGGCCGGCGTGAACAAGTCGCGTCTGCTCACCGCCAACATCTGGTTGTCGGATGCCAAGCACTTCGCCGAATTCAACGCCGTGTGGGACGCCTGGGTGCCCGAAGGCCACGCTCCGACGCGTGCCTGCGTGCAGTCGCCGCTCATGCGCGCCGGGCTCGAAGTCGAAATCGCCGTGACCGCGCTGGCGTAACGTCGTCGCACTAGATGTCGCCGTACCCCGGCGCATCCGGCTACCCTCCGGGCTCACCCCTGCGACCTTCGCGAGTGAGCCCGACGCTTTTCTCCGCTCCCTCTCAGATCGTCTGACGACGTGTCAGACGCATGCCCATGACGTTCGACGCCCTTGTGCTTGGTGCCGGTATCGTTGGTGTTTCCGTCGCGGTCCATTTGCAGCGACGCGGCATGTCGGTCGCGCTCGTCGACCGCAAGTCACCCGGCAACGAAACCTCGTTCGGCAATGCGGGGCTGATTCAACGCGAAGGCGTGTATCCGTACGCGTTTCCGCGCGATCCCGGCACCCTGCTCCGCTTCGCTCGCAATCGCTCCACCGATGTGCGCTACCACCCGTCGGCGATGGGCACGGTCGCGCCCTTTCTCGCGCGCTACTGGTATCACTCGGCACCCTCGCGTCATGCGCAGATTGCGCGTCACTACAGCACGTTGATCGCGCATTGCGTGACGGAGCATCGTGAACTGATTGCGGCGTCGGGGGCGGCGCGTTTGCTGCGCGAGGGCGGTTGGGTCAAAGTGTTTCGCACCGGTGCCGCGATGGACGCCGCGCAACGCGACGCCGAACGCTGGCACACCGAGTACGGCGTGCCGTTCGAGCGGCTCGATGCGGCGCGTCTGCGTGACGACGAGCCGTCGCTCACGCATGCGCTCGTCGGCGGTCTGCGTTACACGGCATCGGATTCCGTCAGCGATCCGGGGGCGCTCGTCGAGGCCTATTCGCGTTACTTCGAATCGCTTGGCGGACGCATCTTCGTCGGCGACGCGACGACGTTACAGCCGCACTGGTCGGTGCGCACGGAAGCCGGTCGCATCGAAGGACGTCGTGCTGTCGTCGCCCTCGGTCCGTGGGCCGATACCGTGACGCATGCATTGGGCTACCGCTTCCCGCTGGCGGTCAAACGCGGCTATCACATGCACTACCGCGCGCAGCCGGGCGCGCGTCTCAATCAACCGGTGCTCGACGCAGAGCACGGCTTCCTCATCACACCGATGACGCGCGGCATTCGTCTGACGACGGGTGTCGAACTCGGGCGTCGCGACACGCCGCCCACGCCGGTGCAACTGGCCGCCGTGGAACCGCTGGCGCGCGACACGTTCCCGCTGGGCGAGCGCGTCGATCCGTCGCCATGGCTTGGCCGTCGCCCCTGCACCCCGGACATGAAGCCGATCATCGGGCCCGCACCGCGTCATCGGGATCTGTGGTTCGCGTTCGGTCATGCCCATCATGGTCTGACGCTCGGGCCGGTGACCGGCCGTCTCGTGGCCGAGATGATGACCGGCGAGACGACGCTCGTCGACCCGTCGCCGTTCAGCGCCGAACGTTTCTGAACGTCCGGGCATAGGCATTGCGGCGCTTGCCGCCGAGTGCCGCAACACGTCGCCACATGCCGGTGACGTACGACGATGGCCCAGGACCCGGCGCCCGTGTGTGAAACGGCACGGTGTTCAGAAACTACTGCGGCATCTCTTCTTCGGATTCGACGTCGGGAGCGTGCGCACTGTCTCCGCTGTCCGACGCGTCGCCGCCGATCACGCTGATCTCGAACAGCGGCTTGCCCGCGAGCGAGCGGACGTCAGGGTCTTCGGGGTAGGTCTTGAGCAACGGCAGGATGACCGAACCGCCGATCACGTTGCGGCGGCTGTTATCCGCCGGCGACAGTCCCCACACGTTCTGATACGTCATCGGCACGCTCGCCGTGTCGTCGCCCCCGGCAGGCGTGGCTTGTGTGGCTTGGGTCGCATTGCCGAGATACAACATGATGTGACCGTTGATGTGGATGAGCGTCATGAGCGGACGTCCCCGCTCGGCCAGCACGCGCAATCGCGTATCGATATCGGCATGGCGCAGATCGGTGCGTTTGCCCGCCCGCAATTGATCGGACGAGTGACGCGGCAGCCATACGCCGAACGGCGCGAAGAGGCTGCGCGTCTCGGCGGAGCAATCGTTGTAGAACAGCGTGTTGCCCCAGCCATACGGATGCCCGATCTGCTGCTTCATCACCTGCGCCATGTGCCGGGGCGTCAGCGTCCACGGCATCGGCACGAGGGCCGATGCGTCGAGCGCGGTCATGCGGATCTGCGCACGGCGCTGGGCGTCGGCCACGGGGATCATTGCGAACTGACGTCCGTCGCGAGACCGTGTCATGGGCAGCACCGTACCGATCGGGGCGAACGTCCGGTAGATGGCGTTCGTCGTGCCCGGTACGGTGTCGGCCAGCGGCACGTCGCCTTGCACAATGGCGCCCAGCTCGCGCTGCGCGGCCGCGCGCCAGGTGGCGACGAAACGCTCGTCGACCGATGCCACCGTGCGGGCTTCGACCCATCCGATCAGATCCGGGGAATAGACGAGCAGCCACGCGCCGTCGTTGCTGCGCGCCAGCGTGTAGACCGGCGTGCCGGGGCGCAGTGCGGAATCTTGCAGGGCGTCGAACGGATAACCCTCACCCGCTTCCCGGAAATCGTAGAACGCGGGGTCACGGGTGGGCAGCAGGCGCACCAGCGCGTTATCGACGGTGATGCCGCGCCGTCGCGCATCGTAGGCCCAGCTCGCGTGATCGGCGTCGAGTTGGGCGAGCGCCATGTTCGTTTCGATGGCACGGGCCCATGCCGGGGTATGCGGCTGGAAGTTCTCGCCGTACGTCTTGCGTACGCCCGGACGGCTATTGTCGAAGCGTCGCACGCGGCGTCCCTGCGAGTCGGCGATCTGCGATGCGCCAGCGGCGTTGAGCAACGATGTCGACAGCCATGCACCGTTCCACGGTGACGGATCGCGTGGCGCGGTGCCGAAGTATCGCGCGCGGAAGGCCGCGAATCGCTTCGCCTGTTCCTGTGCGGAAAGCAGCGGCTGATCGTAGTTGGGCGCGTCGGGCCGGATCCAGCGATCGACGTCCTGATCGTAGTGCTCGATGGGGAAACGGCTGACGTTATAGCGCGTGGCCGGGGCGGTCGTCGCCGATGGATGCGACGTCGATGAAGATGTCGAAGCCGTCGATAGCGATTCGGGGGCACTCGCACACGCCGCGAGGATGACGAGCGGCAGGAGGACGGCGAGGCGCGTCCTGCGTTGCGGCGTGAGTGAAGTCCGGCGAGTTTGCGTCGAGCCCCGCGCGATGGGGGGCCAGACGTCTGCCGGATGGGCTGACTGAGCGCAGACCGAAGCATTGACCGAAGCCAGAGCGGCGAGGTGCTGCATCGCGTCGCGCACCGCGTGAATTGCGCCCATGTCGTGCAGGTGAGAGCTGGAATCTCGCCATGCTACTCCATCCGTTTGCGTCGACAAGGGCGCGATGCCGGGTCGATTCCCAATACGACCCGGCGCTTCGCGTTACGGCTTCGTGCTTCGGCTTCTGGCGCGCTTACCAGCGTGCCGTAACGCTGCCGATCACGGTGCGTCCCGTGCCGTAGTAGCACTGCACGGTGGTGTTGCAGCCTGCCACGTAGGTACGGTCGAACAGGTTGCTCGCGTTCAGTTGCAGACGCCAGCGCCAGCCGATGTCCGCGTGCAGCGAGGCGTCGACGAGCGTCACGCTCGCCACCGAGAAGGAGTTCGCCGTGTCGCCGGCCGTCTGTCCCAGATAGCGGATGCCTGCGCCCGCGCCGAGCTTGGCATCGCCCACGCTGCCGAAGTTGTAGTCGGCCCACAGCGATGCCATGTTGCGCGGCACGCCATACGGACGCTTGCCCAGATCGGCGTTGTTGCTGCGGGTGACTTCCACGTCCTGATAGGTGTAGCTCGCCACCATGTTCAGACGCGACGTCAGGCTCATGCGAGCTTCGAGTTCGATGCCGCGCGAACGCACTTCACCCGTCTGGATGGTGTTACGCGTGTTGGCCGGATCGGCGGTCGAGACGTTTTGCTGCGTCAGGTTGAAGAGTGATGCCGTGAAGAGTGCTGCGGTATTCACGGGCTGATACTTCACGCCGATCTCGTACTGCTGGCCGGTCGTGGGTTGCAGCGGCGTGCCTGCGAGGTTCGTCGACAGGGTGGGCAGGAACGACGTCGAATAGCTGAAGTACGGCGACAGGCCGATGGCCGATTCGTACAGCAGACCGGCGCGCCACGTGAACTTGTTCGGCGTTTGCTCGACCGACGTCTTGGCGATGTTGTTGTCCGTCGTCGACCACGTGAAGTCCTCGCGTCCGCCGAGCGTGAGATACCAGCGATCCCAGCGCATCTGATCCTGCAAGTACAGGCCGAGCTGCGTCTGTGTCTGGTCGGTGCTGGTCGTCGGATTGGCGGGCAGTACGCCCTTCACGCCGTAGACGGGCGCATAGAGATCGAGCGCTGAGACGGTGCCCGTCCACACACGGTTGAGGAAGCGTTGCGTCTGGAAGTCCACACCACCGACCACTTTATGCGCGACGGGGCCGGTCGTCGTGTCGTATTGCACGTTGTTGTCGAGCTGCCAGCCGTTCAGGATCGGCTCGGCCTGATACGCGGTGCGTTGATACGTGCGTTGGTCGGCCAGCAGCGCGGTGCCGTAGATCGACTTGTAGTCGAGATCCATGTGCGTGAAGCGGGCCGTCGAGCGAATTTGCAGCGCGTCGTTCACGCGGTGTTCGAACCGGTAGCCGGTCGCGACCTGCGTCTTGCGGTAGCGGTCGAACGAAGGGTCGCCGGTCAGCAAATCGCGGTCGATACGACCCCAGCGCGACGGATTCACCATGCCGAGCGCCGGGCCGTAACTCACCGATGAACCCATGTTGTCCTGCGTGTAATTGACGAACCACGTGAAGCTGGTGCGCGCGTTCGGGCGCCACGTGATCGACGGCTGGAGCATGATGCGATCGTCGCTGACGTTGTCCGTCTGCGCATTCGACATGCGACCGAGACCGGTGATGCGGTACAGCAGCGTGCCGTCTTCGTTGGCCGGACCCGTCATGTCGACGCGAAGCTGCCGACGGTCGAACGTGCCGTAGTCGATGCCGATCTCGCGATACGGCTCGGCGCTCGGCGCCTTGCTCACGAGATTGACGAGGCCGCCGAGGTTGCCCGCGCCGTAGAGGATCGAGCTGGGGCCACGCAGCACTTCCACGCGCTCCAAGGTGTACGGGTCGACGCGCACGGCCGCGTAGCTGCCGGGACGGTTGGCGATCTGCGGCAGACGCAGGCCGTCCCAATAGACGTCGGCATTGAAGCCGCGAATGTAGAACCAGTCGGCGCGGGTGTCGCTGCCGTAGGGATCGGCGTTGATGCCGGCGGCGTACTTGAGGGCGTCGGTAACCGTCTGCACGGCCTGATCGTTCATCTGATCGCGCGGGATCACGCTGATCGATTGCGACGTCTGCATGATCGACGTGTCCGACTTCGTTGCCGTGTCGCTGCGTGTCGCGACATAGCCGACGACCGGGCCGCGGGCGACGTCGCGCTCGGCGCGTGCGTTGACGTCCGTTTGCGGCAGCGCGACAGCCGGACCTGCGGCGGCGCCGGTGGCGTTCGGGCCGGGCGCGACGATGTAGCCGCCGTTGGGCTGGCCGGTCGCTTGCAGGCCGGTGCCTTCGATCAGCATCGCGAGGGCGAGCGTGGGTGTGTAAGTGCCGGACACGCCTGCCGTGCGTTTGTCGGCGATCTGGGCGGCGTCGTACGAAATCATCAGGCCGGTTTGCTGCGCAAAAGCGACCAGCCCTTGTTGCAGTGAGCCGGCAGGGATGTGCAGCGACTGGGCGGCGCGCGCGGTCGTTGCGGGAGATGACGTCTGCGCGTGGGCATTCGACGCGGTGAGTGCACTGACGGCCGTGGCGGCAGCAATGGCGCTCAGAGCAAACAACGTACCGGTCGCCAGCGTGATGGCGCGCTGGGTGACTTGTCGGGCGAGGGCGGTTTCAGCACGAGCGAACGTGCGGACACGTGCGGCACGCAGGGGCGTGGGGCTGACGTGAGAAGACATGACGGCGGATTCCTTTCGTTGGAGCATCGAAACATCGAAATCGAAACGGGGCTTTCCTGTCTATGCCCCGCGAGATTCGAAAACCCCTCATCCGACGTCAAAATATTTCTGGACGGTGTGCCGCAGGCGGCGCTGGCGACGCCGTGGTGCTTCAGGTGTGGGTACGGTCGCCGCCGACGGCGCGCAACGTGGGCGCGCTGTCCGACGATTTGCCGGAGCGCGTGCCGGAAGGGTTGCCGGGCTGTACGCGCACGAACCAGCGGGTGAAGCGCTGGACCTCGACGGGCAACGCGCGCGAGAGCATGTCGAGCACGCGGTCGGTGTCGTCGACCGGGTAGATGCCCGAGACGCGCAGGTTCGCGATGTCGGGCGCGCAGCCGAGGTGGCCACGCCGGTAGCGGCCGAGTTCCGCGAGGAAGTCGCCGAGCGGCATCGCGTGGACGATGAGCATGCCTTGCGTCCATGCCACGGCGGCGTTGGCGATGGCGACGTCGTCGAAGCGCGAGCGTACTGCGGTGGCGTCGAAGGTTGCGCCTTGCCCGGCGGTGAGGATCGTCGCGCCGTTGGCCGTATTTCCACCGTTGGCGGGAACGACGCGCACCGCACCTTCGAGCACCGCGACGGCGGCGCTGCCCTCGTGCTGGCGCACGGTGAAGCGCGTGCCGAGTGCCTGAAGGCTGCCTTGCGCGGTGTCGACGAAGAACGGGCGATGGCCGTGATCGGCATCGGCGCCCGTCGTGATGGCGATTTCCCCGCGCACGAGGCGCAGGCGTCGCACGTCCTGCGAGACATGCACGTCGACGGCGGAATCGGTGTTGAGCGCGAGCACGGTGCCGTCCGCCAGTTGCACGGTGCGGCGCTCGCCGACCCCTGTGCTGAAGTCCGCACGCCATGCCCTTACGGCGTTCGAGTCGCCGACAGACCAGACGGCCCCCGTCACCCCCGCGACGGCGAGCAGGCCAAGTACGCGCCGACGCCCCTGATTGGCTCGCGCGCGCACGAGCGTGTTGTGCGCGACGAGCGGTGGAATGGTCCGCAGATGCGTGCCGAAGTCGACGAGGCGCTGCCAGGCGAGCGCGTGTCGCGCGTCGGCGTCGTGCCACTGTTGCCAGGCGGCTTGCGCGTTGGCGTCGGTCGTCGCTTGCAGGCGGACGAACCATTCCGTGGCCGCCAGCGTGATCGCCTCGGGCAGCGGGGATGCGGCCGGGACGGCGCCCTGACCGGACGGCGGGCGTGGGCTCATGCGTGCGTCCCTCCGAAGCAGCAGGCGTGGAGCGCCTTGACGATGTGACGTTGCACGGTGGCGATGGAGATGCCGAGGGTCTCGGCGATCTCGCGTTGGGCGAGGCCGTCGAGTTGCGACATGAGAAAGACGCGGCGCACGACCGGCGGCAGGCCGTCGAGGCGTCGGTCGATGTCGATGAGTGTCTGGAGCAGGATCGCGCGGGCTTCGGGGTCGGGCGCTACCGCCTCGGGCTGGGCTGCGAGTGCTTCGAGATAGGCGGCTTCGATTTTGCGATGCCGATGCAGATTGGCGACGAGCCCCTGCGCGACGACGGTGAGGAAGGCGCGGGGTTCACGCGGGCAGACGGGGGTGTCCTTGCTGAGCAGACGCACGAAGGTGTCGTGCGCGAGGTCGGCGGCGTCGCCGTGGTTGCCGAGCTTGCGATGCAGCCAGTTGCGCAACCAGCCATGGTGATCGTGATAGAGCGCAGCCACGCCGGACGCGTCGGCGCGTGCGTGGTCCTGGCGTCCCCCGTTGTCGTCACGCATCATGGTTTTGGCTCGGCCGCATGAGTCTGCAACCGTCACTGATCTAGCAGCTTTTGAGGTTAATGATAATCATTCTCATCATATCACGACCTGTCACATGACCTGTCGCGCGGTGACGGATAGAGGACAACTCGGGATTCGGGGGGCCGATGCAGAGGAGGGAGATACAGATACGATGGACGCGGCTACGCGGTTTCAGTCGTCCAGCCAATTTTCCATTCGGAGGCCGGGGTAGGCTGCGAAGTCGCGCGTATTGTTGGTGACCAGTGTGATGTCCAGCGAAATCGCATGCGCGGCGATCAACTTGTCGAGATGGTCCTTGCGGCGTTCACGTGTTGCCGCGCGAACCGGGCCGTAGGCCGTGGCAGCGGCCGCGTCGAACGGTAAAACCGGAATATCCTCAATCAGTGCCGCAAGGTGGTGACCCTCCCGAGCCGGGTTGGCACACACCGAAATGCCGAATTTGAGTTCGGCGAAGGTCACGGCGGACATCACGACGTCACCCACGCAGCATTGCGCAAAGCGTCGTGCAACCGTTTCGGGTTGATGCTTCATCAGGTAAATGCAGATGTTCGTATCGAGCATGTAGCGAGCCATTACAGAGCCTCGCGGTCTGATTGCTCCTGGTCTTCGCGACCTTCGGCCATGACGTCGGTGCTGAAACTGGCAAATTTCTTGAGCACACCGGTTAGCGGGCGACGACGCGGTCTGATCCGGAGTTCGTCGCCGATTCGCTCGATCTCCAGTTCCATGTCGGTGTCGGGATAAGCCAGTTCTGCGGGGATTCGTACCGCTTGCGAATTGCCATTGCGAAAGGCGCGGGTGAAGCGCATGAGAGACCCCAGAAATAAGACGTCATGTGAATACTTTAGGGGCTGTACCGATCGATGTAAATACATATGTGTGTACGTAAGATGGCTGAGTACACCTTGACGAATTAAGACCACCGTCAACGCGGGAATCGCTTGGTGCTGTACAAATATACAGTACAATCCCAGCGTGCCGGGCGACGCATGGATGCTGCCAGCGACTGTCGTATCGGCCTGATAGAGTAGTTACCCCAAAGCGCGTATGCGCTCTCTCGTCTGCCCAGAGACCAAGTGGATAAGCCCTCCTCGAAACCCGTTCCGTCGGCCAGCCACGCCATCCGTATTCGTGGCGCCCGCCAGCACAACCTCAAGAACCTCGACGTCGATCTCCAGACCGGTGAGATGACCGTCGTGACCGGTCCGTCCGGTTCCGGCAAGTCGAGCCTGGTGTTCGACACGCTGTTCGCCGAAGGCCAGCGGCGCTATGTCGAGACCTTCAGTGCCTATGCCCGGCAGTTCCTGGACCGCATGGATCGTCCGCAGGTCGATCATGTGGAAGGCGTGCCGCCCGCCATCGCCATCGATCAGACCAACCCCGTGCGCAGCTCGCGCTCGACGGTCGGCACGATGACCGAACTCAACGACCACCTCAAGCTGCTCTTCGCCCGTGCGGCGGCGCTGTTCGATCGCGAAACCGCGCAGCCGGTGCGTCACGACACGCCCGAGACGATCTACGCCGATCTCATGGCGCGCACCGCGCAGAACGATCCGCGTCTGGTCGTCACGTTCCCGGTCGAATTGCCCGGCAGTGTCACGCCCGACGAGGTCGAGCAGTGGCTCTCGGCGTCCGGCTACACGCGCGTGCAGGCCGAGCGCGAAATCACCACCGCCGAGGGCACGCGCAAGGTGCTCGACGTCGTGGCTGATCGCTTCCGCCTGCAGAACACCGAGAAGGCGCGCGCGATGGAAGCCATCGAGTCGTCGCTCAAACGCGGTCGCGCTCGCGTGAACGTCTACGTGCTTGCCGAGGCCGGCGAGCCGGAAATCTGGCGCTACTCGCAAGACCTGCACTGCCCGGACAGCGATCTGCACTACGCCGATCCGCAACCGGCGCTCTTCTCGTTCAACTCGGCCTACGGCGCGTGTGAAGCATGTCGCGGCTTCGGTCGTGTCATCGGTGTCGATCTCGGGCTGGTGATTCCGGACGAGCGCAAGACGCTGCGCGGTGGCGCCATCAAGACCATCCAGACGCCGGCGTGGAAGGAGATTCAGGAAGACTTGCTGGAGTACTCGGGCAAGGCCGGCATTCCCCGCGATACGCCGTGGTCGAAGCTGTCGCCCGAGCATCGCGAGTGGGTCATTGAAGGCGATCCCGACTGGCAGGGCGAGTGGAACAAGCAGTGGTACGGCATTCGCCGCTTCTTCGGCTATCTGGAGTCGAAAGCGTACAAGATGCACATCCGTGTGCTGCTCTCGAAGTACCGCAGCTACACCACGTGCGAAACCTGCGGCGGTGCGCGTCTGAAGACGGAAGGCCTGCTGTGGCGTCTCGGCTCGAAAGAAAACGCCGACGCCGTGCTGCCGCCCGCCCAGCGCTTCATGCCGCGTGGCGTGTCGTGGTCGCGCGAGCAGCTAGAAGCGCTGCCCGGCCTGACCGTGCACGATCTGATGCTCATGCCGATCACGCGGGTGCGTCAGTTCTTCGATTCGCTCACGTTCCCCTCCAGCCTGCTCGACGATGCGCTCAAGCTCCTGCAGGAAGAGGTCGGTACGCGTCTGAAGTATCTGTGCGACGTCGGCATCGGTTACCTCACGCTCGACCGTCAGAGTCGCACGCTCTCGGGCGGTGAAGTGCAACGTATCAACCTGACGACGGCGCTCGGCACGTCGCTCGTCAACACGCTCTTCGTGCTCGATGAGCCGAGTATCGGCCTGCATCCGCGCGATATGGACCGCATCGTGGCGGCCATGCATCGCCTGCGCGACGCCGGTAACACGCTGGTCGTCGTGGAGCACGATCCGGCGGTGATGCTCGCCGCCGACCGTGTCATCGACATGGGGCCGGGACCGGGCGAACGCGGTGGTCAGATCGTGTTCGACGGCACGCCCGAGGAAGTGCGTCGCGCCGACACGTTGACCGGCAGTTACCTCGGCGGACGCAAGCACGTGGCGAACGCGTCGAACTGGCGGGCGCGTCCGGTGGACGACGCCACGCCGCACCTGACGCTGACCGGCGCACGTGAGCACAACCTCAAGCATGTCAGCGTCGACATTCCGCTCGGACGCCTCGTGTGCGTGACCGGCGTATCCGGCTCGGGCAAATCGACGCTGGTGCAGGACATTCTGAGCCCGGCGCTGGCGCGTCACTTCGGTGATCCGACCGAGGCGCCCGGTGCGCACGACGCGCTGATCGGCGCCGAACAACTGTCGGGTGTGGTGTTCGTAGATCAGTCCCCCATCGGCAAGACGGCACGTTCGAACCCTGCGAGCTATGTCGGGGCGTTCGACGAGATTCGCAAACTCTTCGCCGCCGAACCGGTGGCGCTGCAACGCGGCTACAACGCCAGCACGTTCAGCTTCAACTCCGGCAACGGCCGCTGCCCGACGTGCGGCGGTTCCGGTTTCGAACACGTGGAGATGCAGTTCCTGAGCGACGTGTACCTGCGTTGCCCGGATTGCGACGGCAAGCGTTACCGCGCCGAAGTGCTCGACGTGAAGATTCAGCGCGCCGTGCCGGGCGAGGCGATGCGCGAGCTGAGCGTGTCGGATGTGCTCGAACTCACCGTCAACGAAGCCGTCAAGCTGTTCTCGTCGGATCGCGACGTGCTACGCGTGTTGCAGCCGATCGTGGATGTCGGTCTGGAATACGTGAAGCTCGGCCAGCCGGTGCCCACGCTCTCGGGCGGTGAGGCACAACGTCTGAAGCTTGCGGGCTTCCTCGCGGAAGCGGCGCAGAAGAAGACGGCCAGCGGTCAGAAGGTTGCACATCGCGGCCGTCTCTTCATCTTCGACGAGCCGACGACCGGCCTGCACTTCGACGATATCGCGAAGCTCATGCGCGCGTTCGGCAAGCTGCTCGACGGCGGCAACTCGCTGCTCGTCATCGAACACAACCTGGACGTGGTGCGCGCCGCAGACTGGATCATCGACCTGGGGCCGGAAGGCGGCGAAGGCGGTGGTGAAGTACTGTGCGCGGGCACGCTGGCGCATGTTGTCGCGTGCGAAGGCTCGCACACCGGCCGCGCCCTCGCCGACTACGAACGCACGGTCGTTGCCCCGGGGCTGGCCGTGGCGGCTGGCAACGCCACTGGCGATGCGGGCATGCCGCTGCAAACGGCGTTGCGCGCCGCGCGCGCGCATCGCAAGCCGGCGGGCGGCGACGACATTCGCATCGTCAACGCTCGCGAACACAACCTCAAGTCGCTCGACGTGGCGATTCCGCGCGGCAAGTTCAGCGTGATCACCGGGGTGTCCGGCTCGGGCAAGTCGACGCTCGCGTTCGACATTCTGTTCAACGAGGGACAACGCCGGTATCTCGAGTCGCTCAATGCCTATGCGCGTTCCATCGTGCAACCGGCGGGACGCCCCGAGGTCGACGCGGTGTACGGCATTCCGCCGACGGTCGCCATCGAGCAACGTCTGTCGCGCGGCGGGCGCAAGAGTACGGTGGCGACGACCACGGAAGTCTGGCACTTCCTGCGTCTGCTGTACGTGAAGCTCGGCATTCAGCATTGCATCCACGACGGGGCGCCGGTCACGGCGCAAAGTCCCGATTCCATCGTCGCGCAACTGATGCGCGACCGTCGGGGTCAACATGTGGGGCTGCTCGCACCGCTGGTCGTCGGACGCAAGGGGATCTACACCGATCTGGCGAAGTGGGCCAAGGCGCGCGGGCATTCGCATCTGCGTGTCGACGGCGTGTTCCTGCCGGTCGATCCGTGGCCGAAGCTCGATCGTTTCCGCGAGCACACCATCGAGTTACCGGTCGGTGACGTGGTGATCGCACCGGAGAACGAAGGTCTGCTGCGTACGCTGCTGGCGGCGGCGCTGGAACTCGGCAAGGGTGTGATGCATCTGCTCGCGCCGCTCGATGGTCTGGGCGACACGATGTCGGATGAGCAACCGGGCGAAGGCGTGGGCGAGATCGAGGTGTTCTCGGTCAAGCGTGCGTGTCCGGTGTGCGGCACGAGCTACCCGGATCTCGATCCGCGTATGTTCTCGTTCAACAGCAAACACGGCTGGTGCACCACGTGTGTGGGCACCGGGCTGGCGCTCACGCGCGAGCAGCGCGAGGCGTTCGACGATACCGTCCTCAATCAGGACAACCGGGGGCGCGAACACTCGTTGCCGTCTCAGGAGCAGGAGCCGGAAGACGTGGGCGATCAGCCGTGTCCGGATTGTCACGGTGCGCGTCTGAACGGCGTGGCGCGTGCGGTGACGTTCGACGCTCATGCGATTTCCGACGTTGCGCAATGGACCGTGACGGACGTGCGTCAGTGGATTCAGGGGCTCGAACTGACCGGTCGCGACGCGAGCATTGCGCGCGATCTGATCAGCGAAATTCAGGGGCGTCTGGAATTTCTCGAAGAGGTCGGTCTGGGCTACCTCACGCTCGACCGGGCCGCGCCGACGCTCTCGGGCGGCGAGTCGCAACGGATTCGTCTCGCGGCGCAGCTCGGTAGCAACTTGCAGGGCGTGTGCTACGTGCTGGACGAGCCGACCATCGGGCTGCATCCGCGTGACAACGGCATTCTGCTCGGCGCGTTGCGCAAGCTCGGCGATCAGGGCAACACGCTGGTGGTGGTGGAGCACGACGAGGATACGATTCGTCGCGCCGATCACATCATCGATATCGGCCCGGGCGCCGGGAAGCGCGGCGGCACGCTCGTGGCGCAGGGCAACGTGGCGGATCTTGCGTCGCATCCCGATTCGTTGACAGGCAAGTTCCTCGCGCATCCGTTGCAGCATCCGCTTCAGCCGCGCCGGGAGGTCGTTGCCCCGGTGAAGGCCGGCAAGGGAGCGAAGGAAGTCGAAGCCGTGCCGTCGAACTGGCTGACGGTGCATGGTGCCACGCTGCACAACCTGAAGAACGTGACGGCATCGCTGCCGCTCTCGCGACTGACGGCGATCACCGGCGTTTCGGGCTCGGGCAAATCGACGCTCGCGCGCGATGTGCTCATGACGAACCTGCTCGATGCCGTGGGCCGCTCGGTACTGTCTTCGCCGGCCGAGCGTCGCGCGCGCAAGGGCACGGTGCGTCATGTCGTGAAGGCGGACGGCAAACCGCGTGCGAAGTCGGACGCCCCGGTGGAGCCGAAGCGTCCGGTCGTGCATGCGTGGCATGGATGCGAGTCGGTGACCGGCTGGGAGACGATCGACCGCGTGCTCGAAGTCGACCAGACGCCGATCGGCAAGACCCCGCGTTCGTGCCCGGCGACATACATCGGCTTCTGGGACACGATTCGACGGTTGTTCGCTGATACGCTCGAAGCGCGCGCACGCGGCTATTCGGCGTCGCGTTTCTCGTTCAATACCGGCGAGGGACGTTGCCCGGCCTGCGAAGGGCAAGGGGTGCGCACGATCGGCATGAGTTTCCTCGCCGACGTGAAGGTGCTGTGCGATGTCTGCCACGGGCAGCGCTTCAATGCCGAGACGCTGGCCGTGACGTGGCGCGGCAAGAGCATCGGCGACGTGCTGACGATGGAAGTGGACGAGGCCGTCGAATTCTTCGCGTCGATGCCGAGCATTGCGCACCCGCTGCAACTGATGCAGGACGTTGGCCTTGGCTATCTCACGCTGGGGCAGCCGTCGCCGACGTTGTCGGGCGGCGAAGCGCAGCGTATCAAGCTGGTGACGGAATTGACCAAGGTGCGAGACGACATCACGCGTCGCGGCCAGAAGTCGCCGCACACGTTGTACGTGCTCGACGAGCCGACCGTCGGTCTTCACATGGCGGACGTGGCACGGTTGATCAATGTGCTGCACCGGCTGGTGAATGGCGGGCATACGGTGATCGTCATCGAGCACAACCTCGATGTCATTGCCGAGGCCGACTGGATCGTCGACATGGGGCCGGAGGGCGGTAAGGATGGCGGGACGGTCGTTGCCGCCACGTCGCCCGACGCATTGGCGAAGGTGAAGGCGAGCCACACCGGTATCGCGCTCAAACCCGTGCTGGCGCAGACGGCGGGTCCGGGCGTCGAGACGGTGGTCGCTCAGGAGGCGGCCACGGCGAAGTAGGCGGCGTAGCTGGACCATTCGTGACCTACGACGGGACGCCCGAATACGGCGTCCCGTCTTCGTTTCTACCTGAGTCTCTCGAAATTAATAATATATTTTAAATATACGAAAAATCTTCGAGCGATAAGCTCTTATCTAAACGGTTGTAATGAGAGTGTGTAATTACTTCTAGACGTATTGGTTCAGCCGTCGATACCGGAAAATGTTTCCAATTATTGCTAAATAAGCAATTTGAAATAGACAATTATCGACTTTATTGCGATTTATGATGGCAATAGACTGCAACTGTCGACGATGAATTGAACATCGCCTCTTTCAAACAGACAGGAGAATCATCATGAAGCGCACTCTTATTACCTCTGCCCTGGTTTCCGCAATGCTGGCTGTCTCAGCCGGTTCGGCTTTCGCCAGCGATGCTTTCGACGGCCCGTCGGAATTCTCGTGGGTGCCCCAGACCAGCGTGCTGACCCGCGCACAAGTTCGTGAAGAACTGGTGCAAGCGCAGAAGGCCGGTTTGCTTCAACAACACGACACGGTGTACCCGAAGGCCGTCTCGACGGTGAGTGGCGGCGCAGTGTCGGCGGTGACCCCGGGTTCGGTCGGCAACGCCCAGCGTGCTGGCAGCACCTACTTCGGTAACTAATCGCAATCTCGAATCGCTGTACTGGCTTCACCCCGTGAGCCTGCGCCAATCGGCGCATCGTGACTCCGGGTAGCAGTCTCCGATACCAAATCGGCCGCCTTCGTCGCGGCCGATTTTGTTTTCTGTGCTCGCGTCGAGGTCACCCTCGCCGTCCCCGCCCGCATCAGGGCAGTCATGACGAATCCCGCAGGAGAAGCGACCCCTGCAAGCTTCCGCCGACCCGTCGACTACGCAACCCGCGGCTGTGGATAACGCTGTCGATAACCCTGTGTGCAAGCTGTGCCAGGGTTGTGGGTAACGCTGTGGATTGCTGGGGGATAGGCGGTGGAAATCGTGGGGAAAAGTGCCGGAAATGAGGGGGATAACCAGTGAATATCCCGTGGATAGGTGGTGGATATGTCGTGCATAACCCGAGGATAAGTCGGTGGATTTCCTGTGGAGATCCCCATTTTTTCAGTGATTAAGCTGTGGATAGCCGGTGCATAAATTTCCCGGCAATCGCTTGGAAGCGCTGTCAGGCTTAGGTTTGCGGCCACGCGTTCGTGGCCGCCACATGTTTTCACCGAAAAATCACTGGCCAATCGTTCTGGCCAAAAATGCCGTCACGCGTTCGATGGCATCTTCGCGGGCTTCGGGCTGGGTGCCGGTAATCGGCACCACATGGGTCTTCGGATTCGTGAATTCGGGGCGTTCGCGCACCGGCAGATTCGGTGTATCGAAGTCGTGATACGCCCCCGGATAGATGTGGAACGTGATCGGGGCACCCTTGGCGGTGACGTCCTTGACGAAGGCGTCACAGGGGGCGGCCTTCGTCCAGACGTCGTCGGCGCCTGTGAGCAAGAGCAACGGGATCTTCGTCGACCAGTCCGCGCCCTGCGCCTTCGTGTTGCACCAGCCGGGGTAGAACGCGACCGCGGCCGCGAAGTCAGGGGCCGATGAGTCGTCTTGCGCTCGCGCCGGGCTCTTGGGGCCAATGGAGAACAGCGTCGTGCCGCCGCCGTGCGACCAGCCCATCAAGGCGACGCGATCCGGGCGGATGTCCGGCAGCGCTTGCAGGTAACGCAGCGCCCCGTAGGCATCGCGCGGACGCTCGGCCCACGGACGCACCGGCCCGCCTTTCGCGCACTCGCTGCCCTGCCCGCGCGTCGTGAAGCTATCGACCATCAGTACTGCATAGCCCTGTGCGTTGAAGCGGCGCGCCCAGTCGAGTTCACGTCCATCAATGGATCCTCTGCGCGAGAACATGCCGTTGCAACCGTGCATGAAGACGACGGCGGGTGTGGGTGCGTTGGCGTTCACCGCGCGGAACAGATACGCATCGAGCATGACGGGCTTACCGTCGCTGTCCGTATCCAGCGATGCGACCTTGACCTTTTCCTGCGCGATGGCGTTGCCCGTCCAGCCGAGCGAGAGCGTTGCCACACCGATCAGGGCCGCGGCAAACCACCGGAGTGAAAGTCGAGCACGGCGACCGCCGTGTGCTGCCAAAGGGAACGAACGACGCGAGCGGAACGCAGACAAGCGCATGAAGGGTCTCCTTTTCATGCGCCCACGATAGCGCGTGCCACACCGGCCGTGTCGTTCGCCATATTACGAACGGTTGCGCGCCCTTCGGTTGCCGCCACGCGTCGCGCACTAAGCATCTGCCAATCGAAGATAAGGCGTCCACACGCCTGCGTTTAGAATGCCATCGGATAACTAATCAATTCGTCAGATCCGTTCCACCAACGGAACGCAACGCCTATCCGGAGACAATCGATATGAGCGGCAACAACGATACGAACCAAGCGCAGAACGACACCTCGCAAGCCGCGCAATGGCGGCTGGAAACGCTGGCGGTGCACGGCGGCTACCGTCCCGACCCGACCACGCGCGCGGTGGCCGTGCCGATCTATCAGACGGTGGCGTATGCCTTCGACGACACGCAGCACGGCGCGGATCTGTTCGACCTGAAGGTGCCGGGCAACATTTACACCCGCATCATGAATCCGACGCAGGACGTGCTGGAACAACGCGTCGCTGCGCTCGAAGGTGGTATTGCGGCGCTGGCGCTCGCCTCCGGTCAGGCGGCCGTCACCTACGCGATCCAGACGATTGCCGAAGCCGGCGACAACATCGTGGCAGCAAGCACGCTCTACGGCGGCACCTACAATCTGCTGGCCCACACGCTGCCGCTCTCGGGCATCACCACCCGCTTTGCCGATCCGCGCGAACCGGAGTCGTTCGAGCCGCTGATCGACGAGAAGACCAAAGCGATTTTCGCCGAGTCGATCGGCAACCCGCTGGGCAACGTCACGGATATCGCGAAGCTCGCGGAGATTGCGCATCGCCACGGCATTCCGCTCATCATCGACAACACCGTGCCGTCGCCGTACCTGTTGCGTCCCTTCGAGCACGGCGCCGACATCGTGGTGCATTCGCTGACGAAGTATCTCGGCGGGCACGGCACAAGCCTGGGCGGCGCCATCGTCGACTCGGGCAAATTCCCGTGGGCCGAGCACAAGACACGCTTCAAGCGGCTGAACGAACCGGACGTGAGCTATCACGGTGTCGTCTACACGGAAGCCTTCGGGCCGGCCGCCTACATCGGCCGTGCGCGTGTAGTGCCGCTGCGTAACACCGGCGCGGCCATCTCGCCGTTCAACGCGTTCCAGATCCTTCAGGGGATCGAGACGCTTGCCCTGCGCCTCGACCGCATCACGGACAACGCGCTCAAAGTCGCGCAATTCCTGAAAACGCATCCGAAGGTGGAGTGGGTCAACTATGCCGGGTTGCCGGAGCATCCGGATCACGCGCTCGTGCAGAAGTATCTGTCGGGACGCGGGCCGGGCATCCTGACCTTCGGGGTGAAGGGCGGACGGGCGGCAGGCGCGGCGTTTCAGGACGCACTGCAACTCTTCACGCGACTGGTCAACATCGGCGACGCCAAGTCGCTCGCCACGCATCCGGCGTCGACCACGCACCGCCAGCTCTCGCCCGACGAGCTGCGCAAGGCCGGCGTGAGCGAGGAGACCGTGCGTCTGTCCATCGGTATCGAACATATCGACGACCTGCTCGCCGATCTGGATCAGGCATTGCGTAAGTAAGTTCGCCTGCGTCCGGGGACATCGTCTCGCGTCGTCATGCGGAAATGCGGAAGTCAGGGTGTTTGCCAGCGCTGGATTCGCGATGGTTTTAACTGACGCAACACCGAGCGGAGCCGGGCATTCCGGCCCCGGCCCCTGATGATCGGACGGATCCTCAACCTCATTTTCTGCCAAGTCTGTCGGAGTATCATGCGCGGCATTCGGTCGAGGGCAGGCGACCGGTGCCGCCGTCATGTGACTGTCACAAAATCGTCACGGTGACGGCGTACTGTCCTTGCCCATTTCTCAAGGATTGCGCATGGATTATTTGCAAGTGCTCGTGCTCGCCATCGTTCAAGGCGTGGCAGAGCTGCTCCCGGTGTCGAGTTCGGCACACGTCATCATGGCCGAGAAGCTGATGGGACTCGACCCATCCACGCCCGCCATGACGTTGTTGCTCGTCATGCTGCATACCGGCACGATGCTCGCCGTCATCGTCTACTTCTGGAAGTCCTGGCGCGAGCGCTACTTCTCGTCGAAGCACGATTTCATCCATAACGCGAAGCAGGTGATCATTGCGACGGCCTTCACCGGTGTGATCGGTCTGGCGCTGATGTTCTTCATCGAGAAGGTGCTGATGCGCGGCTCCGAGCATGCGGAAATCGAGCATCTGTTCGGCAATCTCTACATCATCTCGGCAGGCCTCGCGATGGCCGGCATTCTGATCCTGATTTCGGGCAGCAAGCGTCCGCCGATGGGCGATCGTCCGATGCGCGGTGCGGATTCCGCCTGGATCGGCGCGGTGCAAGGCATCTGCCTGCCCTTCCGTGGCTTCTCGCGTTCGGGCTCGACCATCTCGACGGGCATGCTGCGCGGGCTCGACAAGGTGCGTGTCGAAGAATTCAGCTTCGCGCTGGCGGTCGTGCTCACGCCGCCGGTCATCGTCAAGGAAGCGTACCGTCTGTACAAGTCGGGCGGCGCACAGACGTTCTCCGGTCACTTCATGTCGGTGCTCACGCCGAGCCTCGTCGGCATGGTGTTCAGTTTCCTCGCCGGGCTCGTGGCGCTGCGCTGGCTGTCGCGCTGGCTCGAACATGGTCGCTGGTACCTGTTCGGCATCTACTGCCTCGTGGCGTCCGCCATCGTGCTCGCCGCCAGCCAGTATCTGTAAGCCGATGCATTCCGGGGGCGGTCGTCGTGACTGCCCTCGTCTTCCGTTGTGTCCCGAGGTGTCGCTGCACGCATCACGTTGATGACGTCATCATCGCGACGCTGCGTCACACCAGTCCCGCCACGACATCCATGAACGCCGCGATCGCGCGCGATTCGCGTCGCTCGGCGAGGCAGACGACGACCGTCGTGGTCTCCACCCGCGCGTCGCCGATCGCGACCGTGGCCAGCCGCTCGTCGGGTGTGTGCTCCCGCGCCGACACCGCCGCAATACCCAACCCCAGAATCACCGCTTCGCGGATCGCCTCGCGACTGCCGATCTCCATCGCCACCGTGGGCGACACGCCCGCGTCCTGCATCGCCGCTTCGAGCGCGTGACGTGTGGTCGACCCCGGCTCGCGCATGAGCATCGGTTCGTCGGCCAGCTCGACGAGCTTCACGCTGCGACGTCGCGCGAACCGATGCGTGCGCGGCACCAGCAGCACGACCGGATGCGTGCGATACGGCACGGCGTGCAGACGCACATCCTCGTGATAGCGCGCCAGCACGGCCACGTCGGTGCGATACGCCAGCAGACTCTCGATCATCTCCTCCGAATTGCCCGGTCGCATGGAAATGCGAATGCCCGGATAGCGAGGCTGGAACGCTGCGACGATCTCCATCGCGTGATGCGGCCCGACCGCGCCCAGACGCAATTCCCCCGTGCGCAGGCCGCCGTGTTCCTTGAGCAGGCCGAGCGCTTCGGCCTCGTCCGAGAAGATGCGCAGGCTGACCGAGTACAGCGCCTTGCCCGTCGGCGTGAGCGTGAGTCCGCGTCCATGCCGGTAGAACAACTCCACGCCGTAGGTCTCTTCGAGCGCGCGGATCTGTGTCGTCATCGTCGGCTGACTCACATGCAATGCCTGTGCCGCACGCGTGACGCTGCCGTGGTGCGCGACGGCATGAAAGGACCGCAACTGGGTGATGCGCATGCGTGACGCTCCCGTGACGAGGTATAGGTTTTACCAATAGATTGGCGAAAAAATGTGAATTAGAAGTATAGGACGACGCTCACCATAATCCAGCTCAATCTTCCTCAATCGATCGCGGCGTTCTGATACGTCAGAGACATCAGATACGCCGCGGCACGCTCCTCACCATGACTGCACGTTCACGCTTCCACAATCCGGTCGACGTCCGCTTCGGTGCGGGGGCGCTCGCCGATCTGCCCGATCTCGTCGGCCACCGCCGCGCGGTGCTCGTCACCATGCCCGAAGCGCGTGCGCTCGGCATGACCGGACAGATCGAGGCGCTGCTCGGCCAACGGCTTGCCGGGGTCATCGATCAGGTCAGCCCGAATCCGGACGTACGCGAACTGGCACCGATGTACAGCGACTTCTGGCGGCGCTACGGGCAGTGCGAGGTGATCGTGGCGCTGGGCGGCGGCAGCGCGCTCGACACGGCCAAGCTGCTGATGGTCGCGGGCGACGACGACCGGTTCGCGACCCTCGTCGATGCGCTCGATGCCGGCGGCACCTTCGAGCCGACGCGGACCAAACGGCTCATCACGATTCCCACGACGGCGGGCACCGGCAGTGAAGTCACGCCGTGGGCCACGCTGTGGGACCGCCATGTGAAGCGCAAGAAATACTCGCTGCATCTGCCGCAGACGTGGCCGGAAGCGGCCATCGTCGATCCATGTCTGACCCGCTCGCTGCCTCGCGCCGTCACCCTGCAAAGTGGTCTCGACGCGCTCTCGCACGCCCTCGAAGCGATCTGGAACGTCAATGCGAATCCCGTCTCCGACACGTTCGCCGTGACGGCAGCGCGCGAAATGATGCGCGTGCTGCCGCAGCTCATGGCCTCGCTCGACGACATGACGTTGCGCACACAGGCGGCGCTTGCCGCGCTTCAGGCGGGCATGGCGTTCTCGAATACGAAGACGGCGCTTGCGCACTCGATTTCATACGACATGACGATTCGCCACGGCCTGCCGCACGGCATTGCCTGCTCGTTCACCTTGCCAGCGGTGATGCGTCTGGCCATCGGCCGACGCGCCGATCGTGACGCCGTGCTCGCGCAGGTCTTCGACGGCGATATCGACGGTGCCCCCGAAGCGCTCACGGCGTTCCTCAACGGTCTGGGCGTGGCAACCGAATTTTCCGCTTACGGCGTGAGCGAGCCGGAGTCCGCGCAGATGATCGCCGCTGCGCTCGACGGTCCGCGCGGCCGCAATTTCATCGGCGCGGCTGCCTGAAAGGATCTGATCGACGTTGCGACTTTGCGACGTCGCGTTGGAGGTCGTTGTTGTCGCAGTCGTAGTGGTTGCCGTTGTCGTGCAGTCATGCCGTCGTGGCGGCATGAGTGTTTTCGCGTCTTACCCGCAGTCCCCGCAGCATCCATCATCAAAACGATAGCCGCGCACCGAACCCTCGGCATGCGCGGCACCGAGACATCCAGGAGACAGACGCCCGGCAAAGACCGGCGCGTCGCAGCGCGCCGCCGGGGCGCGGCGCATCAACAGGAGGCGCAATGGAACAGGTTCTCAGCGGTGTTGGCGCGCGCGATGCCGTCAATGCCGAAAAAGCGGTGCGCACGGTCGCGCTGGCCAGCCTGATCGGCACGACCGTCGAGTGGTATGACTTCTTTCTGTACGGGACCATCACCGGGCTCGTCTTCAACAAACTCTTCTTTCCGAGCGGCGATGCCTTCGTCGCAACGGCGCTCGCGTACACCGTCTACGCGGTGGGGTTCGCCACGCGTCCGCTCGGCGGCATTCTCTTCGGCCATTTCGGCGACCGGCTCGGACGCAAGCCGCTGCTCATCGTCACGCTCACGATCATGGGCGTGTCGACGTTCCTCATCGGCCTCGTGCCGACCTACGACAGCATCGGCATTGCCGCGCCGTTGATCCTGCTGTTCCTGCGGCTGCTGCAAGGCATCGGGCTCGGCGGCGAATGGGGCGGCGCGGTGCTCATGGCGTTCGAGTACGCGCCGCGCGACAAGCGAGGACAGTTCGCGGCGTATCCGCAGATCGGGCTGGCCGTCGGCCTCTGTCTGTCGACGGGGGTCGTCGCCCTGCTCTCGTCCACGCTGACCGACGAGCAATTCATGTCGTGGGGATGGCGTCTGGCCTTCATGCTCAGTCTGGTGCTCGTGGCCGTCGGCATGTTTATCCGGCTGCGGGTGCTGGAGACGCCCGAGTTCGCCCGTATCAAAGACAGTCAGCACGTCGCGCATGTGCCGCTCTCGGAGATCGTGCGCGATTACCGCAGAAACGTTCTGCTCGGCTGGGGCGCGCGCTATATCGATGGCGTGGTGTTCAACGTCTATGCCGTGTTTGCGATCTCTTATCTCGTCGGCACACTGCACTTTCCGAAAACGCCGATCCTGCTGGCCGTCACGCTGGCGGCACTCGTGCTGGTCGTGACGATCCCGTATGCGTCGAAGCTCTCGGATCGCGTCGGGCGACGCCGCGTGTTTGCGGCGGGGGCGCTGGCTTGCGGAGTGTCGTCGATCCCGGCGCTGGCGGTGATGCATTACTCGTCGAATGTCTGGTGGGTATCGCTCGCGGTGATCGTGCCGCTGGGGGTGGTGTATGCGTTCGTGTACGGCCCGGAGGCGTCGATGTTCTGCGAACTGTTCGACACGCGGGTGCGTTACACCGGCATCTCGGTCGTCTATCAGGTATCGGGGATCGTCTCGAGCTCGATCACGCCGCTGGTGGCGGCAACGCTGCTCGAATACGGTGGCCACAAACCCTGGTGGATTGCGGTGTACGTGCTGGCGGTGGGATGTCTGTCTGCCGCATGCGCGAGGGCGATGAAGCGGACGTATTGACGCGCGGGAAGGACGCGCGGGAGGGATACGCAGGACGTGCCCGAAGCGACGGAAAGCCGCCGAAGGGAAAGATCACGTTGGGGGTGAGATCCCGGGAACGGGAACACGGCAGGCCGGTGGATGGCTCCCCGGCTTGCCGTTTTTTTACGCCGCGCGCAGTGTGACCGGCGGCGTCAGGGCTTGCTGGCTTACTGGCCGAAGTAGATCGAACCGGCGCGATTCACGCGGCCCGGGACTTCGTACACGGGCGAGACGACCGAACCCTGCTGGGCGGCCACCGGACCCGGTTGTGCCTGAACCTGCACTTGCGTTTGTGCTTGCGTCTGGACTTGCTGAGCGTCGGCGGCCGGTTGCGTATTCTCGGCAGCGTTCGCGCCGGTCATGGCACCTGCACTCAGCAATGCGGCGGCAAAAGTCGAAGCGATCAGAGCGTGTTTCATTTTCATTTCTCCTGTCTGGCGAGACGTCCACGATGGGCGCCGTCATTGCCGCCAATCTACGCTCGCGAAACCAGGAGAAAAACGCGTTCCTTGATAAGGACGCATTGCTGAAAACGAAATAATCCAACGATGTTTTCGTCGATTCGTCGTGCTAGACGAGCGATTCGACCGACGCCGGCGATCCGCCGTGTCGTGACTTGATGCCTTTGTGGCGTCTGACGACGCTCAGCGAGACTTCACGCGCACGCGAGCTTCCTGCTGACGGCGCGAACGAGCGGTGCGGCTGCGCAGATACGACGCGGTGAGCAACGATGCGCTCGCCAGTAAAAGGAAAGAACCGAGGGCAGCCATGGTAATGCTCCTGTGACTTACTACCGGCATCGTCCGCGGTGCGGCGCACCCTGCGAGCCACGATGTCGGTTGACTTCATCATGTTGTCACTCTACTGCTGACGCACTTCGCGATAAACCCCATTCGGTCAAAGACGCTGTTGCGCATAGCGTCATGCCCCGCCAAAACCGTCCAAAAATGCCCCGAATGCGCGCCGTACATTCGGTTTAACGGCACTAAATACCTGATTTTCAATAGATTTTTCGAATCGGACGATCGGTTGCATTTCGTAGACGTTCAGTTGCGAAAAAACCACGGGTTTTCCCTAAGATTCACTCATGCCAACGCGACGGACACCGCAACGCAGCAAAACGAAGTGCCCCCCGGCCTCGACGCTGATGATGCCCCGAACGCTAGCTCAACCCGAAGTTATCTATCTAATTGACAGGAGTCTCACCATGAACACCCGTATCCTTGCCGCCGTTGTCGCCGCCGCTTCGTTCGTTTCGGCTTCCGCTTTCGCCGATGCCCGTTACAACGACAACACCCCCGACATCCAGGCCGCCACGCAAAGCCAGGTCAGCCGCGCCGAAGTGCGTGCCGAGCTGGTGCAAGCCGCCGCTAGCGGTCAACTGAACCAGACCGAAACCGGCGCACCGCTGGTCACGGCAGCACAAGCCCAGGCGCAAGTCGAAGCGCAAGCCGCGCCGCTGACCCGCGCTGACGTGCGCGCCCAACTGAGCGATCGCAACGTGTTCGCACAAGACAGCCGTTCGTAATCGACACGGTTTGCCGCACCCCCCGGTAGTACAGCAGTACCGCAGCACCCACGCATCGACCCCAAGCGATGCCAAGCCGCCAGCCTGAAAGGGTTGGCGGCTTTTTTCATGGGTGTCCCCTATCGTGCGCCCATGAAGGGGACGCCGCGCCACAGTCGCACATCGAAATACAGAAGCGTTGCCGGAAACGGGCTCATAGAATTCGCAGCCTCTTGAGCGTGCGACGCGCCGACTCGGGCGCAACACCGGCCATACCGCCTCTGCACACCGGCAATCAGCGGACGACAGGGACGACAGCATTGGCCGCCCGACACCCCCCAATACCTCGGCCCCCTGTCCCCAATGCCCAATATCCATTCGTGCATGTCGTTGCCGCATGACGTTTGCCGTCTCTCCCGCACCCGTCGCTATAGCGTTCCGGAAAAAAGTGAGCGCACCGCGCACGCCTTTGCGTTCGCCCTGACGGGAGCCCGTTCACGTGCGGTGCACGAGGCGCGAGCGCCTGAGGTCGACATCTCGCGACAAGTCGCGCAGCCCGCACCTGTGCCCCCGAACGCGAGGTACTACTGCCTGACACCCGACGAAGCGGCCCAGATCCCGCGGCAGCCCATCGCGCCTCCGCGTCCCAAGCGCTATCTCGGCTTCGACCGCGTTGCACAGTCATTGCGACACATCGCCATTGCCGTGAACATGACGATGCGCGAACGTCTGCACGTCGACCCGCTGGAAGTTCAGGTGAGTGTCTTTGGCGGACGTCTGCACATCGCGTCGAATTTCCATGCGGACCGCATTTGCGACGCATTGCATCTCGCGCTGACCGACGATGCGCTGATGTCGGGCGCGCCGCGCCGCGTTGCCCCGGGCGACGAGCGCAACTGGCTCGCGATGGTGATGTCCCGACGCGTGCGAGATATCGCCAAGCTCAGGCATCGGTATGTGCAGGGGCAGGGGTTTGACCGCATGCGCGCGGCGGCGCGTGCTGAAGTGAAGCAGGGAACTGGCTTGCCGGCGGATGGCACGACCGGTCTGCACAGCGCGCTTCGTCAACTCGACGATGCCTTCGCGACACTGCGCAACGTGCTTCGGGATGCCGCCAGCGAGTCCCCGCAATTCGCCGAAGTCGTGGTGCACACGCCTATGCGCGACACACCGAAGCTCCCGGCGTTACCGACCGGCGTGACGGAAACGATGCACGCCGAGCAGTGTATCGAGTCGGCCATTGCCGAGAACGCCGAGCGCTGGCATCGCGACGCGGTAACGCGTCTGCATCTCTGTCCCGATGCGCTGATCGTGGTGCCGATGGCGGGCCGCTTCGTGCCGTGCGCGGCGTGTGCCGAAGTGGAGGCCGAGAGCCGCACCCAGGGCGGTCTGTTCGATCCGGCCAACGCGCGATTCGTGCTTCACCGCAGCAGCCGGCGTATCGGGATGGCGTTCGCTAACGAAGTCCAGCACATTGCGCAGGCCACGCTAGCGGGGACACCCGCCGAAGCCGCACAGCGGGCGAAAACGATTGCCGAGCGCTTTGTGCACGCGCCGCATTTGCTGCGAGCGTATGGGACACCAGTCGTGCTGGATTATTCGCTCGATACCGAGAGCGAGAGTTCGGGCGACGAGTCTCAAGGATGAGCACGTGACGAACGGGCGACGCATGCATGCGCATCGACGACGGTCGCCCCAACCCTGACTCAGGCGGCGCTATTCGTCACGGAAGTCCGCCGCGCATCTTCCTTCAGACGGTCGAGCATCGCCGCGCCGAGCGGCGTGTCGTTCAGATCGGCGTAGGTGGCCCGATCACGGTAATGCAGCATCTCGCTGCCGTCCGTTACGCCAATCGAGGCGGCCATGATCTCGTGATACGAGTGGTGGTTCTTGGGCGGCATCAGGTTCGCCATCATCACCATGCGCGCTTCGGCAAGCGATGGCCAGTCGGAGACATCGCCCGCGTAAGCCGCCATCTCACGGCACTGCGCGTAGTGGTTCAGATAACGCAGCGTATGTCCGCTCGGCCCCGAGATGACCGGCTTGTCGTGCACGATGGCCCCGAGCGCGAATTTCGCGATCTGCGGATCGTTGCGATCCGAGGTCCTGACCATGTTCGAGCGATCCCCGGTGCGATGCTGACGCACGTCCGACCCGATCGGACTCAGATCGCGGCCGTTGGCTTCGTCTCCGGTGTATTTCGCCGTACTCCACGTGATATTGAGCAGATCGTGCAAAAGCCGGGAGCGCTCGTCGGGCGTGCACTGGAACATGTACGCGACGGCGTCGCCGGTTGCGGCGAACCCGGCGTCACGATAAACACGCGCCACACCCGCATCCTCGACAAGCGCGGCGAACGTGGTCTCGCTGCCCGCTCCGTTGCGTAGGGCGTCCCAGCGCGTCTGCATGACTTGCCGGATGCGGTTCGGCATCTGCTTGGGTGACTTGATCTCGGCGATCGGAACGTCGAACTCGCGAAGATTCCACGGATGCATGGGATTTTCGGGATGCGGCGCCGCGTTGAACATATTGCGGCGGCGCTTGGGGTTGGGTGCGACCGGATCGTCGTAGTGCGGCGCCTCGGCCTTGATCAGCGTGGCCAGCACGTGGGCATCGAGCGTGTTCTCGGATCTCACGCATTCGTCCGCGCCACCGATGCCCACCCGCTCACCGAGAATCTTGGCCTGCGCGGTCTCACCGAAATCGTCGAAACGCATGGGCGTGCCGGTCAGCTCGCGAATGCGTCGCGCGATATCGCGGATCTGTGGTTCGTCGCACAACGCCTGACCCAGCTTGCGCTCGAACTCCACGCGCGCGGCAGCCTTGGGATAGTACGGCTCGCAATCGAACAGATTGCGGCCGGCCTCGGTGTTGCGATACCCCTCGAACGTCTTGCTGTCCGGCAACGATTCCAGCGAATCGGTACGGGCTCGCAGGCCTGCGTGCATGCGCAACGCAGGAATGGGCCGCTCCGGCGCCATCTGCACGTGCTGCTCCAGCGTACGGTTGTCGAATTCGCTCGCCACGCTCGCCCGGCTCAGGAAGCGGGCGCCCATCGCCAGTTCCAGCAGGTTGTCCGCCGAGCGGACGCGTGAAATGTCGGACTGCACTGTCAACAACATGAATCAATGAACCTCGTTTCTCAAAAAACCGATCAATGTGGTGTAGTCGGAGAAGCAGGCATCGAGTCGACGCGTCGAGGCGTCAGGCGTTGCGCCATATTCGATATCCCTGCACCCGAACAACAGAATGCCCTCCGGCGCCTGAACGGAAAGCAGCGCAAGGGGCTCGTCTCCTGAAAAGCAATGTCTCGTTATCGATGGAATCAGATCGGCACGACCCGACATCGACGGGGGGACGTCGATGCGGAAATAGAGATCGAACGTGTCGAGCGTGCCGTTGGATCGGAAGTAGGCCATGTCGCCGTTCTCCAACGTCACGCCGGCGCCGGGAACGTCGCGCGATTGCAGACCGGACAGACCGAAGCGTCGACCCAGCACGTCGAGAAAGTCGTTCAGCCGACGGTGCGGCAGTGTCCCCGGTGACGAGGGCGACGCCGATGCATTAGCAGGCGCCGCATCGTCGTGCGTCGTGTGAGAAGTGTGTGGCATGGCGCGCTCGTCGGCTCGTTGCGATAAGAGCGGCGCATGTTATCGGGTGACTGTCACCGCGAATAGACAAGCTCGGGGTTTTGGGGTGAATCATGCGCAATGCCGCCGATATTTCCCGGCTGTGGAATTCACGCAAATCGTGTCGAAAAAAAAGCCGCCCGAAGGCGGCTGAAGGTCGGGTGAGACCAAGGAAAAGCGGTTGGCGGCGGTATCAGGCCGTGAGCGAATCGTTGAGCACGTTGCGTGCCGTGTCGAAGTCCGCTGCGAAACGGCCACGCCAGTCCTGACGCGTGCTGTCGTCGATCCACGCACCGTCGAGCCCGTTGTGCATGAAGCCGCGCAGGTCGTCGAGCGAGAAGCCGAAGTGGCTGTACATCAACTCCCACGCCTGCGCCGGATTGACCTTGTGCAGCGTCGGATCGTCGGTATTCGGATGCACCTTCAGGCCGAGGCCCGGCATGCGCCGGATCGGGTGATCTTCGGCCCAGCGCTCCGGTGTCAGCGTGCGCAGGTAGTACGAATTCGTCGGCACGATCGTGAAGACGATGCCGCGCTCGGCACACTCGCGCGCGAAATCCGGCGCGTCGACGATGGTGTAGCCATGGTCGATACGATCGCACTTGAGCAACTCCACGGCCGTCTCGACGTTCGTCCACGGCGTGCCGAATTCGCCGGCATGCGCCGTCGTCTTGAAACCGGCAAGACGCGCATTGCGATAGGCCTTCCAGAAGAGTTCCGGCGGCCGGTCGTTCTCGCGATAGTCGATACCGATACCGATCACTTCGTCGGCGCGATGCGTGCGCATCCACTCGACCATTTCGACGGCTTCGCGGGCATCGGCTTCGCGGTCGATGCTCGGGATGAGGCGGCCGACGATGCCGTGATCGCGCTCGGCGTCGCGAATCGCCGCGACGATGCCGTCTTGCGCGCTCGCGTAGGGAATGCCGGACGTGCGCACGGTGCCGGTCGGGTTCCAGAAGAACTCGCTGTAGCGCACGTTATGCGCGGCGGCGTCCGCCAGATACTCGTAGGCGATGCGGTGCAGATCGTCCGGCGACGTCAGCAGATACTCGTCGAGCGCGCGCAACACGCGCAGCACGCCGATGGGCTTTTCGCCACGGGTGTAAAAGGCGTCGATCTCGGCGCGTTCGAGCGGCGCGTTCGACTTCTCGGCGAGTGCCACGAACGTGTCGTGACGCACCGCGCCCAGCAAATGGCAATGCAGTTCGACTTTCGGCATCGCATGGAAGAACGTGCGATGCGCCTCCTGAATCTGCACGCCGGTGCGTGCGGCGGGCACGTGGCCCGGTGTCTCTGTCATAACGTCTGATGTTGTTGATGGCATCGGTGAAGCGGGGACGTCGGTGCGGGATCGGGTCTTCGACACTCGTCCGCGGTTCGTCGTCCCTGAGATCCGGCAATGTCCGGCAGTCGGTCAGTGACGCCCCACGACCGTCCAGAAGTAATAGGCCAGCGGCAGCGCCAGCACATACAGGCCCCACGGCAGTTCCTTGAAGCGGCCCATGAGCGCCTTGACCAGCACGTAGCACAGCAGACCGCCCGCGATACCGGTGCCGAAGCTGTTCGAGAGCAGCGTGAGCAGGACCATCGCGAGCACCGGGAATGCGTCGCTGAAGTCGTCGAACGGCACATGACGGATCGTGCTGAACATCGACAGGCCGATCAGGATCAGCGCGGGGGCCGTGGCTTCCTTCGGAATGGCGAGCGCCACCGGCACGAAGAAGCACACCAGCGCGAACATCACGGCGGCCGCCACCGACGTGAGGCCGGTACGGCCACCCGCTTCCACGCCCGCTGCCGACTCGACCAGCGCGGTCAGGGCGGGAATGCCCAGCAACGCGCCGCCGGTTGCGGCGATGGAGTCCACGAGGAACGGACGGTTGATGTTCTCCATGTTGCCGTGCTCGTCGAGCAGACCGGCCTTGCCGCCGACGGCGAGCGTCGTGCCGAGCGTGGAGAAGAATTCCGCTGCGAAGAACGCGAACAGATACGGCAGCGCCGAGATCGTCAGGGCGCTCTTGAGATCGAGCTGGAACGCCACCGGTGCGATGCTGTGCGGCAGCGAGATGAACGATTCGGGCACCTTCGTGACACCGAGCGGCACGCCGGCGAGCGCGGCGATCAGGATCGACCAGAGGATCGCGCCCGGCACCTTGCGGCCCTGCAGCAGCACGGCGGCGCCCAGGCCGATCAGTGCGACGATCGTGCCCGGCTTGCTGAAGTCGCCCAGCGCGAAGGCATTCGTCTTGGCGTTGGCGATGACCATACCGGCGTTGCGCACGCCGAGCACCGCGATGAACAGCCCGATGGAGGCGCCGAGACCGAGCTTGATGGCCGTCGGAATCAGACGCGCCACCACACTGCGCGCACCGATCAGGGTCAGCAGCAGGAACAGCACGCCGGAGAGGAACGCGATGGCGATGCCCGTCTGCCAGGCCACGTGTTCGGTCGCGGCGAGCGTGACGCCCACGATGACCGAGCCGCCGATGCCGGGGCCGACGACGAACGGCAGGTTCGCGTAGAAGCCCATGAGCAGGGAGAACAGCACGAACACCAGCATGACTGCCGTGGTGGCCGCGCCACGGTCCATGCCGCCCGTGGCGAGCAGCGACGGGATGACGACCATCAGGTAGGCGGCGGCGAGGAACGTCGTGATGCCGGCGAGCACTTCCGTGCGCACGCTGGAGCCGCGGCGGCTGATGGCGAAGCGGCGGTCCAGCCAGCCGCCCGAAGGCGCTGCCTGCGTTGCGGGGGCCGCGTGTGCCGTGTTGCGCTCAGGAGAAGAGGTCTGCATAAGCCAAGGATAGAAGGTCTTTGCGTGGCACTTTACGTGCGCCCGACTATAAATAAAAAATGAAATTACTTATGATTCGATAATTCGAATCTATTCTTCACGGCGCGCATGGATTCCCGGGCGATCCGGTGTCCTGCAACGTCGCGATACTGTTGTCCTGCCGTCACGTTGCGTGCCCTGCGTGCGCCAAAACGGCAGACGACGATACAACCCGAGACGCAACTTCAGGAGCGCGCCATGGCGACTTCGTCCCGTCGTACCGAGAACGCTGCGGCCAAGGCCGGTGCGACGTCTGCCGCCAAGGCTGCGGAGGCGCCTGCCGCTTCCGCCTCCTCCGCGCCCGCTGCTTCGGCGCAGGCAGTGCCGCCGCCGATCGCTCCCCTACCCGCGCTGACGCTGCGGCAGGTCCAGTACTTCGTAGCGCTCGCGCATTCGCGCAGCTTCACGCAGGCGGCGCAGGCGCTCTCGGTCACGCAACCGGCGCTCACCGCCGCCATTCGTCAGATCGAGTTCCTGCTGGGCGGACGCCTGTTCGAGCGCTCCGCACACCGTTTGACGCTGACCGATGCCGGCACGACCATCCTGCCGCTCGCGGAACGTCTGCTCAACGCGGCACGCGGCACGTTCGACGACATGACGAGCACCTTCACGCTGCAAGCGCAGACGGTGCGCATCGGCTTCATTCCGTCCGTCGCCGCCCGGTTGCTGCCGGTGCTCGGCAGCCTGCGCGAGGCGCATCCGAACGTGCGGTTCGCGCTCTCCGACTTGCCGAACAGCGAACTGGTCGCGGCGCTCGCCCGAGGCGAAATCGACCTCGGCGTCGGGATTCGCGACGAGGCCGACGAAGCCGGTCATGCCGCAAATACCGAAGGCTTTCGCTGCGACGATCTGTTCGACGACGAAATCGTGCTCGTCGCCCGGCATGACGATCCGCTCGCCTCGGCGGGGGCCGTCAACTGGGCCCAACTGACGGAGCGGGATCTCGCCGTGTTCGTGCGCGGCAACGTCAGCGATTCGCTGCAACGCACGGGCGGCTCGCAAAATCTGCGGCTCGAACCGAAGTACCGCATGGAGTACACCGAGCCGCTTTACGCACTGGTGCGCAGCGGCCTCGCGCTTGCGATCCTGCCCCGGCTCTACACGCTGCATCTGCACGATCCGGCGCTCGTCGCGCTCGACGTCGTCGCCCCGCGCGTGACCCGCACCGTGGCGCTGATGTCGCTCGTCGGCAAGGAGCGCGGCCCGCAAGTGAGCGCGTGCCGGGACTGGATCGCGACGCATCTCGCGACGTGATGTCTTCCCCGACGAGGTCAATCGTTCGTTGCCGTTCGCGGTCGCCCGCGGCGTTGACGTCCCAGCCCGTCATGCAAAACGCGGTGGCCGTTGCCGACCACCGCGTTGTCCTTCCTTGATACGCTGCCCCGCGTGTCGCTGCGCGTGATTACGGCAGACGTGCAATGCGCTCCAGCAGCATGTCGTAGAAGCGGTCGGCGTCGATGTCGGTGAGCCACATCGCATTCGCGGCGCGCTTCGTGCGGCCGTTCCAGTCCACCACCGTCTCACCCAGCGTGAGCTGGCCCGTCGTCTCCACGGCCACGTTCACACGACGGCCGCCGTACATCGTCGGGTCGAGCAGATAGCCGATGGTGCACGGGTCGTACATCGGGGCTTCTTCCACACCACGGCGACGCTTCTGATACGCCACTTCCGCCGCGAGAATGTCGGCGACGATGGGGCCGCAGCGGTTCTTCAGCGCGCGGAACGGCACGATGCGTTCCGGCGTGATGAGCGCCTTCAGGCTGACGTCGCGCGGCACCACGGTCACGGGCACGCCCGCACCGAGCACGATGCTCGCGGCTTCAGGGTCTACGAAGATATTGAACTCGGCGGCCGGCGTGTAGTTGCCACGCTCGAACCAGGCGCCGCCCATCACCACGATCTCGCGAATGGCCTTGGCGCCCTCGGGGGCGGCCGTCAACGCGGTGGCGATGTTGGTGAGCGGACCGATGCCCACGAGCGTGATGCTGCCCGGTGCGGCGGCGCGCAGCGTGTCGATGAGGTACGTCACGGCGTGCGGCTTTTCCAGCGGGCCGCGCGGCTCGTGCAGTTCCACGCCGTCCAGTCCCGAGCGTCCCATGACGTTCGCGGCCGTGACCAGATCGCGCATGAGGGGCTTCGGGCAGCCGGCGTAGACCGGCAGCGCACGGGTCTTGTCGGCCCAGTCGCGCACGATACGGGCGTTGCGTTCGGTGAGGGCCAGCGGCACGTTGCCGCCCACGACGGTGAGCGCCTTGAGGTCGATCTGTTCGCGTGCGCCGAGGGCGAAGAGGATCGCGATGGCGTCGTCCTGACCCGGGTCGCAGTCGATGATGACGGTACGGCGCGGCGAGCCTTCTGCGGTGAGCGGCGACGCGCCTTCGGTCGACGTCATCTTCGCCAGCGCCGTGCCGGCGCCGGTCGCGCCGAGTGTGGCGAACGATGCCGCGAGCGACGTGCGCAGGAAGCTGCGACGGCTGCGATGGCGAGCGTTGTCGTGATCGAGCGTAGCGGCGAGGTCGGGCGTGGGGTTCCGTTCGTTCATTGTCGTCATGGGGTCGAACTGATCGTCTTGCTGGTGGAGACGTCGCGGGGCTTACCCGCGACGTGTCGTTGGTTGTCGTCTGCCGCTATCAGAACGTGTGACGCATGCCGAGCGTCACGGCCATCTGGCGCTTGGTGCTCGATGCGGCGTAGCCGAACAGTTGCGCATATTTTGCGTCACCGGCGGCTTGTTGGGCGTTCAGCGTGAGGGCGACGTCCGTACGCTTGGACAGCCAGTAGTCGGCTTGCAGGTTGACCTGATGCCATTGCGGACGCGTGTTGATCACGTCGTACTTGCCTGCCGTGAAGCCGTATGCAGCGCCGAGCACGAGCGCCGGCGTGATGTTGTAGTTCAGCGTCAGGTTGTAGTTCTGGAGATGCAGGTGCGAGTTGTCGAGGTACGTGTAGTTCACGTCCGAGAACATGGCGCCGATGAGCGCCGGGCCCCAGCGGTAAAAGCCGCCCGTGGCGAAGATGCGTTGCTGGCTCGCGAAGACGTTGGCACGCGTGGCGCTCTTCGAGAAGATCAGCAGCGGGCTGGCGTAATCGTTGGCGATGGCGCCGTCGTTGTTGGTGCCGCTGAACGGGTTGTTGTACTGCGCGTAGGCGGCGTTCCAGTCGAAGTTGCCGTACTTGTAGCCGAGGCCGAAGCTATAGGCGTTGTTGTTGCGGAAGCCGGTGGCCGAGTTCGAGAAGCCGTACTGCGCCGTGCCGTGGAAGCCGCCGACGGTCGGGCTGACCCACTTCACCGAGTTCTGCATACGGATGTCGTTGTATCCGTTGTCGTTGTCGCCGATGTTCACGCCGTTGCTCGAAATGATGATCGGGCCGACGTAATCGTGAATGGTGTCGTACTGACGACCCAGCGTGAAGGTGCCCCAGGTGTTGTTCGTCAGGCCGACGAACGACTGGCGACCGAAGGCGCGACCGTTCTGGGCGCCCGTGCCGTTCACGATGTTGAAGCCGGCTTCGAGCGTGAAGATGGCCTTGGTGCCGTTACCGAGGTCTTCCGAACCACGGAAACCCCAACGCGGATTCTGGTTGGTGCCCGAGAGTGCCTGCCACGTCTTGCTGCCGCCCTGATTACTCACGTAACCCACGCCGCCCGAGATCAGGCCGTAAATCGTGACGTTGCTCTGTGCGTGTGCGGCGCTCGCGCCGAGTCCCATTGCTGCGGCAAAGCCGGCAAGGCCCAGACGGGCCAGAATCGTGGTCTTCATGAGGTGTGGCTTTCTCTAAGGTCTGTCCGCGCGCTTGCGAGAGTTGGCGCGGTTCGGACCGAACTATAGGGAAGGGGCTTGTATAAATATAATTTTGATTTTTTATATATCGATAAATTTAATCGATATAAGCCCGAAGGGCGCATGGGGACTGGGGGGATGCCCCAATGCGAGGTGATGCCTCAAGCGTTGCGTGTGGCCGACAGTGGGCCGAGCGGGCAGGTGCTGCATGAGCGAATACGGGGGCACCGTCTTGCCCAGCTTGGCACTTCGCGTTTGCCATCGAGCGTTGCATGAGCGAATTCTGCAAAGCGCCCGCCGAATCATTTTCTATGTTTGTACCGTAACGCAGGATGAAACACGTCGCGTATCTACCGGGGCCTGCACCTCGATTCCGCATTTTGAAAGCGCCGGAACGTCGCTTTCCTCCTCCCATCCCGTCAGGAGAATTTCCATGGAAATTGGTCAAGTCGGCAACATAGCTAGCATGAGGCCCGCGGACGCGTCGTCGTCGCCGGCGGATCTCGTCCGAACGGATCGTGAATTGAATGATCGTTTGCTGGACGTTCTTTTGTTGGGACCTTCCGTGGCGGTCGTGGGTGAATGGCCGCAGGCCCATGGATACACTCGATGGAATTTTATCCACGCCATGCAGGCCGATTTTGCGAGACTCCGGGAGCAGCGCGGGACTTTTACGATTGCGGCGAATCCCACCGGCGACAACATCGGCCGCGAGGCGCTCAGGGTCGCGAATAACCTGGGCATCGGAACGGTAGCGATCTATGAGAGTGCCGATCCTCGGCCGGAGACACCATGCTGGGACCAGGAAATTGTCATCGAGAGCAAGGAGGCTGGCGCGCCGACGCAAACGCCGGAAGGTAAGCGCGACGTATTTGGCACGATGCAGACATTGCACTTTGGCTGGGGGGCGCTGCTGGCGTACGGCGGTGGAGATGCCATGACGTCCATCGCTGAGGCATGGCATGGCGATCATTCCGTGTTCGTCGAGACGAAATTCATGGCGCCGGACAAACGAGACGCGCTGGTGGAGCAATTCTTGCAGTACACGCATATCCAGACGATGGCGCATGCGCATGTCAACGGATATCAGGGCGAGCACACCTCGACAGATCCGAAATGCTTCTACGACACGGCGCCTGACATCGCGTCCCACTTTCCTCAGAACGACGCTCGCTGGATGGGAAAGATCCGCGATTTTCTTGGGGACGGCGCCAGGAACAAATGGCGAATGACGAGTTAAGGGAGTGTGACTGTACGGCGCCCGTGTGGCCATGGCGTGCAGAAGACAGCGGGCGCCGCTATTGCTAACCGGCGCGCGCGAGCAACACCGGCGCCTGCGCCACCAGATACAGCACGGCGCCGATCAATCCGCCCACGAGCGTGCCGTTGATGCGGATGTATTGCAGGTCTTGTCCCACGCTGAGTCGAATCTGCCGTGACAGATGCTCCGCGTTCCAGCCATGCACCGTTGCGCGGATGTGTTCCGTCACGAAGTCGGCGAAGCCCGGGGCCATGCGCTCAGCCGCATCTCGGAGTTGCGCGTCGAGCGCCTTTCGTAACGACTCGCTGCGTGCGAGTTCCTGCCCGATCCACGCCGCCGCCCCCGTGATCTTCGCGCCGATCACCGAGTCGTCGCGTGCCAGATCCCGCTTCACCCAACTGCGCCATTCGTTCCACAGACCGCCCACGTAGGCGTTCAGCGCGGTGTCGCCCTTCAACTTTGCCTTGAAGCCGTCGAGCTTCGCCTGAAAGTCGGCATCGTGCTTCAGCCGCTCGATCAACCCTGCAACCGCGCGATCGAAGGCCTGACGCAACTGATGCGACTCGTCCGCCTCCATCTGCGCGAGCAAGCGCGTGACGGCCGCCGAGATCATGTCGGAGCCCTTGTTGCCGATCCATTCCGAGGGCAACACCTTTTCCTTCTTCGGATGATCGGCCTTGAGCCATTCGACGATGCGTGCCGAGATGAACTCGCGCGTCTGCGGTTCGTTGAGCAACTCGACGAGATAGTCGAGCGTCTCGTCGAGCAGGGCCTGATGGCGTCCATCGCGCGTGAGCGTGTCAAGAATCGCTGCGGCCGACTGAGACAGATCGAGCCGGTCGATCATCGTGTCGAGTGCGCGGCGAATGAAGGCCTGCACGTTGCGCTCATCCATCACGTCGAGCACACCGCTCGTGACTTTCACGAGCACGGCGCTCAACTGACGCGTGTTCTCGTACGACCCGAGCCAGCGTGTGAGGGCATCCGCCGGATTTTGCTGTTCGATGAGACGCACCACCGACGGCGTATCGAGAAACTTCTCGCGCACGAAGCGGGCGAGGCCGTCGCCGAGGGCGTCTTTCTTGCGGATGAGGATGTTCGTGTGTCGCGAGAGGCCGGGGATCGGAATGCGCCGGAACAGCGCTTCGACCGCGAACCAGTCCGCGAGCCCGCCGACCATGGCCGCTTCGGCCGCCGCACGAATCCATCCGGTGAGGAAATGCACCGGCATGAAGAGCGTGGCGATGAAGATCGCCAGCGCGACGAGAAGCAACAAGAGTGCGCGCCGTTCGGCGTGTTGCAGGGCGATGGCGGGATCGATGACATCCATGCGCAGACGGTTCCTCTCAAAAACGAAGACGCCTGACAGGTTACCCCGTCAGCCGATCGGTGATAAGTCCCGACGAGACGCGTTCGGCTCACCGACCATCGATCGCTTTCGTCTTCAGGCGTTGGGCGAGTACGGACACGGCGCGGAGCCATTATTGAAAGGCCTTGCAATGCGTACGCGCTCACACTGGGCCCGCGCGATGATCGTGATCGCTCTTGTCCAACGCCTTCGCGCACCGGGCGGTCTCGTCAACTGACACCCGTCGTGTCGGGCTGCCTTCTGGATGACCTTCGTAACTCTTGAAAGGAGTCGCCTTATGGATCCCATCGGTCAACAATCGGTATCGCCGCCTTTGACGTTGTCGGCACCGGCGCCAGCGGGTCGGAAAACCGACGCTGATTACGAACGCGAATTCATTCGCATGCTCTGCGGTACGCATCTCATTGTGGTTCAGGGCTTTCACTGGAGCTCGTACGCGGATACTCAAGGATTGAAGCAGTCGATGCGACGGGAGTTGGAGGCGCAGCGCGATAGCCAGCATGGGCAGCAGATCGTCGTTGTCAGCCGGGGGACCACCGAGAATATCGGCGTGGTCTACGACATCGCCAGAGATCTCGGGATGAGCACGGGATGTATCGTTGCGGAAGACGATGAGTTCAACTCACCGTGTCATCACACCTTCGTGGTCGATACGAGGGACGGCGAATGGAGCCGCGACAAATATGCGCGCAGGCTGGTCATGCCGCAGTCGGGCAAAAACCTCTTTCTCTACGCACTGGAGATCGCCAATCGCCCCGGTGGCTGCGGAGGCAGCCTGCTGTGTTTCGGTGCGGACTCGGGGGTCTCCATGCTGGCGGGCGACGTCAAGAATGCCGGGTATGAGGTCAAAGTCTTCAAAGATCACCCGCCGGCGGACGCCGACGAACGCAGATTCTACGAGCGCACGGTCGATACCATGCGGCAGCAGGGGTTCAAGGTGATTGACGGTCGATAAAAAACGCCCGGCGGTGGAGAGCCGCCGGGCGCCGTGTTGCGTGCGCCGATCCTGCCGTGCTGCACGACGGGATCGGCTTCGTCCATCAACCGCGTTGCTTCGCCTTCAGTTCCAGACGGTACTTATGCAGCAGCGGTTCGGTGTAGCCATTCGGTTGCGTCAGCCCTTCGAACACCAGTGCGCTGGCGGCCTTGAATGCCAGCGAGGTCTCGAAGTTCGGCGCCATCGGCACGTAATGCTTGTCACCGGCGTTCTGCTTGTCGACCACGGCGGCCATGCGCTTCATCGTCTCTTCGACCTGTTCGCGCGTGATCACACCGTGGCGCAGCCAGTTCGCCAGATGCTGGCTCGAAATACGCAGCGTGGCGCGGTCTTCCATCAGGCCGATGTCGTTGATGTCCGGCACCTTCGAGCAGCCCACGCCCTGATCGATCCAGCGCACGACGTAACCCAGAATGCCCTGCGCGTTGTTTTCGATTTCCTTGCGGATATCGTCGGCGCTCCATTCGGCCTTCGCCACGACCGGCACCGTCAGCAGACCGGCGAGCAGCGCATCGCGCTCCTTCGCGTAATCGATCTTTTCGAGCTCCTGCTGAACGGCCTGCACGTCGACAACGTGATAGTGCAGCGCGTGCAGCGTGGCGGCGGTCGGCGACGGCACCCATGCGGTGTTCGCGCCGGCCTTCGGATGTGCGATCTTTTGTTCCAGCATCGCGTGCATCAGGTCCGGCATGGCCCACATGCCCTTGCCGATCTGCGCGCGGCCACGCAGGCCCGCGGCGAGACCCACGAGCACGTTGCTCTTCTCGTAGGCCGTGATCCAGGCGGAGGACTTCATGTCGCCCTTGCGCATCATCGGACCGGCTTCCATCGCCGTGTGCATTTCGTCGCCCGTGCGGTCGAGGAAGCCCGTGTTGATGAACGCCACGCGCGCGGCTGCTGCTGCGATACAGGCCGAGAGGTTGACGCTGGTGCGGCGCTCCTCGTCCATGATGCCCATCTTGAGCGTGTTGCGCGGCAGGGCGTACAGGTCTTCGATACGGCCGAACAGTTCGTCGGCGAAGGCCACTTCGGCCGGGCCGTGCATCTTCGGCTTGACGATGTAGATCGAGCCCGTGCGCGAATTCAGACGATGCTTGCGGTCGTGCAGCGAGGCGAGCACGGTGACCACGCCGTCGAGAATGCCTTCCGGAATCTCGCGGCCTTCGCGGTCGGTGATCGCCGGGTTGGTCATCAGGTGACCGACGTTGCGAATGAACAGCAGCGAGCGGCCGTGCAGCTTCACGGGCTTGCCGTCGGCGCCGGTGTATTCGCGATCGGCGCTCAGACGGCGCGTGAAGGTCTTGCCGCCCTTCGCGACCTCTTCGGTCAGCGTGCCTTGCATCAGGCCCAGCCAGTTGCGATACAGCTCGACCTTGTCGTGGGCGTCAACGGCCGCGACCGAGTCTTCGCAGTCGATGATGGTCGTGACGGCGGCTTCGACGAGCACGTCCTTGATATGGGCGGCGTCGGTCTTGCCGATCGGATGGCTGGCGTCGAACTGAATTTCGAAATGCAGGCCGTTGTGCTTGAGCAGCACGGCCGTGGGCGCGGCGGCGTCGCCCTGGAAGCCGACGAACAGGGCCGGCGTGGCGAGACCCGTCTTGCCGTTCGTCGTCGTGACGACGAGCTTGCCGTTCTCGACGCTGTAGCCGGTGGCGTCCTTATGCGAGCCTTCTGCCAGCGGTGCTGCCTGGTCGAGGAACCCGCGCGCGAAGGCGATCACGAGTTCGCCGCGCTTCGGGTTGTAGCCGGTGCCCTTCTCTGCGCCGCCGGTCTCGGGGATCGCGTCGGTGCCGTAGAGGGCGTCGTACAGACTGCCCCAGCGCGCGTTGGCGGCATTCAGGGCATAGCGGGCGTTCGACAGGGGCACGACCAGCTGCGGGCCGGCCTGCTCGGCGATTTCGTAATCGACGTCTGCCGTGGTGGCCTTCACGCTGGCCGGTGCCGGCAGGAGATAGCCGACCTTTTCGAGGAAGGCGCGGTAGGCGGCAGCGTCGGCAATCGGGCCCGGGTTGGCGCGGTGCCAGTTGTCGAGTTCGCCTTGCAGACGGTCACGCTCGGCGAGCAGGGCGCGGTTCTTCGGGGCGAGGTCGTGGACGATGGCGTCGAAGCCTTTCCAGAACGCGTCGACATCGACGCCGGTGCCCGGCAGGGCTTCCTTTTCGATGAACGCGATCAGATTGTCTGCGACCGTCAGGCCGCCACGCTGGGAAGTGGAAGTCATGATGCTGTACTCGAGTTTGAAAACCAGGTTGACGCGACTCCGTCCGCCTTCTTGCCGGGTGTCCGACGCATTTCGCGACGGACCGATCGTCAGGAGGACAGACGTTAAGGGGCAGTCTTATATAAGAGTCTGAGTGTAATCCTTCTCCGGTCACTCGGAAACCCGGTATTTCGAGTCCCGGCACCACCGCAGCTTATAGGTGGCATAAGGGTTTGCGTATGACATCGACGCGGCAAGGCTTTGCGCCCGGTCGTCAATTTTTCGTGTGCAGTTGCAGCATTCGGTATGGCGTTTCACTTTATGAGAAATGCGGGCGATCGAATGAGGACGTTCGGGGCGGGTGTGGGCGGCGGGATTTTGTCCGTTCCTGCGACGGGTACACTCGATGCTTTCGCCGAGTGCGCACTCCCCCCAAGACCATCCGCCCAAGGAGGCAAGCGTCGTGAAACAGATCTTGATGATGAGCAGTTCCCGCAAGGGTCAATCGGCCTATCTGGAACATGCCGAGGATCAGGTGAATGCGGTGCTCAAGGGCCGCGCGAAGCGCGTGCTGTTCGTGCCCTATGCGGGCGGTATCACCTTTAGCTTCGACGAGTATGAGTCGCGTGTGAAGCCGTCCTTCGAGCGATTCGGCTATGAGCTGGAATCCATCCATCGCTACCAGGACGCGCGTGCGGCCGTCGAGCAGGCGGAAGCTGTGGTGATTGGCGGCGGCAATACGTTCGTGCTGCTCGATCGTATGTACAACGCGGGCATTGTGGGATTGCTGCGTGAGCGTTTGAACGCGGGCATGCCGTATGTGGGCTGGAGTGCCGGGGCGAACGTCGTGTGCCCGACCATCCGCACGACCAACGACATGCCGATCGTCGAGCCGCCGACGCTCAAGGCCTTGGGCGTGGTGCCGTTTCAGGTGAACCCGCACTTCATCAGCGGCAAGCCGGCGGGTCACAACGGCGAGTCGCGTGAGGAGCGTCTGGCGGAGTATCTGGCGATCAATCCGGACGAAGGTGTCGTCGCGATTCCCGAGGGCGTGGCATTACACGTGCATGGCGATAGCGCGACGGTGCTCGGCGAGTTCGACGCCCTGCACTTCAAGCAAGGCGGCGCCGTCGACAAGATCGCGACAGGTAGCACGTTCGCGTTGGCATCGATTTGAGTTGTTGTGAAGTGGCGTTGTGCATGACGGATGGCTCCGGGGTGCCGTTCGCAACTGCGATCCGGCAACAAACGAAAACCGCCGCCCGGGGGTGAACCTCGGGCGGCGGTTTTGTTTGTCCGGGCACGCGTCCGTGACGCGAGGTGCGGCCATTATGCCGCCCTGCGTCTAGGGGACGTCATCGGTGTCGTGCGATCAGGCGTCGTCGTCGAGCCAGGGCACTTCGACGTCGGTCAGGAAGGCGACCATCGCGAGCGGACGCGCTTCGTGGCGACCCATCTTGCCGTCGGCGCGATGCCACACGACCTGGAACGTCTCGGGATGCTTGTCCGCGATCAGTTGCACGGTGCGCAACTCTTCCTCTTCCGCGTCTTCGATGGGGCCGTCGAACGACAGCACGAGCGCCTGCGGCCACACGCCGTCTTCCGGATCGTAGACCTTGTCGCCGTTCGGCACGTCTACCACCGCCTCGACGCCGATCGTCGCCGACGCCGCCACGATCATCTCGCCAAGTGCACGCAGCAGCGCTGTCGCTCGGGCGGAGTTGATCTGGCGCATGGCGAGATCGCCGCGCGTCAGGGCCTGTTCCAGCTTGGGGTCGGTTTTTTGTTTGGACATGCGGTTCCTCGGTAAAACGTTAGCCACCTCGCGGCGGCCGTGCCATGTCACTGCGACATCGGCCCACACGCGGGGTTCCGATGCTACCACCGTCGCGCTCGCCGGGGGCGCATTACAATGCGGGTTTTTGTTTCGTCCCGAAGCCCGCCGTCATGGATTCTTCCAAACCCACCGATTCCGCCACGCCCGCCAACACCGATCAAACCGCACAGGCCAGCGATGTCTACCTGCGCCTGCTCGGCGAAACCGCCAAGATCGACTGGAAGGATCTGGAGTCGTTCTTCGCGCGCGGTGTCCTGCTGTTCGTCTCGCCCGGCGTCGATCTGGTCTCGGTCGCCGAAGCCGTCGCCAATGACGACAAGACCACCGTCACGCAATGGCTGACGTCCGGCATGGTGCAGCGCATGCAAGCCGAACAAGCCGCCGATTTCGCCGCACGTACGCCGGAATTGTGGGCCGTCGTCGTGGCGCCGTGGGTGCTCGTGCAAGAGCGGGGCATCGCCGCCTGACGCTTCCAGACGCGGCAAGCGCGCGATGCCTCGTCGTGATGCGTCCGCGCGGCGTATCCATCGGCGCCGTTTTACTCGGTGATGCCCGCCTCGACGAGGCGTCGCGTGCAATCCTCCAGCAGATCCTGCGCCACGACCGACGCGTAGGCGTAGTCCGCGTCGAGCGATTCCGTCATTTCATGTGCGGTGTACAGGCCGGCTTCACGCGAGAGCGTACCGGCCAGCTCGCGCGCGAAGTCGTCGCTCAGCGACGAAAGCAGACGCCGCTCGTCGAGCGGCAGTTGCAGCTTCGAGCGCGACAGCCACATCTGGGCCAGCGTGGCCCCCTGCTTGTCCGTCATCCATTGCCCATGCTCGTAGAACGCCGACAAGCGTTCGGCCGTCAGCGCGAACAGCAGCGCGCGGCGGGTGTTGAAATTCAGACGAATCGGTTGATTAGGTGTGGCTTCCGGCATGACGGCACCCGCATTTAGCGGACTTTAAAAGGGGGATGAAATTGGGGGATGAGATTAGCGGCAAAGGTATCACGCGAAGAGCCGCAGCAGCGCGTTGCGCGCATGACGGATCAGGTCGGTTTCGTCGGCGCGCCCCGGTAGCAGGTGGAATTCCGCGCGCGGCAGCGGTGGCAGGCCGAGCGACGGCGGGCACACGATCAGATCCGGCGTGAGTGCCGATTCGTTCAGACACGAGATGCCCAGACCCGCGCCGAGCGCCAACTGCATGCCGGCCACGCCCGCCGCCGAGTGCGAAACGCGATACGCCACCTTGTGCCGCTCCAGCACGTTGACGACGAGCGTTTGCAGCGCACAGGGGCGCGGCAGCGTCACCAGCGGAAGCGGCGCGTCGACCGGCTGGGCCAGTGTCGACGACATGGCCCACACGAGACGCTCGCGTCGCACCAGCGTGGCCGACGTTGCCGCGTCGCCCGTGACGTCGTCACCCTGACTCACATCCTCATTGAGCAGACGCAACGCCAGCCCCACGTCGAAATGCTCCCCGGTCAGCGCGGTGCGCTCGATCTGCGAGCTTTGCATCGCGCTGACGTGGAGCCGCAAACGTGGGTAGAGATTCGTGAAGCGCTTGAGTACGCGGCCAACGTCGTGCGGACGGTAGTAGTCGGTGATGGCGATGCGCAATTCGCCGTCGAGCAACACGCCCTGAAGGTCTTCGAACGCCGCTTCGGACAGCGCCGCGATCTGACGCGCATAGCCCACCAGTCGCGTGCCCGCAGGGGTCGGACGCATGCCCTTGCGCGAGCGCACCAGCAACGGTTGCCCGGCCCGCTCCTCAAGCTTCTTGAGTTGCTCGCTCACGGTCGACTGGGACAGGTAGATCTGCTCTGCCGCTGCTGAAATGCTGCCGGCATCGTGAATGGCGATAAACGTGCGTAACTGCGTCAGATCGAAGGCGCGGGCATTCATGGCGGCTCTCTGGAAATAGGGCATCGACGCTCAGGCGGGACGCCGGGGTGCCGGGAAAACCGGTGCCGGACATGACATCGGGGACGCCCGCGTGGGCGGTGTCGTCCCCAACGGATCGCGCGCAGGCCGAGGGGCGAAGCGCGACGATTCATGCCCTCCTGAGTTAATCCGGAAAACACGATATAAGTCATCGAGTTTTCCCGCTTTTCCGATGGATTGTACCTCCGTACGATGCGGAGCATGGCGTCCCGATTCCATGCATAGGTGTGACGGGGATGCCGCTGACTTCCTCCTCCTGAGTCGCGACTTCACCGCCGCGCACCGTGTCACACATGAACGAACGTCTATGTACTGCGCCCGCCGCGTCGGCAAACGCAGCGGCGAACCTCCGTCCCGCGGCTGCGGCCCCGGAAGCTATCACTCACCCTCCGCACGTCAGCCAGGGCCTCGGACGTAACCATCGCTGGAAGGTGCTCGGCGTGGGCGTCGCGGCCAATGGCAGTTTCGCGGCCGCCATGGGCGGCATTCCCGCCACCGCCGTGCAGATGCGAAGCGATTACGCGCTGGCGACCGGCGATCTCGGCCTCGTGCTGGGCATGATCGGCCTCGGGATCGCCGTCTCCGAACTGCCGTGGGGCATGCTGACCGACCGCTGGGGCGATCGGCGGGTATTACTCGTCGGATTGCTGGTGACGGCGGCGGCGCTGCTGGGACTCGGCCTGTGGGGTGTGCCGACGGCGCATTTCATCCCGTCGATGCCGACGCTCGCGGCCGGCATGCTGGCCATCGGGGTGCTCGGCGGTAGCGTGAACGGGTCGAGCGGGCGCGCCGTCATGCGCTGGTTCCACGACAGCGAGCGCGGACTGGCGATGAGCGTGAGGCAGTGCGCCGTGCCCATGGGGAGCGGCATCGGCGCGCTGATCCTGCCGGGGACGGCGTTGCACTTTGGCTTCGGCGCGGTGTTCGTCGGGCTTGCCGTCGCCTGCGTTGCAGCGGCGGGAATGGCATGGCTTTGGTTGCTCGAACCGCCGGAGGAGCCGCATGAGACGGTGCGAGCCGTCGGCACGGCAGCGGGCACCTCAGGCACGCATCGCGCCGCCAACTACTCGCCCCTGCGCGACGCCCGTCTGCTGAGCACTGCGCTGGGCATGGCCGTGCTGTGCATGCCGCAGGTCGCCGTGGTGACGTTCGGGACGGTGTTTCTCCATGACTTTGCCCACGTGAACGTGCTGACCATCTCGCTCACGCTCGGGGCGGTGCAGACGGGCGCCGCGATCACTCGCGTATGGAGCGGACGCTTCACCGACAAGCGTCGCAATCGTCCCGCCTATCTGCGTGCGTGTACGGTGGCTGTGGGCGTTGTGTTCGCGATGCTGGGGTTGCTCGTGGCGCTGCTTTCGATGCGTCAGGACTGGCTGGCGCACGGCACGCCGTTGATGATCGCGCTGCTGATTGCGGGCGGCGTGGTGGCGTCGGCATGGCATGGCGTCGCCTTCACGGAGCTGGCGACGCTGGCCGGCGCATCCCGTGCCGGGACGGCGCTGGGCATCGGCAACACCGGCGTCTTCATGACGATGTTCCTCACGCCGCTGTCGATTCCGGTGCTGCTCTCGATTGGCGGATGGGGGCTCGTCTGGGCGGGCGGTCTGATTTGCGCCGCGCTGGCCTGGCCGCTCTTCGTCTGGTCGCATCGCGAGCGTAAGCCCGCCTGAGTGCCCCGCCGCTGGTTGGCGTCGACCAACGGCGGCGTTGTCTCAACAGGGCAGGTGCACGTTGTCCACGAGGAAATCGAGAAACGCGCGAACGCGCGCGGGCAAGTGACCGCCCTGTCCGACATAGACGGCGTGTACCGGCTCGAGATCGCCGGGGTTGTAGTCTTCGAGCACGGTGACGAGGCGGCCGTCGCGCAGATCGGCGTCGACGTGATAACGCGAATGGCGCGCCACGCCAACGCCCTGAAGCGCGAGCTTGCGCATGGTTTCACCGTCGCTCACGAGCAGATTGCCGGCAGGCGGGTACAACGTGACACCGCCTGCGCCGTCGCGAAACGGCAACCCCTCGATGTGACGCTCGAAATTGAACGCCATGACGTTGTGACGAATCAGGTCCTCGGGGGTTCGCAGCGGTGCGCTACGGCTCAGATAACCGGGCGACGCCACGACGTGCACGCGGCTTTCACCGAGCTTGCGGGCGACGAGCCGGGAGTCGCGCAGCGGTCCGGCGCGCACGGCGACGTCGGCGCGTTGCGAGAGCAGGTCGACGACGGTGTCCGTGAGCGTGAGATCAAGCCGGATTTCAGGGTATTTCGCCAGAAACGCCGGAATGACCGGCAGCAGATAGAGCGTGCCGATGGGTACGCTCGAATTGACCCGCAACAGACCGCGCGGCACCGCCCCGGCAGCGGCTTCACGCTCGGCGGCGTCGATATCCGCCAGCACGCGCAGCGCTCGCTCGTGAAACGCGGTGCCCTCAGGGGTGAGTTGCAGGCGTCGCGTGGACCGGTTGAACAGACGCGCGCCCAGACGCGCTTCGAGCCGTGCCACCAGCTTGCTGACTGCCGACGGGGTCATGTGCAACGCCCGCGCTGCGGCAGAAAAGCCGCCCAATTCCACCACACGCGCGAAGACTTCCATGTCGCCTGAGCGGTTGACGTCCTGTCGACCCATCGGAAGTTTCCTCGTCCTCTGTGCGTGAGCGCACTTGCGTCGGTGCTTGCATCAATTTGTGCCGTGAAGTCACAAATGATTTTCCTTCGCGCAGTCTATTTCATCAATGTGAGGGCGTCTATATTCCGCACATCGGTTCGCTGCCGCCCGTGATGCGCGATGCTTCGCGCGCTGGCGGCGCAGCCATCCTTTATTTCAGACAGGAGTCTTTCCGTGCCCATTGCGCTATACGCTCTCACCGCCGGTGCCTTCGGCATTGGCGTGACGGAGTTCGTCATCATGGGGCTGTTGCTCAACGTCGGCGCCGATTTCGGGGTGTCGATCGCAGCCGCAGGCCTGCTTATTTCGGGCTACGCGCTGGGTGTTGTGGTCGGCGCGCCGGTCATGACGACCGCCACCGCCCGCTGGCCACGCAAGACCGTGCTGCTCGTGCTGATGGCGATCTTCACCGTCGGTAACGCCGCGTGTGCGCTTGCGCCCAGCTACGGCGCATTGATGGCGGCACGTGTGCTGACGTCGTTCGCCCACGGCACGTTCTTCGGCGTCGGGTCGGTCGTGGCTACGGGGCTGGTGTCGCGCGAGCGCCGTGCGTCGGCCATCGCCGTCATGTTCACCGGGCTGACCGTCGCCAACATTCTCGGCGTGCCGTTCGGTACGTGGCTGGGCCAGCACTTCGGCTGGCGCGCCAGCTTCTGGGCTGTCACGGTCATTGGCGCACTCGCCTTCCTTGTGATCGCCGCGTTCGTGCCGAAGATCGCCGCGCCGAAAGACGCCGGTGACTGGCGTGCCGATTTGCGCGCGCTGGCACGTCGCCCGGTATTGCTGGGCTTGCTGACCACGGTGCTGGGTTGGGTCGGCGTGTTCGGGGTGTTCACTTACATTGCGCCGCTGCTCACGGAAGTGACGGGCTTTTCCGAAGGCGCAGTCTCGCCGATTCTGCTGATCTTCGGCGGCGGTCTGGTCGTGGGCAATCTGCTGGGCGGGAAGCTGGCCGACCGTCGTGTGGTGCCGACGGTGCTGGGCAGCCTGCTCTCGCTTTCCGTCGTGCTCGGTCTGATGACGTTCGCGCTGCACTCGCACTGGCTGGCCATCGTGTTCGTGGCCCTGCTCGGCGCGACGGCCTTCGCGACGGTGGCGCCGCTGCAACTGTGGGTGATGGAAAAAGCGTCGGGCGCGGGCGAGAGTCTGGCGTCGAGCTTCAATATCGCTGCGTTCAACCTCGGTAATGCCATCGGCGCGTGGCTTGGCGGCTTCGTGATCGACCACGGCCCGGGGCTGACGGCGGTGCCGTGGGTCGCAGCGCTCGTACCGCTCGCCGGGGTGGGTGTGGCGTTGCTCAGCCTGCGTCTGGATCGCCGTGACGCCGCGCGTGCACCGGTGCCGACCTGCGAGACGCCCGCGATGTAAGCCGTTCGATCGCCTGACGCGACAAGGCGTCGGGCGATCTTCCGATGGGTGTCAGGCCATCACGCCCATGATGACGCTGACGGCGGCGAACGCGGCGGTTGCGCCGACACCGACCGTCAGGCCCCGCGCGGTGAGCGTCTCCTGCGGCATGACGGCGGCGAGCCGGGTGCCGCCGGGCAGCGCGAGTATCACTTCGGCCTGCCCCGCGTCGTCGGCGATGGCGTCTACCGTCCCGGACAGACGATTGGCCGTCGGTAGCCCGGCGAGGTCGGCCCCGCGCGCGACCTCGATCCAGGGCGCCTTGATGAGGGCGAACGCCTGTCCGCCCGTCGCCAGCCCGAGCGACTGGGTGCTGTGGTGCGTGAGCGATGCGGTAATCGCTTCGCCCCCGGGCAGCGTCAACGTGACTTCGTCGTTCACACCACAGCGCCGGATCCCGGTGATCGTTCCGTGCAATTGGTTGCGCGCACTGGTCTGAAGCCCGAGCCGGGCGATGACCGGCCACTGCTCGTCGAAATGCTCCAGATCGTTGGCCACCCGCGCCAGAAACTGCTGCTGGGCGGCTTCCACGGCTCGGAACGCGGCCACCAGCTTCGCGCCGCGCGCGGTGAGGCGCGTGCCGCCACCGCCGCGTCCGCCCGTGCTGCGCGCGACCAGCGGCTCGCCCGCGAGCTGGTTCATGGCGTCGACGGCATCCCATGCGGCCTTGTAACTCATACCGGCGGCCTTTGCGGCAGCGGTGATCGACCCATGCGAGGCAATGTGTTCGAGCAACGCGATCCGGGCTTGTCCGCCAAGCGACGATGCACCGCGATGCAGCCACAGCGATCCGCTGACTTGTAAGGCGTCCGTCGTTTCGTTGCGCAAAAAATTATCCGGCGTTGAAGAAGGTTCGGAAACCATAATGATTTTTTCGATCAAACACAGCAGGTGGCCGCATTGTAGAGGGTGGGCGAACCAGTCGTAACGACGGCTGGCCGGGGAACTGTTGCGGCGCACCAACGAAGCGCGCTTCGAACGTCTGTTTGGGGGACGAATGGGGGACGTTTCTCCTCTACATTGAATTTGCCGCATGCCCCCCCAATGCCGGTTCGTATTGCTTCAGGCGCCGTAGTTTTCAGGCCTGACGCGGGATGACCGGGAATGCGACGTTTACCGAAGTGCCCACTCACCTGACACAACAGAAACGGGGTGAAATGATGCGCGTCAGGAATATCAAGGAAACGGTTGACGGGGCTCGATACTATCGTCTGGTTCGCACGCTGCCGAACGGCAAGCGACATCAGATGCAAATCTCTTTCTCCGCGGGTGAAATGCGCTTCAGAAGTTTCGTCGCGCAGCGATTGTGGCTGCTGCGCGCCGAAATGCGAGACAGCACACGGGCGGCTGCTGCGCCCGCGCCACGCAGCAACATGCCGCAGTTAGTCTTCTGATCCGACTGTGGTATCGCCGGACAAAGCGCCGGGCCGGTGTTTTCACGGGTCTGGCGCTTTCGTCGTGTCTGCATTTCCGGCATTCCCGACATTCCCTTAGCCAGCCTTGCGTGGCGTAAGCGGTGTCACGGGCGACGTCGTCTTTGTCGCCGAGCCGTTCTTCACCGCCGTGAGTCCCGTGCCTGCGTGAGCGATCGCGTATTGCACCAGTTCGTCGAACGCAATCGGACGGGCGAACAGATAACCCTGTGCATAAGTGACGTTACGGGTCCGCAGGTAACTCGCCTGCATCTCGTTCTCGACCCCTTCCGCCACGATCGTCATGTCCAGCCGCTCGGCCAGATGGATGATGGAATCGCAGATGTTGCGCGTGACCACGTCGTCTTCCGTCACGGGCAGGAATTCCTTGTCGATCTTCAGATAGTTGAAGTCGTAGCGCTTCAGATACCCGATGGAATTGTTCTCCGCGCCGAAGTCGTCCAGCGCGGTTTCGATGCCGCGCCGCTGAAGCTCGGCCATCACGTTGCGCGCAGCCGCCGTGTCGCGAATTACATACCGCTCGGTGATCTCGGCGACCATCGGATAAGTGTTGTTCAGCGAGCCGTAGTAACGCTCGATATCGTGAAGGATGGTGGTGTCGCGCAGGTGCCGCTCGGCGAGATTGATGCCGATGTGAAAGCCCTGCGGCAGCGCCCCCTTCGCGACGTCGTTGCGAATCTGGCGTAACAAGGAGCGCGTGAGCTCGACGATCAGGCCGTTGTCTTCGGCAATGGGGATGAAGGCGTCCGGGCGCACCAGTCCGGCCACGGGGTGATGCCAGCGCATGAGTGCCTCAGCGCCTGCGCACCGCCCGGAGGCCAGCTCCATGACCGGCTGGTAGTACACCTTGAATTCGTTGCGCTTGATGCCGTGCGCGATCTGCCGCTTCATGAACTGCGCCGGGCCGAGATGGCGGAACGTCAGGATCCCTAGCAAGAACGCCACGATGCCGCCGAATGCCAGGAAGATCGGCACCTGCTGCGTCGCCAGCGATTGCATCAGCGACGGACTACCCGCCAGCGACGTCGTAAAGTGTTCCGACACTAGCGAGACTTGTGCCCCGCGCGTCGCAATCCCCGCCGATTCCAGGCGCGGACCTTCCGAGGTGAGCGCGACGTTGCCCACGGTCATGGCGGTCCAGGCCAGATCGCTGTTCTTGACGCTGTGCAGCGTCTCGGTGAGATAGATGCCGTCGACAAAGCCGAGCACGCCGTCAGTGGCGGAAGTCGGCACATAGAGCGCCAGCGCAGGCGTTTCGCGCACGTAGGGCGTGCCGCTCACGAGCAGCGTGCGCGTACCGGTCAGCATCGGCACGAGATCCGCCGGCAGGGGCATGTTCAGGGCGGCGTCTGTACGAATGACGGACGAGCAATAGAGCTGCCCGCGCGAGACGAGCCAGATGGAGCGGAAGTAGGGGCTGAGGGTGCCGGTCGCCTGAAGCGACGTGCTGACCTCGCTGCACGAGCGTCCCACCCAGGGCGTGGCGCCGCGCAACGTGTTTTCGGCTTGGGAGATGATGCGTTCGAGGGCGTCGCGTTGACGCTCCGCTTCCTCCTGAAGGATCGACTGCGACATGTGATAAATGCGCAGCCAGCCCAGAAACAGGACGACAGCCAGCGTGACCGCCACGACAAGTCCGGTCACCAGCCACTGCACGACTCTGGAGTGTTGAATCATGTTTGCTGCCAACCAAGGGAAGAGTGGGGCCCTACGTGTACTGCGGTGCATTGCGATGCACGGCGTGTTGCACGGCACAACTCGTCATTTGACTCTACACGAATCCCTGGCGGTGTCCGACCCCCGATAAACCCGCACAACGCCCGGCAGACGTGCGTGAACGGCGCGCGCCAGGCATGCGCGAGATGGCCTTCCGGCGGCCATCTGCCGCCCCGTAACGTGGCGTTGATGCCGCATTTCACGTGGCACTCGGATGGCGTAATCGCGACAAAACTTGGCGTAACGGCGATTTACGCATGCTCTACACTTCACTCATTAACTTTCCGGTAGAAATTGGGATCAATCCCAACTTTCCTGCATAGATTGGCCAGCGCCCGGAATTGTGCGGCGCAGACCGGCGTAGACCGGAAAGCACACGTTTTCCCAAGCCTTTGACGTCAATTCATCCATCCCATGTCGAGTCAACCTGCCACGTCCCTCCCCGGCGCCAGCGCGTCGGCCGTGCAGGGCACCGCGTTTCGCGTGCTGTCTGCCATCAGCTTCTCCCACTTGCTCAACGACATGATTCAGTCGTTGATCCTCGCCATCTACCCGTTGCTCAAGTCCGGTTTCCATCTGAGCTTCGGACAGGTGGGGTTGATTACGTTGACGTACCAGATCACGGCGTCGCTGCTGCAACCGCTCGTCGGTCTGTACACGGATAAGCACCCCAAGCCTTACTCGCTGCCGGTCGGCATGGGCTTCACGCTCGTGGGGCTGTTGCTGCTGGCGGTGGCGCCGAACTTCGGCATGCTGCTCGTGGCGGCGGCGCTCGTGGGCATGGGCTCGTCGGTGTTCCATCCGGAGTCGTCGCGTGTGGCGCGTATGGCGTCGGGTGGACGTCACGGCATGGCGCAGTCGTTCTTCCAGGTCGGCGGTAACGTCGGCTCGTCGCTCGGCCCGTTACTCGCGGCGCTGATCATCGTGCCGAACGGCCGTGGCAGCGTGGCGTGGTTCTCGGTGGCGGCGCTCGTCGCGATCTTCGTGCTGTATCACGTGAGCCGCTGGTACGCGGTGCAACGCGCAGCGAGCAAGGGCAAGCCGGCGGCGCGCCGGGGCGGCACCGTGCATCTGTCGCAGGGCAAGGTGCTGTTCGCCATCGGCATTCTGCTGGTGCTGATCTTCTCGAAGTACTTCTACCTCGCGAGCATCAGCAGCTACTTCACGTTCTATCTGATCAGCAAGTTCCACGTGTCGGTGCAGAGCGCACAGGTGCATCTGTTCGTCTTCCTGTTCGCCGTGGCGGCCGGCACGATGATCGGCGGTCCGCTGGGCGACAAGATCGGCCGCAAGTATGTGATCTGGGGCTCGATCCTCGGCGCGGCGCCGTTCACGCTGATGCTGCCGTACGCCAATCTGTTCTGGACCGGCATTCTGACCGTGCTCATCGGCCTGATTCTCGCCTCGGCGTTCTCGGCGATTCTGGTCTACGCGCAGGAGCTGATGCCGGGCAAGGTCGGCACCGTGTCGGGGCTGTTCTTCGGCTTCGCGTTCGGGATGGGGGGCGTGGGTGCCGCCGTGCTCGGTCAGTTGGCCGACTCCACGAGCATCGACTTCGTCTATCACGTGTGCGCATTCCTGCCCCTGCTGGGTATCGTGACGGTGCTCCTGCCGGACGTTGAAGGACACAAGAAGACGGCCGCTGCCTGAGCGGACGGCATGACCTGACTTCACGTCGGTCGCGTCAGAACACGGCAACGAAAAACGCCGGCCCGAAAACTCGGAGCCGGCGTTTTTTTGTCTGGACAGACGCGTCGCCGTAGGCCGGCGAGCGGTCCGGAATTACGGCGTGCCGCGCTTTTGCAGTTCCCAGCGGGCTTTTTCGTTGGCCTTGCACGCAGGCAGCTTGAGCGTGACTTCCTGACCCTTGGCGGTGAGCAGCACGACCAGATCGCGACACGTCCTGTCGCCGTCTTTCTGGGTGTTGGTCGGCGTGATTTGTGCGGCGATGGCAACCGGGTTGCGCGTGCCCTGGTTGGTCCACTCGGTGGTGTCGTTGTCCTGCTTTTCTTCGAGCACGACGCGGGCGGCCTTGGCGAACGACTCGTTGTCCGCCTTGCGCAGGTAGGCCAGCGGCGAGTTGCTCATGAAGGAGAGGTTCGACGCGGCGAACGTGGGCGCGGCCACGCCGGCGCCAATGGCGAGCGCGGTGCCGAGCACCAGCGAGCGGGCGCGAGAGGAGCGGATAAGCGACATTCGGAGTCCTTGGTATTGTCGACGGGGGACGAAGCCTGCGCGATGCCGTGCCGGATGATGCCTTTGATCGGTTCGTCGGGCGCGGCCGCAGGGAGCACGTCGATCATAAAAGAATCTGGCGACGGCGTCATCTCAGCAGGATGGCGCTACTGCCTGCCATCGGGTGGCATCGACGCCCGGCGGCAGACATTTCACAGACGTCGCCCGGACCGATCAGGCACGGTGGCGCCCCGAGACGACATCGGCCACCTGGATTAGCGCGGCCTGCAGTGTGGCGTCGGTGTCCGGCGAGCCCAGAGCAACGCGAATGGCCGACGGTGCGGTTTGCCCCGGCGCGGCGAAGGCATCGACGGGCGTCACCGCCACGCCTCGCGCCTGAAGGGCCGCCACGAAGTCGTCGCAGCGCATCGGTGCCGGCACCGGTAGCAGCCTGTGAAACGCGCCGGCGTAGCCCGTCGACCCCAACCCTGCGAGGCATTGCATGGCGATGGCCTGACGTTGTGCAGCCAGCGCTCGCTTGCGTACGATCCAGTCGTCGAGCGTGCCGTCGTTCAGCCAGCGCGACGCCAACTGCGCCATGAACGGCGCGGCACTCCAGACGCTGGCCCGCATTGCGGCATGCACGCGGGCGCGCCACTCGGCCGGTGCGATGAGATAGGCGATGCGCAGCCCCGGCGCGGCGGGTTTGGAGAGACTGCATACCTCGAAGGTGCGCTCAGGCGCGAGCAGACGCAGCGGCGGCGGGGCGTCTGCCACGAGAAAGCCATAGGCGCTGTCTTCGATCAGGAGCAGGTCGTGACGGCGTGCGACGTCCGCCAACGCCATGCGTTGTGCGAGCGGCATTACGCCGCCGAGCGGGTTATGCAGCGTCGGCATTGTGTAGACGATGCGCAGGCGTCCCGCATGTGAGCGGCACAGCTTGTCCAGCGCGAGCGGGTCCAGACCGTCCGGTGTCATCGACACCGCGACGAGCGGCACGTCGCGCATGGCCGCCAGCGCTTTCCAGCCCGGGTATGTCAGGGCCTCCACGGCGACCGGTTCGCCTGCGCGGCACAACGCGAGCTGCAACACGTCGAGCGCGTGCTGGCCGCCCGCACAGACGACCAGCGCATCCGGGGAGACGGCGACGCCGTCGCGCCGCGAAAGCCATTGCGCGGCGGCGCGGCGGTCGGACAGATGACCGTCGTGCGGCGTGTGGGCGAGCCATGCGCTCAGATCTCCGCCGGATGCCATCTCACGCAGCGCCTGCCGGAGCGCCTCGGCCTGCTCGGGCAGCACGGGATAGTTGAACGCCAGATCGACACCTTTGAGCACACCCGGCGACGGTGCCCATTGCGCGAAAGCGGCAGCGGCGCCCACCGCCGGCGAGCGCACGAAGGTGCCCCGTCCGACCTCGCCCACAGCCAGACCGCGCCGCGCGAGTTCGGCGTAAATGCGGGTGACGGTGGAGATGGCGAGGCCGTGCGTGTCGGCGTAATCGCGTTGCGGGGGCAGGCGCGTGCCGGAGGCGAGATCGCCGGTGGCGATGGCTTCGGTGAGACGCTCGACGTGATCGAGATAGCGGGCGGGCGCGGGCATGGCAAGGGTGTGTTGAAAGACGCGATGCGCGAGATACGGAAATTGATCTCAGGACAATTCAATAATTGCACTGGATTGATGAGATCGCAATACTGGCTTCGGTGCGGCCCGCTTGGCCTTGTCTCCCCCGGTATCTCTCGCGTCTGCGCCGTGTGCGCTGTTTGCGCCGTCCGCAATTTCATTCGCATGCCCGGCTGAGCGGGTCGCACCATCGATTCGATTCCTCTTTGGTTGACCTCATGCCTCATCACGCTGCCTCCACGACATCACCGGATCGCCAGTCGTCGAATCCGCCTCGCTGGCCCGTCGCGCTGCTTGCGCTGCAACTGTTTCTCGTGACGTTCGCCGTCAATCTGCAAGCGCCGCTGGTGCCGCATTACGCGGCGGCGAGCGGCCACGGTGCGGGCGCGCAGGCGTTGGCCTTCGCGTGTTATGTGGGCGCACTCGTGCCCGCGTTGTTGTTTCTCGCGGGACTGTCGGATCGTGTGGGACGCCGGTTGCCGCTGGCGGTGGCGTTGCTGCTAGGCCTCGTCGGGACCTGGCTGACGTTGCGCTGGCCGACGCTCGTCGCCCTGGGCGGCGCCCGTGCCTGTTATGGGCTGGCGACGGGGCTGGTCGCGGGCAGCGGCACGGCCTACATGACCGAGTTGTACGGCGAACGGGAAGATGCCGCCACGCGCGGCGCGGCGCTGGTGGCCGCAGCGACGTCGCTCGGCTTCGGCACGGGAGCGCTGGTGACGGGGGTATGCCTGATCGTTGCGCCGTCGATGTTGCCGCCCGCAAGTCTGTGGGCGTATCTGCCGTTCGCGTTCGTCGCGGCGCTCGCGGTGGCGGCGCTCCCCGCCCCTGCCCGTCACCCGAACGTGCCGTGGCTGCGCTGGCCGGTGCTGGCCCCCGGCACAGTGCCGTTGGGTGTGGCGATTCTGCTGGCGTGGGCTGCCGTGGGGGTTGTCATCGGCGTGGTGCCGTCGGCGCTGGCCGCGCATGGTCATGCGGCATGGGCCGGTTTTGCCACGTTCTTCGTCGTCTCGACGGGATTGCTGTTTCAGCCGGCCGCGCGCCGTATGGCGCCGGTGCGGGCGGTGCGCGTCGGTCTGATACTGGTGCCGCTCGGCTTCGTGGTGCTGGCGCTGGGCGTGGTGTACGTCAATCTGCCGGCACTCCTCGTCGGCGCGATCATCGCGAGTTCGGCATGCTACGGATTCACGTATCTCGGCGGCCTGGCGGCGGTCAATGCAGCGGTCGCACCGGCATTGCGGGCGCGCGCGGCGGCGGGGTATTTCCTGTTCGCCTACTTCGGCTTCTCGGTGCCGGTCGTGACCAGCGGATGGCTCGCCGATCACTTCGGCATGCCCGTGGCGCTGGCCCTGTTCACTGCCGCGTTGATTGCGGGGAGTGTGGCGCTGGCGATATCGCTGCGCCGCGAGGGCGCAGCGTCCACAACGCTCAGGCGTCCGGTTTGACGCGTGGCGTGCCGCCGCCCGCTGCGGGGCTTCCCGTCGGACTGACGTAAGCCCCTGTGCCGTGCAACTGATCTTCGGCCAGCTCCAGTGCGCGCACCGCACCGCGCCCCTTGCGGGCGAGCAGCATTTCCACGAGCGTCTCCACCACGGCAATGCCCGCCGTGATCGACGGGAAGAACGACGGGCTTTCATGCGAGAACAGCACCGTGACATCCGCGTCGAGCGCAAGCGGCGAGACGGTCGAGTCCGTGAGGGCGAGCACGCGCGCGCCCGCCGCATGCGCCGCCCGGGCGACGATCAGCGCCTCGTTCGAATACGGCGCGAAGCTGATGACCACCACCACATCGCGTGCCGATAGCGCCCGCAATTCCATCTCCAGCGTGCCCGCCTCGCCGCGAATCAGATGCACCGTCGGCCGGAACAGACGATAGACGTACTGGAACGTGAAGGCGATGGGAAAGCACGCGCGAAAGCCCGCCACATGCACCGTCCCCGCATTGGCGAGCAAATCGACCGCCGCCCCCAGCGACGCATTCGCCCCCGCCTCCGTCAGATCGAGGTTGTTGTGCTGTACGCGAAACATCTCCGGCACCATGCGCGCGGCGTCGCCTTCGCGGATCACTTGCCGTGCACGGCTCGCGTAAGGCTGTGGCCCGAGCCGGATCGATTCCAGAAACAGTTCGCGAAGCCCGTGCCAGCCGTCGAAGCCGAGATGCTGCGCAAGCCGCACGAACGTGGCCGGTTGCACGCCCGCTTCGGCAGCAATCGCGCGCATGGAACTGATCGGCACGCGTTGCGGATGATCGAGCAGGAAACGCGCGCCCGCCTGAAATTGCGGACTGAGTTGGGGGTAGCGCTCGCGCAACAGTGTGTTCAGTTGGTCGAGCGTCTGCGGCAGCGCTGTGGCTTGTGTCATTGGGGGATGGCAACACGGCGACGAAAGAATGTAACGATTGTTGCATGAAAAGCCGTCGGTGCGCACGGGCTTTCCCTCGCGACTGTGGCCTGTGATGAAACAGCGAGTGTGGTAATGGTGTTGCGTAAAGTGTTGCGATGTAAAAATGAATGAAACATATGTTGCAATGGTCGGGCGATACGCCTACACTGAGCGTCATCGTCCGGGGCGACGACGGCTGTCCGGCCGTCGTGCACTGCGACATCGCCAAACGACGTTCACCACCGTCTCGCAGCCAATTTTCGTCAGAGGTCCAGGCATGACTCACGTGTTTCACCGCAACCCGCGCCAGACGTTGCCCGTCGCGGTCGGCGGCAAGGGAATCGAGTTGATCGACAGCAATGGCAAGCACTATCTCGATGCTTGCGGCGGCGCGGCGGTCTCCTGTCTGGGTCATGGGCATCCCCGCGTGATCGAGGCGATGCAGCAGCAGGCGGCGCAACTGGCCTATGCCCACACGTCGTTCTTCACGACGGAAGTCGCGGAGCATCTGGCCGACACGCTGGCGACGAGCGCGCCCGGCGATCTGAATCACGTCTACTTCGTCAGTGGCGGTTCGGAGGGCGTGGAAGCGGCGCTCAAGCTGGCGCGTCAGTATTTCGTCGAGATCGGTCAGCCTCAGCGTCAGTACTTCATCGCGCGTCGTCAGAGCTATCACGGCAATACGCTCGGCGCGCTGGCCATCGGCGGCAACGCGTGGCGGCGCGAACCGTTCCTGCCGCTGCTGGTGCCGGCGCATCACGTCTCGCCGTGCTTTGCCTATCGTGAGCGTCTCGATGGCGAGAGCGATGCGGCCTATGTGCAGCGTCTGGCGGACGAACTCGAAGCGAAGATCCTGGAGCTCGGCGGCGACAAGGTGATCGCGTTCGTCGCAGAGACGGTGGTCGGCGCGACGGCCGGCGCGGTGCCGCCGGTCGGCGATTACTTCAAGCGTATCCGCGCCGTGTGCGACAAGTACGGCGTGTTGCTGCTGCTCGACGAAGTCATGTCCGGCATGGGGCGCACCGGCCATCTGTTCGCGTGCGAGGAAGATGGCGTGACGCCCGACATTCTGGTCATCGCCAAGGGCCTCGGCGCGGGGTATCAGCCGATCGGCGCGATGCTCTGCACCGACAAGATTTTCGACGCCGTTGTCGGCGGCTCGGGCTTCTTCCAGCATGGACACACCTACCTCGGACACGCGATGGCGTGCGCGGCGGCGCTGGCGGTGCAGCGCACGATTGCCGAGGAGAACCTGCTGGAAAACGTGAAGGCGCGTGGCGAGCAGTTGCGTGCACGTTTGCGCGAGGTCTTCGCCGATCACCCGAACGTGGGCGACGTGCGCGGTCGCGGGCTGTTCGTCGGTGTCGAATTCGTCGCCGACCGGGCGACGAAGCAGACCCTGCCGACGGCGGACAAGACACACGCCCGTTTGAAGGCTGCTGCCAAGGCACGCGGCCTGTTGATCTATCCGATGGGCGGGACGGTCGATGGCGTGCATGGCGACCATGCGCTGATCGCACCCCCGTTCATCTGCCAGCCGGACGACATCGAGCGCATCGTGGAGCGTCTGGCGCTGTCGGTGGCCGACGTGACCGGTGTGAAGGTCGGAGGTCTGGCATGACGCGGGCCTACGCGCTGGCCGTCGCCCCCAACGGCGCCCGTCGAACGCACGTCGACCACGCGGCACTGCCGATGTCGCCGGACGAACTGGGCGCATGCGCCAAGGCATGTCTGGACGCGGGCGCTGCGATGATCCACTTGCACGTGCGCAAGCCGGACGGCACGCACAGCCTCGAAGTGCCTGACTACACGGCCGGGATCGCCGCCGTGCGACGTGCTGTCGGCAACGCGCTCGTCTTGCAGGTGACGACCGAAGCCGTCGGCATCTACACGCCGGCGCAGCAGATCGCGACGGTGCAGGCGTTGCGTCCCGAGGCGATCTCCGTGGCGTTGCGCGAAGTGTTGCCCGATGCGGCGCACGCGCCGGCTGCCGAAGCGTTCTTCGCGTGGCTCTGGCAGGAAAATATCGTCACGCAATACATCCTGTACGACACCGAAGACGTTGCGCACTACTGGCGCCTGCGCGCGAGCGGCGCGATTGCCTCGGGGCGTCACTGGGTGCTGTTCGTGCTGGGCCGGTATAGCAAGGGCCAGTTGTCCTCGCCGTCCGACCTGCTGCCGTTTCTCGCCGCCTGGCAGACGGGGGCGCAGGCGCTGGGTGAAGACGTGCAAGCTACGCCGTGGGCGATGTGCGCCTTTGGTCCGCGCGAGGCCGAGTGCGCACTGGCCGCCGTGTTGCAGGGCGGCCACGCCCGGATCGGCTTCGAGAACAATCTCTACCTGCCGGACGGCAGCGTCTCCCCGGACAATGCGGCGTCGCTCGGCGCTCTGACGTCTGCGGCCACGCCGCTGGCGCTCGCCCCCATGACGGCGGACGCGCTGCGCGAACTGACCCGCTGACCCGCTGATTCCCCGACCGCCGGTGCCGTCCCCCGGCATCCGAATCGTGGTCCACCCGGGCGCATTCTGTGCCCGGGAATGCGCATCGAATCAGAAATAAACCCAAATACACGGCCTGACCGGCGTTGCCCGGCCGGGCCGCTGTAATAGAATCGGCGTAACCTCAAAAAGGCCCGCGTCGCCCCCTTCGGCACCGGGCATGAACCCGAACGGGAGCGCGGCGTGAAACACTGGTCGATCCGACATCGCATTCTGGCCAGTTTTGGCCTGATCCTTGCCTTGATGGCCCTGATGGCAGGCATTGCCTATACGCGGCTGTCCGCCATTGAAGCGGAGGCCCGCAGTGTGGAAGACGATTCCGCGCCCGGCCTCTACTACAGCACGATGCTTCGTGGCGCGTGGTTCGAAAGCTACCAGTTGCTCCAGCAGGTCGTCGCCATCGACGACAACGATCGCACGCGTGCCGTCGACCTCGACGCCCTGCGCGCTGCCGACACCCGCATCGACGGCTGGCTCAAGGACTACGGCAAGACAGTCAATCGCCCGGTCGACAAGATGCAATACGACGAAGTGCGCGGCACACGCAGCCAGTACAGTCGCATCAGCACGCAGGTGCTCAAGCTCGTTGCCGACGGTCAGATGCCTGCCGCGCGCGCCATGCTCACGGAGCAGCTCTACCCGGAATGGGGACGCGGCCGTGCAGCGATCCAGCGTCTGGTCGATACCAACAAGACCTACGCGGACGAGGCTACGCACAACATTGGCGAAGCCGTGACGGCGGCCAAGGCCACGATGCTCATCGCGCTGGTGGTGGCGCTGGCGGTGGCCGTGCTGGCCGGCTGGTTGCTGTTCCGTGCGATCAGTGTGCCGCTTGCGAGCGTCATGCAGATTCTGGAAGTCATGCGCGCGGGCGATCTGACCAAGCGTCTCGATCTGGAGCGCCGTGACGAATTCGGTGCCCTGGAGTCAGGCTTCAACCGGATGACGGACGAACTGACGGGCCTCGTCGGACAGGCGCAGAAATCGGCGCTGCAAGTCACGACATCGGTGACCGAGATTGCCGCGACGTCGCGTCAGCAACAGGCGACGGCATCGGAGACGGCGGCGACCACGACCGAAATCGGCGCGACGTCGCGTGAGATTTTCGCAACGTCGCGCGATCTGGCGCGCACCATGACCGAAGTGGCGGGCGTGGCCGAACATGCGGCATCCCTCGCGGGCACGGGCCACGTCGGCCTCACGCGCATGGAAGAGGCGATGCGTCACGTGGTGGAAGCGGCAGGCTCCGTGAACGGCAAGCTCGGCATCCTCAACGAGAAAGCCGGCAACATCAATCAGGTCGTGACGACGATCACGAAGGTGGCGGACCAGACCAACCTGCTCTCGCTCAACGCGGCGATCGAAGCCGAGAAGGCCGGCGAGTACGGGCGCGGCTTCGCGGTGGTGGCGACGGAGATCCGTCGTCTTGCCGACCAGACCGCCGTGGCGACCTACGACATCGAACAGATGATCAAGGAGATCCAGTCGGCCGTGTCGGCCGGGGTCATGGGCATGGACAAGTTCTCCGAGGAAGTGCGTCGCGGCATGGACGAAATGCGTCAGGTCGGCGATCAGCTCGCGCAGATCATTTCGCAGGTGCAGACGCTGCCGCCGCGCTTCCAGGTCGTCAATGAAGGCATGCAGGCGCAGGCGACCGGTGCCGAACAGATCAATCAGGCGCTGGTGCAACTCTCCGAAGCTGCGCAGCAGACGGCCGAGTCGTTGCAGCAATCGAGTCAGGCGATCGAAGAACTCAATCACGTTGCCAACGGGCTCAAGAGCGGGGTGTCGCGCTTCAAGGTGCAGGCGCTCCCGCCCTCGGGTCTGGTCTGACGTTACCGATACACCGTACCCTCGTCGTCACTCGCGGACACCGACATGCTGTTCCTGCGTTTTGCTATCGCGACCGATCATTACGTCATCGAGGCCAGTCATGTGGCCGAGGTGCTGCCGTGGCTGGCGCTCAAGCGCCTGCCTGCGGCGCCTGCCTGGGTCGCGGGGGCGTTCAGCTACCGGGGCGAATCCGTCCCGGTCATCGATCTGACGTGTCTGGCCACGGGGCACGGCGCGCCCGAGCGACGCTCGACGCGACTGGTGCTCGTGCACTACCCCGCGCCCGGCCCGCAGGCACGGCGGCTCGGCGTGCTTGTCGAGCGGGCGACCGATACCTTGCGCGCGGATGCCGCCGCCTTCAAGTCGAGCGGCATCGATCTGCCCGAGGGCCGCTATCTCGGCCCGGTGCTCGATACGGAAGACGGGCTCGTGCAGTGGGTGCACATCGACCAGTTGCTGAGCGACGACGCTCGTGCGCTTCTGTTCGACGCCGCGAAGGATGCACTGGCGGATGAGGCGGCCGATGCCGCTGCCGCCGACGGTGACTCGGACGGGGCCGGCGAGGCGAACGAAGTCAACGCAGCGAGGGCATCGTCATGAGTCACGTGCAAGACATCGAACGTTTGCTGCGCGACACGATGGGACTCGATGCCGAAACGCTCGGCGTCAATGCCATCGAACGCGCGGTGCGTGCACGTCTTGCCGCCCTCTCCGCCGAGATGCAGGACACGCCGCCCTACTCGCGCTACTGGCAGCGGCTGCAACAATCGCCGCAGGAGCTTCAGGCGCTGATCGAAGCGATCGTGGTGCCCGAAACATGGTTCTACCGGCATCGCGAAGCGTTCACGGCGCTGACCCAGATGGTGCAGGAGGCGCGCGCGTCGCGTCGCGGCACCCCGCGCGAAGCGCAGCCCCTCCGCTTGCTGAGTCTGCCGTGCTCGACCGGCGAAGAACCCTATTCGATGGCGATGACGATGTTCGACGCGGGATTTGCGGCGAACGACTTCACCATCGATGCGCTCGACATCAGCGAGCGTGCGCTCGCCGTGGCGCGCGAAGGGCGCTACGGGCGCAACTCGTTTCGCGGCCCGCCGGGCACGATGCTGTTTCGCGACCGCTATTTCACTCAGGAGGAAGAGAACTTCCGTGTCATCGGCGCCCTGCGTTCGCAGGTGCGCTGGCACGCGGGCAATCTCTTCGACACGTCGCTCGTCGACCGGCTGGGCACGTTCGATTTCGTCTTCTTCCGTAACGTGCTGATCTATTTCGATCGCGACGGGCAGCGTCGTGCCATCGCGGCGCTCGAACAGCTCATGCGCATGGGCGCGACGCTTTTCGCCGGACCGGCCGAGGGGGGTACGCTCACCAGCAACGGGCTGGCGCCGACCGGGCACGTGCAGGCGTTTTCGTTCCGTGTTGCCGGGCCGGTGCGCGACGTGAAGGTGCCGCCGGCCGGGACGTCGCGCCCGACGGGCACGCTCGAGACCTTCCATGCGAGCGCGCCGCACAGCCCCGTCGACGCCATCGCGCAACACCGGCCGACGCACGCGGTGCAAGTGGCCCATGTGACGCATGTCGCCCCAGCCGCAGCAGCGGCGGCCGCGTCGAGCGTTCGATCTTTCGCGCCACCCAGCGCTGCGTCACCGGAACCGGCGAGACCCGCTGCGTTCGAGAGTATCGATGCCGCCGCCCGCGCCGACCTTGCCGCCCAACTGGCGCAAGCCGGGGCTGCCGCCGATGCCGGCGACTTCGTGCATGCCGTCGCGTTGTGTCGCGCCGTACTCGCGTCGGACCGCGCCAACGCACAGGCGGAATATCTGCTGGGGCTGGTCGAGGACGCTCGCGGCGACGCGCAGGGTGCGCTCATTCATTACCGTCGCGCGTTGTATCTCGACCCGGGACACTACGAAGCGCTCGTTCACTGCGCCGCGCTGCTCGATGCGCGTGGCGATGCGGCGGGCGCGAAACGTTTGCTGGAGCGCGCCGACAGAGCCGAACGTGCCGAACGCAACGCGACGAACACTACGACGACTTCCGAATCGCATGACCAGAGGCATCGCCACGGGACACGACATCGATGACCGATCACGAATTTGCGCCTGACGCCGGTCCCGTGTCCGGCGAGCGCCCCCACACTGTCGGGTCGCCCGGATCTCCCGGTACATCGGCCGCCGGTTCGCTGCACCGCAAAGCCGCCGAACTGCTCGACCGTCTGCCGGTCGTGCCTGTCGATCCTACGCCGTGGCGTGCCAAGGCTGACGGACAGGAAATGGTGCGCGGCACGTCGCTGCTGGTTTTCCGTCTCGCCGACGAATGGCTCGCGCTGCCTGCCGCCACGATCGAAGAAGTCGCGCCGATGCGTGGCTGGCATTCGGTGCCGGGGCATCGTCAGCGCGCGTTGCTCGGACTCGTCAACCTGCGTGGCGCGCTCGTGCCGTGCCTGTCGCTCGGCGAACTGCTTGGCGTGCAACCTGCACCGCAAACGCAGACGTCTGCCACAAACACCCTGCGCGCGAGCACGGCACGATTGCTGGCGTTGCGTCATGGGCATCACCTGAGCGCGTTTCCCGTAACGGAGGTGCACGGTACGGTCACCCCCGCGAGTACGGCGTTGGGGCCGGTGCCCGCGACGGCGCTGGGTGCGTCGGATGGGTTTGCCGTGGCAGTGCTGCCGTGGCGCGACCATATCGTCGGCGTGCTCGACCCATTGCGCGTGGGCGCGGCGTTCGACCGGAGCCTCGCATGAGCGACGATCTGCAAAACGCCACGCTGCTCGACCTGTTCCGTATGGAGACGGAGACGCAGGCGCAAGTGCTCGGCGACGGGCTGCTTGCGCTCGAACGCGCCCCGACCGATGCGTCCCGGCTCGAAGCCTGCATGCGGGCGGCACACTCGCTCAAAGGCGCTGCGCGAATCGTCGGCGTGGAAGCGGGGGTGTCGCTCGCTCACGTGCTTGAAGACGCCTTCGTTGCCGCACAACGCGGTGCGCTCGTGCTTGACGTGCCGATCATCGACCGGCTGTTGCAGGGCGTGGATTTGTTGATGCGTCTGGCGCATCCGCCGGGGCGCGATCCGAACTGGGCGCAAGGCGCCGGTCGCGCGGAGATCGACACCTTTGTGAGCGCGCTCACGCAAACGCTGGCGTCGCTTGCAGGCGATGGCGCACAAGTCGCGGCATCGTCGGAAGCGCCGGATGCGTTCGACTACGCCAGCTATGGCCTGTCGACCCGTGACGCTGACGAGACCCCCGCCCGCGCTGACGGCACGATGTCGCCAATGGCGCCGACGGCACCGCAGCCGGTGTCTACGTCGATGCTGTCCACCTCGACACCTTCTTCACAGACGCAGTCGCTATCACCATCCCCATCGCTGTCCCCGTCACCTGACACGATCGGCAAACGCGAGACGTTCGATGCGCCGGGCGGTGCCGACACCGCGGGCAACACCGATGCCTCGGACAACGCCACGCGCGCGCTGCGCGTTTCGGCGGACAACCTCGATCGTTTGTTGCGACTGTCGAGCGAGGCGCTGGTGGCGTCGCGCTGGTCGCAACCGTTCGCCCAATCGTTGCAGCGCCTCAAGCGTCATCAGCACGAGGCGGGTGATGCGCTGGATCGCGTGAGTTCGGCGCTCGCGCAAGTGGCCGACCGTTCGGACGAAGACCGTCAGGCGATGCTCTCGGCGCTGGCGGATCTTCGCCGCGCGCTGGGCGGGGGCGCACAGTTGCTGGCGCAGCAGATTCACGAACTCGACGACTTCGACCGACGCTCGACGCAACTCTCGCAGCGACTGTATGACGAAGCGCTCGCGTGTCGTATGCGGCCCATCGACGATCGCCTCGGCGGATTCGCCCGCATGGTGCGCGATCTGGGCCGCTCGCTCGGCAAGCCCGCGCGACTCGAAATTCGTGGTGCCGATACGCAGGTCGACCGTGACATTCTCGACCAGCTCGAAGCGCCGCTCGGACACTTGCTGCGCAATGCCGTCGACCACGGGCTGGAAAGTCCGGAGGGGCGAGTGGCTGCGGGCAAACCTTCCGAGGGCGTCATTACCCTGAGCGCGCGCCACAGTGCGGGGCTGCTGCTCGTGAGCGTGGCCGACGACGGCGCGGGTATCGACATCGCGCGCGTGCGAGACGCTGTCGTCAAGCGGGGACTGGTCGCGCCGGACACCGCGCAGCGTCTGGACGACGACGAACTGCTCGAATTCCTGATGCTGCCGGGCTTCACGCTGCGCGACACGGTCACGGATGTGTCGGGGCGCGGGGTCGGCCTCGATGCCGTGCGCGCGATGGTGGCGATGGTGCGTGGCACGGTGCGTATCGAACATTCGCCGGGGCGCGGCACGAAGTTCATTCTGCAATTGCCGCTGACGCTTTCGGTGGTGCGCAGCCTGCTCGTCGAGGTCGCCGGGGAGCCGTACGCGCTGCCGCTTGCGAACCTGTCGTGTACGCTGGCGTTGCCGCAGGAGCATATCGACATGCTCGAAGGCCGCCCGCATTTCACGCTGGACGGCAGACAAATCGGACTCGTGAGCGCGCAGCAGGTGCTGTGCGGCACAGAGCCATCGGGCGTCTCCGGCGATCAGCCGGTCGTGGTCTTTGGCGAGGGCGAGGCACGCTACGGTTTAGCCGTCGATAAATTCCTCGGCGAGCGTATGCTGGTCGTGCAGCCGCTCGACGCCCGGCTCGGCAAGGTGCCCAACATCGCTGCGGGGGCCCTGGCGGAAGACGGCTCGCCGTTGCTCATCATCGACACGGCCGATCTGGTGCGCTCGATTGCCAAGGCCGTGGAGATGGGGTCGCTGGAACGGTTGCCGATGCGGGCGGCGCAGACGAGCGGGCGCTCACGCAAGCGGGTGCTCGTCGTCGATGATTCGCTGACCGTGCGCGAGCTGGAGCGCAAGTTGCTCGCGGCGCGCGGTTACGACGTGAGTGTGGCGGTAGACGGCATGGACGGCTGGAACGCGGTGCGCAGCGAGACGTTCGACATGGTGATCACAGACGTCGACATGCCACGCATGGACGGCATCGAACTGGTCACCCTGATCAAGCGCGATGCGCGCACGGCGGAACTGCCGGTCATGATCGTTTCATACAAGGATCGTGAGGAAGATCGACAGCGCGGACTCGATGCGGGTGCCGATTATTACCTCGCGAAGGGCAGCTTCCACGACGACGCGTTGTTGCGCGCTGTCGTGGATCTCATCGGGGAGTCGGGGTCATGAGAATCGGCATCGTCAACGATTCAGTCATCGCAGTAGAAGCCCTTCGTCGTACGCTCGCGCAGCGACCGGGTCTGGAGGTCGTCTGGGTCGCACACGACGGTGAGCAGGCGGTACGCATGTGTTCACCCGTGCCGCCCGATCTCGTACTGATGGATCTCGTCATGCCGGTCATGGATGGCGTGGCCGCCACGCGCGAGATCATGCGCCGCACACCGTGTCCGATTCTGATCGTGACGTCCGACGTGGGTCATCACGCGAGCCTCGTGTACGACGCGATGGGCGCAGGCGCGGTCGACGCGGTCGACACGCCGGTGCTGGGGACGTCGGACCTCGCACGTCCTGCGTCGTCGCTGCTCGCCAAGATCGAAGCAATTGCCGCACAGCAGGCCGATGCGCGGGTGCCGCAGACGAGCGCCCCGCCGCGTGTCTCGACCGGCACTGACGCACTTGTGGCCATCGGCGCCTCGGCGGGCGGCCCGGCAGCGCTGGCCACGTTGCTCGGGCGACTGCCGGCGAACTTCGGTGCGGGTGTGATCGTCGTACAGCATGTGGACGATGCCTTCGCGCCGGGCATGGCGGCGTGGCTCGACCAGCAGACGCCGCTCAAGGTGCGGTTGGTCGAGGCGGGAGAGCGCCCGGTCGCCGGGGCGGTGTTGCTCGCGGGCGGCAACCGGCATTTGCGAGTGGACGCGAGCGGGCGCTGCGTGTATACCGACGAACCCAGAGATGCGGTGTATCGTCCGTCCATCGATGTGTTTCTCGGCAGCGTGGCCGAGTACTGGCGCTCGCGGGCGGTCGGCGTGCTGCTGACCGGGATGGGGCGCGACGGCGCCGCAGGCCTCGGCGCCATGCGCACGCAGGGTTTCATTACGATTGCGCAGGACCGCGCAACGAGTGCGGTGTACGGCATGCCCAAAGCGGCAGCCGAAGCGGGTGCGGCCTCGCAGATTCTGCCGCTGCCGAGCATTGCGCCACAATTGGTGACGCTATTCGGCACCGTGTGAGCAGAATAACGAGATGAAAGAATCAGAGGGACGAACAACGATGACGACAACCCCGCGCCAACCTAACCCGGACCCGCAGCCGATCGGCAGCGAGAGCAGCCTGAGCGAATCGTCCGCCATGGTGCTGCTGGTCGACGATCAGGCGATGGTCGGCGAAGCGATCCGCCGCGCGCTGGCCGGCGAGCCGAACATCGACTTCCACTATTGCTCGAATCCGGAAGACGCGTTGCGTGTGGCCGAACAGACCCGCCCGACGGTCATTCTTCAGGATCTCGTCATGCCGGGCACCGACGGCCTCTCGCTCGTGCGTCAGTACCGCGCCAGTCCGCTCACTCGCGACATTCCGATCATCGTGCTGTCCACGAAGGAAGAGTCGACGATCAAGCGCGAAGCCTTCTCGGCGGGCGCCAACGACTATCTGGTCAAGCTGCCCGACACCATCGAGCTGGTCGCCCGCATTCGTTACCACTCGCGCTCCTACATGAACCTGCTGCAACGCGACGAAGCCTATCGTGCGCTGCGCGAGAGTCAGCAGCAGTTGCTGGAGACGAATCTGGAGCTGCAACGGCTCACGCATTCCGACGGCCTCACCGGACTCGCCAACCGTCGTTACTTCGACGAGTACTTCGGTGCAGAGTGGCGCCGTGCCTTGCGCGAGCAGCGCGAGATGGCGTTGCTGATGATCGACGTCGACAACTTCAAGATCTACAACGACACCTACGGGCACATTGCCGGTGACGATGTGCTGCGTCGCGTGGCGCGCACGATCGCCGACGCGGCGTCGCGTCCGGCGGATCTGGCGGCGCGTTTCGGCGGTGAAGAGTTCGTGATGGTGTTGCCGAATACGTCGGCCAGCGGGGCGGCGGCGATTGCGGAGAAGGTGCGCGCGCAGATCGAAGCGATGGCGATTGCGCATGTGGGCTCGGCCAACGGCCGGCATGTGACGATCAGTCTCGGCGGCGCGGCATTGGTGCCGCGCACGCACATGGCGTCGACCTCGTTGATCGAGTCGGCGGATCTGGCGCTGTACCGCGCCAAGCAGCAGGGCAAGAATCGCGTGGAGATGCAGCCAGGCGCTTCCTGAGCCAGGAGGGTGCATGACCTTCGAGCTGTTCTATTGGCCGGGCCTGCAAGGGCGCGGAGAGTTTGTCCGCCTCGCCTTCGAGGCCAGCGGCACACCGTATGTGGAGATTGTTCAGGGTGACGAACCCGGGCAGGGCATCGACGGGCTTCTGCACACGATGGACGATCCCGGCTGCGTCGATCCGCCCTACGCCCCGCCCTTCCTGCGTGTGCGCCACGCTTCGGGTGACGAGCTGATCGGGCAGACCGCGAACATCCTCGCCTATCTCGGACCGCTGCTGGGTCTGGTCGGCGAGTCGCCGCGTGCGCGCCGCTGGGTCAATCAACTGCAACTCACGCTTGCCGACCTCGTCGCCGAGGTGCACGACGGCCATCATCCCATCGCCAGCCGTCTTTATTACAGCAACCAGCGTGCGGAGGCGCGCAAGCGCACGGCCGATCTGATCGACTACCGTCTGCCGAAATTCTTCGGTTATTTCGAACGTGTACTGGCGAACAACCCGAGCGCGGGCGGATGGCTGTCGGAGGGCGCGATGTCGTATGCCGACTTGTCGCTGTTTCAGGTGATCGAGGGACTGTATTACGCGTTTCCGCGCGCCATGTCGGGCTTTGCCAGGGCGTTTCCTCGCTGTCAGGCGGTGCGCGACGCCGTCGCGGATGAGCCGCTGATCGCGGCGTATCTGACGTCGTCCCGGCGCATCGCGTTCAACACCACCGGCATCTTCCGTCACTACAAGGAACTGGATCGCGCCTCGCCGTTTTGATGCGCGATCAGGCGATCAGGTGATCACTCCGGCAGCGTCGTATCCCCGGCGTTCAGCGGGCGTTGCATCAGCACGGTGTCGACCCAGCGTCCGAATTTGAAGCCGACGGACTTGAGCATGCCCGCATGCTCGAAACCGCACGCCGCGTGCAGCGCGAGCGACGCCTGATTGCCGCTGTCGCCCACATTCGCGATCAGTTGCCGCCACGGGCCGCCTTCGCAACGCGCGATGAGGGTGAGCAGCAATGCGCGGCCGACACCTTGCCCGATAGCGTCGGGGGCGATGTACACCGAATCCTCCAGCGTGAACCGATACGCCGAGCGCGGACGGTAGTGCGTGGCATACGCGAATCCCAGCACCTTGCCGTCGCGTTCGGCGACGAGATACGGCAGACCGGCGTCGCGTACCTTTGCGCAGCGCGCGCGCATCTCCGCTTCGTCTGGTGGGACTTCTTCGAACGACGCGGAACCGGTACGCACATGGTGGGCGTAGATGGTCGTGATGGCGGGCAAATCGTCGTCACGCACAGGCCGCACGGTGCAAGCGCTGCGCGCAAGTTCGGTGCCGATGCGACGCGAAGCCCCTGTGTCGGGCGCATCCGTCGACGAAGACGATGCCGGGGAATGAGACGGATGAGAGGTGTCAGGCGACGACATACGAGCGAACCGGAGCATGGGATGTCAAGACGGACCGGCGCTCCGGTCCGCGAATGTCAGTAGTGTGCGCCGACCTTTGTCATAAGAAAAGCTTGTGTCGATTATGAATCGCATAAGCCTTTCTTTGAGATGAGCGTCATGCGTCTTTCGACCGTTGCCCGCCCGTCTTGCCGTCGCCGTCGTCACCTTCAGCGGGCGCGGCGGGGACGCCGCCGGCACGTAGGACAGCGTCGCCGGCGGGGGCGACGGGCTCAGCGTTCATGGCGTCGAGGCGTTGCCGCACGAAGCCGATGTGTTCACGCAGCACGTAGAACTGGTCGGCATAGGCGAGCGGAATCTTCAGCCGGTTGACGGCGGCCTCCACAGCGTCGAGCCGGTGCCGCAGGTTTTGATACTCCGTGTGGGCGTTGTCCGCCAGCGCCTCGCGTTCCAGCGCGATGAGCGCGCCGTACCAGCGATACAACCGCGACTTCACACGCCAGCTATACAGCGACGGCACCAGCCGGAAGGCCGGGATCAGCACCACGATGATCGGCACGAGCAGCACGACGATCCGGTCAGCAAGGCTTGCAATCCAGAACGGCAGATGCCGGTAAAGGAATCCCTTGCCCGACTTGTAATAACGCGCGGCGTCGTCCGAGATCGGGAATTCGTGCACCTGCGACGACGGAAACTCGTCCGCACGTTGCAGCAGATTCGCCTTGCCGTGCACTTCGCGCGCGGCCTCGATCAGCAGATCGGACAGCGCCGGGTGCAGACTTTCCCGGGCGACGAGCTCGACCGTCGGGCTGATGACGTGCACCGGCTGGGCGGGCAGGTTGCGTCCGAGGTCGAAGACCCCGCGCGGCAACGTCAACACGTTGAGATACGTAAAGCGGCGCGTATAAGCGTCGGCCTGTGCGAAGTCCATCAGCCGGACACCGGGCGTGCGGATGAGCTTGCCCATCGTCGGGCCGGTGGCGGTGTCGCCGGTGAGCATGGCGGCGTCGACGCGACCGTCGATCAGCGCTTGCGCGGCCTCCTGTCCGTCGTAGGCCGTGAGCGTGGTCGTGCCGCCCGGCTCGATGCCGTTCGCCTTGAGTAACGTCAGCGACAGCGCGCGTGCACCACTGCCCTCGCGGCCGATGGCGATGCGCTTGCCGGCGAAGTCCGAGAGCTTGGTGACGCGCGGACCGCTATAGAACACCGAAATGGGGGCGTAGAACATGCTGCCCAGCGACACGAGGCCGTCGGTATCGAGGCCCTGCGACACGCCGCCCTGCACGAGGCCGAGATCGACGTTCTGGTGCTCGTCGGCAAGACGCTCGACGTTCTGACGCGAGCCTTCCGATGGCAGCACATTGAGGGTGATGCCATCGCGCGCGAGGATGGTCTTGTATCGCTGCGCCGCATTCCAGAACGAGCTGCCTTCCGGTCCGGCGCTGATGGTGACGGTGCGCGGCGGCGCCGGTTGTACGAGCCACACGGCAAGCCAGATGGCCGCAATCGCGATCAGGACCACGGGGCCGAAGGAGACGGCGAGATCTCGCCAGGAAATCGCGACGAAGCGCGCGCGGAGTCGCCGGTGGGCGGGTTGGTTCGAGTCAGTCGTCATTACTTGATCAGGCGGGCTTGTCCAACACCCGGCCGATCATACGCCATCTACGGACACCCTTTTCAGTGCCGGACCAAAACGGCGGGGCGTCCGGGGGGCTCAGCGATTGGCGAGACTTTGTGCGAGCTGCTTCCAGAGGTGATCGGCCGCGGGCGAGAGACGGCGTCCGACGCGGGTCATCATCTGGCTGGAGAACCCCGCAGCAATCGGATGATCGATGGGCACCGCGACCAGTTCGCCGAGTTCGATGCCGCGTCGCGCCGTGATCGCCGACATGAACGCCACGCCAAGACCGGCGGCGGCGAGCGTCTGCGCCGTATTGAACAGGTCGACGCGGTAGGCGGGCGTCACATTAAGCCGGGCGGTATCGAGCACCGAGTGCACGAAATGCTGCACGCCGTGTGCCTCCGTCATGAAGATGAGCCGCTCGTGTACCAGTTCCGATGGCGGCACGCTGGTCATCTTCGCGAATCGGTGCGTGGGGGCGACCACGGCGCACAGCGCCTTCGCCGCGAAGGGATGGATGCGCATGGCCGGGTCGTCCTCGGAGCGCGCACACAGGCCGATGTCGACCACGTCGTCACGCACGAGCGAGAGCACCGCCGGTGTGGGACCGGAGCGGATCTCGACGAGGATGTCGGGATAGCTCATCGAGAAGCGCTGCAACGCCTGCGCGATCAGCCGCCCGATGAAGCCCTCGCCCACGCCGATCGCCACCCGTCCCCGCTTCAGATGCCGGTATTCCTCCAGGCGCGCCGACAGATCGCGCTGGCGGCGCTGGCCGTCGCGGTAGTAATCGATGAGTACCTGACCGATTTCGGTGACGCTCACATTGCGTCCGCGTCGCTCGATGAGCGGGAAGCGCAGACGTCGCTCCAGCGCCGCGATCTGACGGCTGACCACCGAGGGGTTCACGCCGAGCGATTCGGCGGCCATGCGCACGCCGCCGGTCGCGGCAATTTCGGCCAGGTATTTGAGCGGACGCTCGCCGATGTCGTCCATCCATGAATCGCCGGTCATCATTGGTTTCACCGTTGTTTCACTGCCAGGTTCAGGCGAATGGGCGGATTGGATTGCCAAGTCCTTGAATCGACGTTGGTTTTTGCTATCGATACAGACATCGTGCCGATAGCCGGATACCCGCAACTGTTGCCTTGAAAGCAACATTCTGACGTGGTTTGCGTCATGGGTGCGAAATTTCGTCGGTGCAATACTCCGCGTTATTCAAAAAGAGAGGAGCCCCCGATGAGCGAGATTCGCTATTGCGAGGTGAGCGATCTGGCCGATGCGCGCGAGCAGTTGGCCGATATTCGTCACCACATCCATCAACACCCCGAGCTGTCTTACGAGGAAGTCGACACGTCGCGTTACGTGGCCGAGAAGCTGGAGAGCTGGGGGTATCGGGTCACCCGTAACGTCGGCGGTCACGGCGTGGTGGCCTCGCTCACCGTGGGCACGAGTTCGCGTACGGTCGGCGTGCGTGCCGACATGGACGCCTTGCCGATCCACGAACAGACGGGATTGGCATATGCCAGCGTTCACGACGGCAAGATGCACGCGTGCGGCCACGACGGCCACACGACCGTGTTGCTCGGCGCGGCGCAGCATCTCGCGAAGACGCGCAACTTCGACGGCACCGTCAATCTGATTTTCCAGCCGGCGGAAGAAGCCGGTTCGAACAGCGGCGCCGAGCAGATGATTGCCGACGGCCTGTTCGAGCGCTTCCCGTGCGAAGCGATCTTCGGGCTGCACAACCATCCGGGCATTGCCACGGGCACGTTCGGTTTCCGTGCCGGTCCGCTCATGGCGGCCTGCGATACCGTCAAGATTCGCATTCACGGTCGTGGCGGTCATGCTGCGCGTCCGCATCTGGCCATCGATCCGGTGATGATCGGCAGCAGCCTCGTGATGGCGCTGCAAACGGTTGTCGCGCGCAACATCGACCCGACCGAAGCGGCCGTGGTAACGGTCGGCACGTTCCACGCGGGTTTCGCGCCGAACGTGATTCCGGAAGAAGCGACGATGGAAATGAGCGTGCGCTCGTTCTCGGCGAAGGTGCGCGCCACGCTCGAAGAGCGCATCCGTGCACTGGTGAAGTCGCATACCGAAGGGTATGGCGCGAGCGCCAATATCGAGTACATCCGTGGTTATCCGGTGCTGGTGAACAGCGAAGCCGAGACCGAGTTCGCGCACAGCGTGGCGAAAGAGCTGGTCGGTGACGAGCACATCATTGCGCCGTTCCCGCCGATCGCGGGCAGCGAAGATTTTGCGTACTACCTGCAAAAGGTGCCGGGCTGCTTCATCCGCCTCGGTAATGGCGAAGGCCGCCCGATGCTGCACAACGCCAAATACGATTTCAACGACGACAATCTGACCATCGGTGCCGCCTTCTGGACGCGTCTGGTCGAACGCTTTCTTGCCAAGGACCGCGCATGAGCATTGCATCGCAAACCCAATCGCCGTCGTTTGCCGCTGACGGCACCACGTCGTCGCCAGCGTCGCAAATGTCCGCTGCGCAGCAACGCAAGATCGTTTTCGCCGCCGTCATCGGCAACCTGCTGGAGTTCTTCGACTTCACGGTCTACAGCTATTTCGCGCTGACGATCGGCAAGCAATTCTTCCCGGCGGACGACCCCATCACGTCGTCGCTGCTCGCCTTCGCGGTGTTTGCCGTGGGCTTCGTGATGCGCCCGCTCGGCGGTATCGTGCTGGGTCGCTACGCCGACCGCGCGGGCCGCAAGCCGGCATTGACGCTGACCATCTTGCTGATGGCGGTGGGATCGGCGGCCATCGGTCTGGCGCCGACGTATGCGCAGATCGGTCTTGCGGCACCGCTGCTGATCGTGAGCGCGCGTCTGCTGCAAGGCTTCGCGCAGGGCGGCGAGTTCGGTGCGGCGACGGCGACGCTGCTGGAAGTGGGCGGCGCGAAGAGCCGTGGCTTCCGCGCGAGCTGGCAGTTGGCGAGTCAGGGCGCAGCCGCCCTGCTCGGTTCGGGTCTGGCGGCGAGCCTCGGCTTCCTGCTCTCGGACGACACCATGCACAGCTGGGGCTGGCGTATCCCGTTCCTGCTGGGCACGCTGATCGCGCCGGTCGGTATCTACCTGCGTCGTCACATTCAGGAAGAGCCGCCGAAGGCGAAGGCTGTCGCCGGTCGCGACGACCCGAAGCGTGGCGTGTACGTGCGTAACTGGTTCCTCACGATCTTCTCGATCGCGGGCATGTCCGTGTCGACGTACGTGATGATGTACTACATGCCGACGTACTGCATTCAGTACCTGGGTCTGCCGCCGAAGATGTCGATGCTCGCGGGTGTGGCCGCCAGCACGATCTCGCTGGTGATGTGCCCGATCTACGGCGCGTGGTCGGACAAGATGGGCAAGCGCAAGCCGCTCACGATGGCCGGACGTGTGGCGCTCATCGTCCTGCTCTACCCGGCGTTCTGGATCATGACGCACTACCCGTCGCTGCCGGTCGTGCTGGCGGCGCTGATCGTGCTGATGTTCTGCTACACGATGGGGTCGGCGCCGGCGTACGCGCTGATGCCGGAGAACTTCCCGAAGCATCTGCGTGCCGGCTACATGTCGAGCGCGTATGCGATTTCGGTGTCGGTGTTCGGCGGCACGGCACAGCTCGTCGCGGGCTGGCTGATTCGCGTGACCGGCAACAAGATGGCCCCGGCGTGGTACATGATCGTCTGCGTGGTCGTCTCGCTCATCGCCGTGTCGATGTTCGAAGAAACCGGGAACAAGGTGCTGGACGAGTAAATGTGTACGTGCCGCCAGCGTGGCACGGCTGAGCCGGACGTTATTGTCCGGCCTGCTCGGCGGGGGGCGTCGACACCGGCGTTAGTGCACCTTCCCCGCCAAGCGAGAGCGACTGTGTCGCGGGAAGGTAGGTAAAGACTTTCCCGTCGGTGACACTCAGATCGACGTGCACGAGGGGCATGAAGCGCCCGGTCGTCAACATGTAATCGCGCTGGACGTACTGCGCACCGGCGACCTCTTCGCCCATATAGAAAATTGCCTCGATCGGGAGTTCGACGGGAATGTCCTGCGGCCACGGAGCGATTATCGCTTCGTTGTGCCGTAGCTCGTTCCCTACCCACTGAATGCCGGGACGAACGTCGATACTCAATTGAAACGAGACAGGGTCGACGTCGAACGCGCACGTGGAGTGCGGTTTGTAGTGGGCATGGAACGCGGCGATGGTCGTGACGTTCATCGCGTTGCAGAGCACGTCGTACGCCTTGTAGCAACGGTCCGTCGCGTGACCGGTCGCGCCGTCCTGCGCGTAGATGCATCGAAGGGTCAGCGGCCATTTCGTCGGCGCACCGAGTTCGCGCATGATGAGTCCGGCATCGTTATTTTTCCAGTAAATCGATTTCGCGTCGCCGTCGGCGCGAATGTACGAGAACGACACGCCGTCTTTACTGACGGAGTCCGGACTGGGATTCCATGACTTGAATGCCGCACCCCAGCCGGTCGTTCGAATCATGACCCCATTGCAGAAGTAGCCGGCGCGCCCGTCCGGGCAGATTCGTCGAGTGTCCGCAAAACGTGCGTTGAGATCGTTGACGGTCGCATACCCGACATCCAGCTGATCGCGCGCATCGAACCCGAATACCGTCGCGCCCTTCGCCCCGAAGGCGACGCGCAGAATCGGCATCCATTCCCCGGACTTGTCGAAGTACTGACGCTGGTACTCCAGCGCCGTGGCGAGTTGCCCACCGTTACCGACGTCGTAGTAGATCGCCTGCGCGGCAAGCTTCCCCGGTGCGGCGGGGTCCCACAGGCTCACGCCCGCAGTGTTCGGCTGCCCCGGGCAATCGTTGCAAGGTGACGGATTGGTGGCGCCCGGCGGGGGACATCCGCAAACGAGCGTGTAGGGCTTGCCGCTTCCGGCCGCTTCGGGACGCGGCGCGAGAATGAAGCCGATGGAATCGCTCAGATGTGTCGTCTCGATATCGCGCCGCACGAAATCGAGACGGGCGATGCCGTTCGCCGTCTCGTCGGCGCTCAAGGCGAAGAGATCGCCGCCGGGTGTCGGCGCGGGGCGCATGAGCACGCCGGAGCACTCCTGCACGGGACTGGCGACGAGGCATTTCGACGGTGTCTTCTGATAGCGCTGGTTGATCAGATAGGCGACGTCGGCCCCGGAGATTGCCAACGCCGGGAGCGCATTCAGTGCCGTCCACAGTGCGAACAGCGACAGGAAAATTCGTGAGAGGCGACGCATGAGAGTCTCCACGGCAAAGCCCGTAGACAAGCGTAGCCCGCTATGCCGTCCGCATCACCTGACAACGTTGACAGGTCACGCCTTGCGCGCTGCCTGGCTGGTCGATTGCGTATCTGTCTTGAGCGCTGCTACAGCCGCTCGAAGATCGCGGCAATTCCCTGCCCACCACCGATGCACGTCGTGACCAGCGCATAGCGTGCGCCGGTGCGCTGCAACTCGTAGACGGCTTTCGTCACCATGATCGCGCCGGTCGCCCCGACCGGATGACCCAGCGCAATCGCGCCGCCGTTCGGATTGACGCGTGAAGCATCGAGCGCCATCTCCTTCAGAAACGCACCGACCACCGACGCGAAGGCTTCGTTGAGTTCGATCACGCCCATATGGCGAATGTGAAGGTCTGCACGTTTGAGGACCTCTCGCGTTGCGACGACCGGCCCGATCCCCATTTCCTCCGGCAATACGCCGACGCGCGCATGTGCGATGAGGCGTGCCATCGGACGTAGCCGTCGCGCTTGCGCGTTGCGTGCAGTCGTCATCAGCACCGCGCTCGCTGCGTCGTTGATCCCTGACGCGTTGGCGGCGGTGATCGTGCCGTTCTCGCGTCGGAAGACGGGTTGGCTTTGCGCGAAATCGGCGGCATCTGGCGTCGCACGCACGCGTTCGTCACGCGTGAACGTTGCCGGCTTGCGTGCGGAGCCGACATCGACCGGCACGATCTGCGCGTCGAAGTAGCCGGCATCGATCGCGTGTGCCGCGCGCTGGTGCGACGACAGGGCGATGGCGTCCTGCTGCGCGCGATCGATGTCGAAGCGCGTGGCGATGCGCTCGCCCAGCTCGCCCATGTGAACCCCCGTCATCGGATCGGTCAGGCCGCCCATGAGGGTATCGGTCGCGATCACGTCGCCGGGACGCGTGCCGAAGCGATTCGCCGGTAGCAGATAAGGCGCGAGGCTCATGGTTTCGGCGCCGCCGCCAATGGCGGTCTCGGCCTCGCCCGAGTCGATGAACTGGGCCGCGAGCAGCACCGCTTCGAGGCCGGAGCCACAAAGCCGATTGACCGTCAGCGCACCGGCGCGTGGCGCTACACCGCCGCCAATGGCAGCGCGCCGGGCGAGATACATGTCGCTTGCCGAGGTCTGATGGACGTTGCCGAAGACGACCTGATCGATGGCGTCGCCCGCCGTGCCGGTGCGATCCAGCAACGCCTGCACGACGACACTTCCTAGATGTGCGGGCGTCTTCTCCCGCAACGTTCCGCCGAATTCGCCGATAGCGGTGCGAACGGCGTCGATGATGACGATGTCGTGTTGCATACGGTCGCTCCCCCGGACACTAGTGAGTCACGTCATTGCGGAATGTCCTTCGGCGACATCGGCACAGGGGGCAACGCACTTGCACCGCTCTGGGCGAAGGACTGTGCCGCGAGGTCGTAGGTGAAGATCTGCCCGTCGGTGGCGTTGAGATCCACCTTGACGATGGGCATGAAGCGGCCTGTCGTGCTCAGGTAGTCTCTCTGTACGTATTGCGTTCCACTGGCATCGTCGTTCATGTAAAAAAACGCTTCGATGCCGATCTGCTCGGGAATATCCTGAGGCCAGATGGCGATGATCGCTTCGTTCCAGGCGTGCTTGTACTCTTGGGGTAGTAACGGGCGTGCCTCGAAGCTCACATAGAACGGTATTGGGCTCGGATCGAAGGCGCAGAGTCTCCCGGTTGTGAGCAGATATGACACCAAGGCTTGTGCAGTGTGGATGTTCATCTCGCCGCATAACACCGAGGTCATCTGGTAGCATCGATCCGGCGGAGTGCTTCCCACGTCTCGTGTATAAATGCACCGCATCTCCAAAGGGTGTGCTATTGGAGCGGCGAACTCGCGATGAATGACGCCGGCATCGTTGCCGTGCCAGAAGAGTCTTTCGACGAACGTATCAGCGCGAATGTACGAGAACGACACGCCGTTCGCTGCCACGGATCCGGGACTGGGATTCCAGGACTTAAAGCCCGTGCCCCAACCAGTGACGCGGATGACGACACCGCTGCAAAAATATGCAGCGCGTCCGTCGGGGCAAACCTTACGGGTGTCAGCGTATCGCGCATTGAGCGCTTTCGCGGTGGCATAACCGACATCCAGCTGATCGGTAGCATCGAACCCGAAAGTCGTGGTGCCCTGCGCCCCGAAAGCGACGCGCAAAATAGGCTTCCATTCCCCGGATTTGTTGAAGTATTGACGCTGGTATTCCAGCGCGGTGGCGAGTTGCCCGCCGTTGTCGACATCGTAATAGATCGCTTGCGCCGCGATTTTCTCCGGGGCTGCGGGATCCCACAGACTCACGCCTGCGGTGTTCGGCTGCCCGGGGCAGTCGTTGCATGGCGACGGATTGGAGGCGCCCGGTGGCGGACATCCGCACAAGAGATCGTAGGGCTTACCGTTCCCGACGGCCTCGGGCCGTGGGGCGAGAATGAAACCGACGGAGTCGCTCAGATGTGTCGTTTCGATATCGCGCCGCACGAAATCGAACCGCGCCATGCCGTTCGCCGTCTCGTCCGCGCTTAACGCGAAGAGATCGCCACCCGGCGTCGGTGCGGGGCGCATGAGTACGCCGGAGCACTCCTGCACGGGGTTGGCGACGAAACACTTCGACGGCGTTTTCTGGTAACGCTGGTTGATCTGATAAGCGACGTCGGCACCGGAGAGCGCCCAGGCCGGGAGCGCGAGTAACGCGACCCACAGCCCGACCCACAGCGAGACGAACGGCAGGCAGATTCGTGAGATGCGACGCATGAACGCCTCCACAGCTAAACACCACTGCAAGCGTATGCCGCTTCCTGTATCGCATCACCTGACAACGTTGACAGGTCGTGCGCCATCTCAGTACCGATCGTACGTGCCGATCAGCGCTCGCCGACGTCTTGTGCCAAGCCAACCCGCGTATTAGCTCACACGGTCACTCGCCGAACTTCGCCCCCGTATCCAGCGGATACACCGGACGACTCACGCGCGAGAATGGAAAGAGTGCGTAGTTCGAACTCGTCACACCGTCGCTGTCGCATTCCACCAGTCCGGCCGAGATCGGGACGAACACGGGGCGACAGTACATGCGCGACTTGAGCAGCAGGAACCGCTCGCGGTGCGGGTCAAGCTCCACGCACGTGAATACGCCGTGATCCCACGGCTCGTGCGTGCGCTCCGTGACGACGATGCGTGCCGGTCCGATATCGAACAGCACAGTCCGACCCATGTAGCAGCGCTGGCCCGTGTAGGTCGGCCCCGAGACGATGTACTCGCCGTCGCTGATCTTGCGCACGATGCCGGTAAGCACCGGCGGTGTCTTCGTGATGCCCAGTTGCGTGAGCGGACGCTTGTTGCCCACGGCCAGCGTGACCTCGGCGCCCTCGCCTGCGGCGATCAGCGTCGCCACTGCTTCCGGGTCGCACAATGGACCGACGCCGATGCCCGTCAGCCCGCCGGCCAGCGCCGCTTCCAGCACGTCCATCGTGTCGCACGTGCCGCCCGACATGCAGTTGTCGCTGTGATCGAGCAGCAGCACCGGCTTGTCGGCGCCTTCGGCCAGTTGTCTTGCCTCGGCAATCGAGTCGGCGAGCGGCGCACTACGGTAGACGAAATCGTCGCGTTCGTCCCAGATCTGCGCCGCGATGCGATCCGCCACCGCCTGTGCACGCGCGACGCCGCCCTCGCCCGCTTCTGCCGTCACCACCACGCTGATGCACGGCGCGGGGATATCGGCGAGCGAAAAGCCGGAGAACACGGAGACGGCCGGGATACCCTCCTCCGCTTCGGCGCGCCGCGCGGCGTCCAGCGCGCGTTTCATCGCGCCGCCATGGCTCGTGCTGCGTAGCGTATGCACCATCAACGGCGGTTGTTGCCACACGACCGTCGGACGATGCTTGCCCGCGAGTCGCTCGAACAGCAGACGTCCGGCATGTTCGCCCGTCTCGTACATGTCGATGTGCGGATACGTCTTGAAGCCGACGACGATGTCGGCGTTCGCCACGATCTTCGCGGTGACGTTCGCATGCAGATCGAGGGCGACGGCAATCGGCGTGTCCGGCGCGGCCGCGCGTACGCGTTCGAGCAGGTCGCCCTCGCCGTCGTTGCTGTTCTCCGCCACCATCGCGCCGTGCAGGTCGAGCAGGATGGCGTCGACCCCCGTGGCGGCCGCCACGATGCGACGACACAGTTCATCGTAGGCGCTCGCCGCCACAGGACCGCTGGGATTCGCCCCGGCGGACACGGGCGTCACCATCTGCGCGCCCGCCGCCTCTGCCAGATCGATGAACGCGGCCATCGCCGTGCGCATGCCCTTGTTGTCGCGATAGGCCTCGGCGTCGTAGGTCGGGCCGTGATTGCCGAAAGCGTCGAGCGGCGTGGGCACCGGCGAGAACGTGTTCGTCTCGTGGTTCATGCGCGCGATCATCACTTTCATGCCGCACCTCCGGCGCGTTGCAGCATCGCCTGGAGCAGCACGTTGCAACCGGCTTCGAGATGCGCCGGATCGGCGTCTTCGATCTCGTTGTGGCTGATGCCGTCCTTGCATGGCACGAAGATCATTGCGGTGGGTGCGACGCGCGCGAGATACACGGCGTCGTGTCCCGCACCGCTGATGGCGTCCATCGACGAATAGCCGAGCGTCTGGGCACCGGTGCGGATCGCGTCGACGAGTTCCGGCGCAAACGGTTGCGGCGGGAAGTACACGACCTGCTCGATGGCGACGTCGATGCCGTTGGCGTTCAACGCGGTGCACTCGGCACGAAGCTTGGCGTTCAGGGCGTCGAGCGTGGCGTCGTCGGCCGCGCGCAGATCGACGGAGAGCTTCACGCGCCCCGGAATGACGTTGCGCGAATTCGGATAGTTATCGATCCAGCCGACCGTGCCACGGGCATGCGGCGCATGCTCGCACGCGATACGGTTGACGGCCTGGATCAACTGGGCAGCCGCGAGCAGCGCGTCGCGGCGCAGTTCCATCGGCGTGGGGCCGGCGTGCGCTTCCATGCCGGTGATGGTCACGTCGTACCAGCGCTGGCCGAGTGCGCCCTGCACGACGCCAATGGTCTTGTCATGCGCTTCGAGCACCGGACCTTGCTCGATGTGCGCTTCGAAGTACGCGCCGACCGCGCCGGGCTGACCCACGGCCGACGTCGGACCTGCATACCCGATGCTGCCGAGCGCTTCGGCCACGCTCACGCCGTCGTGATCCTTCTGGGCGAGTGCGTGCTCCAACGTAAATGCGCCAGCGTAGACGCCGGAGCCCATCATCACCGGCACGAAGCGCGAGCCCTCCTCGTTCGTCCACACAGCGACTTCGAGCGGTGCTTCCGTCACGATGTGGTTGTCGTTGAGCGTGCGCAGCACTTCCAGCCCGGCGAGCACACCGTAGTTGCCGTCGAACTTGCCGCCGGTCGGCTGCGTGTCGATGTGGCTACCGGTCATCACGGGCGGCAGTGTATCGTTGCGCCCCGCGCGCCGCGCGAAGATGTTGCCGATGGCGTCGATGCGCACCGTGCAGCCGATTTCCTTCGCCCACGCGACGAACAGATCGCGGCCCTGCCGGTCGAGATCCGTCAGCGCCAGACGGCATACGCCGCCCTTGTCCGTCGCACCGATTTGCGCGAGTTGCATGAGGCTGTCCCACAGGCGCGCACCGTCGATGCGCACTGCGGCAGCCGGTTGGTCGAGACGTTCCATGTTCCACTGATCCTTGAGAGTTGCGCCTTATGTCCTACGCCACGCCCACGCCGAGATAACGGTCCTTGACGACCTCGTCGGCGAGAAACGCGGCATTGTCCGCGCCGTACACGATCACGCCCTGCTCGACGATGTAATGCCGGTCGGCAAGCTGCGTGCAGACTTCCAGATTCTGTTCGACGAGCAGGATGGCCACGCCCGCCTGCTTGATGAGCTTCAACTGCGCGACGATCTCCTCGACGATCACCGGCGCAAGGCCTTCGACCGGTTCGTCGAGCATGAGCAGGCGCGGATGATTCATCAGTGCGCGTCCGATGGCGAGCATCTGCTGTTCACCCCCGGACAATTGCGCGCCGCCGTTCTTGCGACGCTCCTGCAAGCGCGGGAAGATGCGATAGATGTCGGCCAGTTGCCACGGCGAGTCGCGTCGCGCACCGAGCTTCAGATTCTCTTCCACGGTGAGCAGCTTGAAGATGCCGCGATGCTCGGGCACGAAGCAGACCCCGCGCGCCGCGATGCGATGCGCGGGCTGCCCGGCCACCGGCTTGCCCATGAACGTGATGCTGCCCGCCTTGGGCGGCACCACGCCGGCGATGGTCTTGAGCGTGGTCGACTTGCCCGCGCCGTTGCGACCCAGCAGCGTGACGAGTTCGCCGTCGCCGATGTTCAGCGACACGCCTTGCAGGATGTGGCTCTTGCCGTAATAGCTGTGAATGCCTGCGACGTCGAGAATCATGCGCGGCCTCCGGTGATCATGTTGCCGAGATAGGCGGCGCGCACACGGTCGTCGGCGCGAATGGCGTCGGGCTTGCCTTCGACGAGCACGCGACCCATCTGCATGACGGTGATCGTGTCGGAGATGTCCATCACGATGTTCATGTTGTGCTCGATCAGCACCACGGTGTGATCGTCGCGCAGCCCCCGGATGAGCTGCTTCATGTCGTCGAGATCGTCGATGCCCATGCCGGATGTCGGTTCGTCCAGAAAGATCGCTTTGGGACGTGCAGCGAGCGCCATGCCGACTTCGAGGCGTCGCTGCTGACCGTGCGAGAGCGAGCCTGCGGCGGTGTCGGCATGACGCGTGAGGGCAAGTCGTGTGAGCACGTCGTCCACGACGGAAGCGCACGCGCGCGGCCCGTCGGCCTTGCGCCAGGTCGACAGGGCGTGGCGCGGTGTGACGCCGAGCGCAGCGAGTCGCAGGTTCTCACGCACCGACAGGTTCTGGAACAGCGCCGTGACCTGAAACGAGCGGGCGATGCCGCGTTGCACGCGGCGGTAGTCGGCTTCAGAAGTGACGTCGTGTCCGTCGAACATAATGCGTCCGCCGGAGACCGGCACCGTGCCGGTGAGCATGTGAAACAGCGTGGTTTTGCCTGCGCCGTTCGGGCCGATGACGGAATGCACCGTGCGGGGCGCTACGCGCAGGTCGACGCCGTGCAGCGCAGTGAACTTGCCGTAGCGTTTGACGATGCCCGAGGCTTCGATGAGAGCGTCGCTCATGTCGGGTCTCCCTGCGTACTCTGTGTATCCAGTTTGCCGTCGGCCGCACGGCGTTTGCCGGCGATGCGATGCCACAGCGTCTCCCCCACACCCCACAGGCCGCGATGCATGAACAGACTCACCGCGATCAGCAGCAGGCCGAGCAGCAGCAGCCAGCGCGGCCAGAGGGTCGAGAGCCAGTCGGCGGCAAGCACGTAGAACGCGGCACCCAGCACCGACGCGAACAGGTTGCCCGTGCCGCCGATCACTGTCATCACGAGAATCATCTCGCTCGTGTGGTACTCGATGTTCGACAGCGGTGCGATGCCCGTCATCAATGCGTGCAGCGCGCCGGCGAGCGCCGTGACCGCGCCGGAGATGGCGAAGGCCACGAGCTTGAAGGTCTTCACGTGATAGCCGATAGCGGCGGCACGCGTCTCGTTGTCGCGAAGGGCGAGCAGCGTGCGTCCGAACACCGAGTCCGCCACACGCAGCAGCCAGGCGAAGACGATCAGGAAGACGACGGCCACGAAGGTGTAGTACTGCCAGGGTGTGTCGAGCGGGATCAGCGTCTTGCCGCCCAGCGTGAGCGACTTGCGCGGAATATCGAGCAGGCCGTTGTCGCCGCCCGTCCAGTCGGTTGCCGTGTACGCGAGGAAGTAGAACATCTGCGCGCAGGCGAGCGTGAGCATCACGAAGTAGGTGCCCTTCTGCCGGATCGCGAAGCTACCCACGATCGCGGCGATGGCCGCCCCGAGCACGATCGAGGCGACGATCGCCACCGGCATCGGCAACGACCAGCGCGTGAGCAGAATGCCCAGCGTGTAGCTGCCCAGACCGAAGAAGATGCCTTGTCCGAACGACAACAGACCCGTGTAGCCGAGCAGCAGGTTGCAGCCGAGTACGGCGAGCGCGTAGATCAGCACTTCGGTGGCGAGTGTGCCCGACGAGAGCGTGACCGGCAGGATCAGTGTGACGGCAGCGGCGAGCAGCCAAAAACGGTAACGTACCAGCATCATCCCCTCCCGAGCAGGCCGTGCGGGCGCATGAGCAGCACCGCCGCCATCGCCACGTAAATCATCAGTCGTGCGCCTTCCGGCCAGATCGTGCTCATCAGACTCTGCACGATGCCGATCACGAGGCCGCCCACGAGTGCGCCGGCAAAGCTGCCCATGCCGCCGATGACGACCACGACGAACGCAATGCCCAGCGCCTCGATACCCATGAACGGCTCGACACCGCGCACCGGCGCCGCCAGCACCCCGGCCAGTGCCGCCGTGCCTGCGCCCAGCGCGAAAGCGAAACTGAACACGCGAAACACGTTGATGCCGAGCAGCGACACCATTTCCGACGACTCGCTGCCCGCGCGCACCGCGCTGCCCAGTCGCGTGCCTTCGAGCAGCCACCACAGCACCACCGCGAAGACAGCCGTGAAACCGATGAGGAAAAGACGGTACTTCGGATAGATGAAGCTGCCCCACATGACCACGCCGTCGAGGATTTCCGGCACGGCGACGTTATCGCCGAGCGGCCCCCAGACGATGATCACCAGTTCCTGCACGACCAGTGCAAGACCCACGGTGACGAGGATGTGGAACTCATGTGCCTTCTCGTAGATATGCGAGAGCAGCACTTTCTCTGCGATCCACGCGAGCGCGCCCACGACGATCGGGCACACGATGAGCGCAAGCCAGAACGACATGCCCCATTGCAGCGCCTGATAGCAGAAGTAAGCACCGAGAAGATAGAAGGCGCCGTGCGCGAAATTCACGAAGCGCAGCAGGCCGAAGATGATCGACAGGCCGACGGCGAGCAGGAAGTACAACATCCCGATCCCGACGCCGTTGATGACTTGCAACAAATAGACGTTCATGCGCGTCCCGGAGAGCTTTGGTGCAGACGTGGAACACCTTGCGCCGGGCGACTCACGTCGCACGGCACAGACGACACATGCGGGGACCACGCAACGGGTCCCCGCGAGCGACAAACGACAGAACCGCCGGCACTTTGTCTTCTTTGTCTTATTACGTAGCGCGTACGGGTGAGCGTCGCGCTACGTGATCCGATGAGGTCTTGTATCGGCCTCGTCACAGTGCCGGTGCTTCGATGCGTCAGTACTTAAGTACGTCAGGCCATCTTGCACTCGGTCTTGTCGAGCGGCAAGAACGACTTCCCTGCGTTGACGATGTCGGCGTAGTCGTCGGCGTTCTTCATCTTCGCCTTTGCCTTGCCCTTGAGCAGATAGTAGTTCTTGAGCACCTGATGGTCGCCCTTGCGGATCTCTTCCGGTCCGGTGAGCCCGTCATACTTCATGCCTTCCATCGCGGCGATGACTGCCTTCGGATCGGCGCTGCCCGCCTTGATCATGCCGTCGAGCATGAGCTTGGTGCAGATGTACGAGCCGGCAAGGCTGTAGTTCGGGTTCTGTTTGAATCGTTCCTGCGTGCGCTTGACCAGATCGAGGTTGAGCGGCGAGGCCACGGCGTGCCAGTATTGCGCGCCGAAGTACACGCCGTCGCACAGGTCGGCGCCAAGCGTCTCGAACTGTTCCAGCCCCGATGCCCAGGCCATCAGGATCGTGCAGTTCTTCTTCATGCCGAAGCTCACCGCCTGACGCAGCGTGTCGGACGATTGCGAGCCGAAGTTCAGGATCAGCAGCACGTCCGGCTTCGCGGCAGCGGCGTTGGTGAGATAGCCCGAGAATTCCTTTTCCGTGAGCGAGTGGTAGCTGTTGCCCACGTGCTCGATGCCCTTTTCCTTGAAGATGTTCTTCGCAGCGGTGAGCAGCCCTTCGCCGAACACGTACTGCGGCGTGATCGTGTACCAGCGCTTGGCCTTGGGCATCGATTCGATGAGCGGACGCACCGTCTGTTCGATCGCACCGAAGGTCGGCACCGACCAGCGGAACGTAGACGGGTTGCAATCCTTGCCCGTGATTTCGTCGGCGCCTGCCGTGGTGATGAAGATGCCGCCGGCCTTCTCGGCTTCCTTGCCCATGGCAAGCGCCTCCGACGACAGAATGCCGCCGGCGAAGAAGCGAGCGCCCTTTTGCTGCGCGATTTCCTGCACGCGGCGGATCGCCGTGGCGGGCTTACCTTCGGTGTCCAGCGTGGTGTAGGCAAGCGGTCGGCCGAGTACCTTGCCGTACTGCTCGACGATGAGTTTCATGCCGAGGTCGGCAAACTTGCCGTTGGCGGCGAACGGCCCCGACATGGGCACCGGACAAGCCAGTTGAATGGCTCCGGTGCTTTGCGCGAACACGTCGCGAGCGGAGAACAGGGAGCCAGGCAGAGACGCCGCGGCGGCGAGCTTCAACAGTTCACGACGATTCAATTGGATCTCCATGCGGGGGAGGAATCGGACCTTATCCCTATCCGTCATATTTATCATGATAAATAGGATGGATTTGATCGTAGGTATAATGGTTTTTCGTGTCAATCGGAAAAAATTCCGATCGGGCGTGTCCGTACCGCGCTGTTGTACGCCAGGTATTACGCGGGTTTACGCGGATTTCGCACGACACCCGTCCGAACCGACTTCTGAGGCGCCACATGGCATTGGATGCGCAAACGGTGCGAGAACCGTTGGAAATCAAACAACAAAAACGTGGCGATCTGGTTGCGGAAGCCATCAAGCGTCTGATCACGGAAGGCAACCTGTTGCCCGGCGATCGGCTGCCACGCGAAGTCGAGTTGCAGCAGATGTTCGGCGTGTCGAAGAGCACGATTCGCGAAGCGCTCAAGTCGCTCGAAGTGCAGGGGCTCATCAAGGTGAGCACCGGACCGTCCGGTGGCGGCATGGTCGTGGAGGTGCCGCTGGAGCGCACGTTCCAGCTCTTGCAGAACTATCTCTTCTTCAAGGAAGTCAGCATCGACGACATCTATACGGTGCGTCAGTTGCTCGAACCAGAGCTGGCCGCCGGTGCCGTGCCGCATCTGACCGAAGCGGACTTCGCGGCGTTGGAGAACAACATGTCGTGTTGCAGTCCGGCGTCGCACGATCGCCGCGAGTTGCTGCGCCAGCGTCAGGCCGACGTCGACTTTCACGACATTCTTGCCGCCGCCAATCCCAACAGTTTCCTGCGCTTCACTTGCGAACTCGTCAACGAGATGATTCGCCAACTGATCGTGTTCGGGAACGAGACCCCGCGTCGCGAACACGAGAAGTTCGGCACGGCGAACGTCAACATCCATCGTCAGATTACCGATGCGGCGCGTGCCGGTGATGTCGCGCGTGTGCGTGAACTCATGCACTTCCACATGCAGGAAGCGCGCACCTATATCAAGCGCATGAACGGGAAACTGCGCGGGCGTCTGATTCTCGATTCGGATATCGCGGACATGCAGCAGCGTGTGCGTTCGCAGCTCGGCGCGAATGCGTCGCCGGTGTCGCGTCGGAAGGCGCCCGCGAAGGTCGCGGTGCAGGATGACGCGGCGACGCCGAAGCGCAGCACGCGCAAGGCGACCGACACGCAGGAAGCCTCGGGAGAAAGCCGCCGAAAACTGGCAGCGACGAAGACGACCAAGGTAACGAAGGCGACGAAGGCCGCGGTAACGAGGACAGCGACGACGAAGACAGCGACGGCCAGACGGGTTGAAACGTCGACGCCTTCGGCCACCCCGCGCAAGCGGCGTGCGCCTTCCGCCTGATCGGATTCGCACCGACGACGTCACGACGACGGCTTACCGCAGCCGTTCACAGACCCCTGGGCGAAGCCGGCGTCGTCAGAAGGCCGGGGGGTCCGCCAGATGGACGGTAAGCCGCTTGAGTGCACGCACCTGACGCAGCGCCACGCGCAGATCGCACGTCGAAATCAGGCCGATGCCGCCTTCGTCGTCGCCCAACGGCTGTCCGTCACGCTCATAGACGACCAGTGCGCCGACGCCAATCGGCGTGTTGTACAACTCATGCCAGGAGAACATGACGGTGTAGCCGTCAGCCCCTTGCGCCAGCACATAGGCTCGCGTGAAGTCGCGCGCCTGTGGCAGACGCCATTGCGCGACGTCGAGCAACGCGGTCAGTCGTACGCCCTTGTAGTCGCTTGCGCTGCGAACTTTGCGACCCGACAGGCAGACGACATCGAGCGGGCCGGTCAGTTGCGTCGGCAAGCGCATGAGCGCGCACAGATCGAAGGAGTGGCGACGTTTGACGGCGCCGGAGACGATGACTTCGCGTGACGTGAGCGGCGGTGTCACGTGCGAGGCGGATGATGCCGCAGGTCTCACGAGTGTGAGCGGCACGCCGTTGGCGGTGAGGCGGGCATCCGGCGCGCGCAGAGGGTCGATGGACATGGTGGATTCGGTATGTCGGCCTGGGGGAGCCGGTCGCCTCAATATAGCGGCCGGACTTCAGGCAGACATACGAAGTGCCTGATAGCGGCTATTCACGCGGCCTGAGGCGGGGGCGCATAGGCACTGGCTTGCCGATATTGCCGATTCGCCGGCAAGCCAGTGGGTGCCGCGTCTAGCTGCCGTAGCGCGCCGTGCGGGTGTTACGCGCGGCGACGTCGGCCAGCGTGGCGCGGGCTTCCTGAACGTCGGCGAGCGTCTCGCCGCCTTGCAGGGCGTCGAGAGCGTCGCGCAGCACGGACATGCATTCGGCGTCGCTCAGGCTGTCCGGTGAATTGACGCCGCCCAGCCGCAGCAAGCTGTGCGCGGCACGCAGCGTGAGCATCGGCGACGCCTGCGCACGCGCGACCTGCAAGGCGTGTTCGAGCCACGGACGCACGGCATCGTCAGGATGATGGCCTGCCCGCAGGAAATCGCCCTTCTGACGCAGGAACTCGGCTTGCCAGTGTCCATCGTTACGACGTGCCGACAAGTGTGCACCGCGCTCCGCGGCATGCAGACCAAGGGCGATGTCGCCCGTGCCCGCACACGCTTCGACGAGCAGGCCGAAGAACATGCCTTCGACGCCACCCATGATTTCGCTCAGACGGCCAACGCTGTCGGTGATGCGCTCCAATCCGTTCACGTCGCCACGCGAGGCGATCGCCCAGCCGCGAATCGTCTGGCCCGCGAGCGCCCACAGGGCAACACCGGTCTCGGAAGCCACTTCGGTCGCTTCGCTCGCCAGCGCTTCGGCCGGCGCGACTTCACGACGCAGACGTCGCAGCATCGCTGCGAACACCAGCGCGAAGGCGAAGGAATAGCGGCGGCCTTGCTGACGTCCCAGCGCGAGGGCGTCTTCGCTGGCAGCGAGCGACGCGTCGTGGCGTCCCGTGAACCAGTACGCCCACGACAGGAACGACAGACCGGTGATGCGCGCGTCTTCGCCAAGGCCGGTGTCCGCCCGCTCGGGACGATAGTGCGCGAGCCCGGTCTCCAGCGCGGCGATGGCGCCGCCGAAATCGCCGTGACAGCACAGGCTGTTGCCCAGCGCGTAATAGGCGTGCGCGAGCAGCGGCGACGAGCCGGCCTGTTCCGCAATGAGGATGAGCTTGCGCGCGAGATCGATGCTGCGCTCGAAGTCGCTCCACGAACTGGAGCCGAGCCACAGCCCCCAGTAGACAGGGAAGAGCGTGATGTCGTCGCCCATCGGCTGCGCGAGCGCCAGCGCCGTCTCGAAGTTGTGACGCGCCGGTTCCGAGCCATAGCCGTGCAACGAGACGAGCGGCACGCCCATCGCCATGCGCAGTTGCAGTTCGCGCGGTGCGGTCTGGGCGCTGGTGCCGGTCTGACGCAACACATCGAGCGCGCTTTGATAATGGGCGCAGGCTTCGCGAAACGCCTGACGTCCCGTCGCATACTCGCCTGCGAGACGATAGTGTTCGATGGCGGCGTCGGGTTCGTCGGCCTGACGGAAGTGCCAAGCGAGCACTTCGGGTTCGGTCTGCACCGAGTCGTGGTCGCGCATCGCCAGCGCGATACGACGGTGCGCGTCCTGCCGGCGCTCTTGCGGTTGTGCGTCGTAAGCGGCCTTGTGCAGCAGCGCGTGACGGAAGACGTAACGCCCGAGATCCTGACGCTGCACGAGGGCGCAGGCGACGAGCGTGTCGAGCGAGCGCTCCACGAGCGCCATCGAACGACCACTCGCGGCGGCCAGCAACTCGGCGTGGAACTCGTGACCGAGGCAGGACGCGAAGTGCGCGACCGGCTTGGCGCTGCCCGCAGCGTCGATGCGCGCCATCATCAGTTCCTGAAGGCTCGCGGGCATCGGCATGGCCGTCGCGGCATTGCGTCCGCCTTGCTGCGCCGCCGTGGCCCGCGCCAGCTCCTGAAGGAACAGCGGCACGCCTTCGGCCAGATGCACGATGCGCTCGCGCATGGCGGCGGGTAAGGCTACGCGAGGCGTTGCCGCGCGCACGATGGACGCGGCGGCGCCCGGGTCGAGCGGCGCGAGGTCGATGCGCCGCAAGCCGACGGTGTGCCGCCACGGCAACTCGAATTCGGGGCGCGCGCCCACGATCAGCAGACGTCCGCCCGGAGCGTTCTCGGCCATCGCAGCGAGCAATTCCTGCGTGGACGGATCGGCCCAGTGCGCGTCGTCGAGCACGATCACACCGCCGTCCGGCAGCAACGATGCGAGCAATGTCGGCGCTTCGTTGAGTACCGCCTGCTTCCATGCGTGAGGCACGTTGCCGTCGGCATGCATGTCGAACAGGGCGCGCAGACGACGATGGGCGAGCAGGGCGGGTTGGGGAAGCTGCGAAGCCTCCGCCGTCGATTGCGAGCGCAGCCAGCGGGCAATCGGATGGAACGGGGTGCCGGCGCCGTCTTGCGCGCATGCGAGATCGATGGAGCGCAACCCGCGCGCCTCGACGAAGTGACGCACCAGCGCTGTCTTGCCGATGCCGGCTTCGCCGATCACGAGGGCGAGCACGCCGTGGCCGGTGCTCGCGTCGCGCATCGCCGCGTGGGCGGCGGCGAGTTCGGCGAGGGCGGCGTCGCGCCCGAAGAGCATGGCGGCACGGCGACGCGAACGACGCTCGGGCGTGGGATCGGGATTGACGCGGAACACCGGAATTTCGCGATTGCCGTGACGCTCGCGCACGCTGCCGTGCCCCGTCGTCGCGATGGCAACGCCGATGAGGCGCTGCGTGGCGTCGCAGATCACGACTTCGCCGGGCAAGGCCATATCGGCGAGTTGCGTGGCGGAGCGCGAGACACGTCCGCCGGTGTCGGGACTGTCGTCTGCCGCCGAGCTGATGACGAGTCCGGTGTGAACGCCCACACCGATGCCCACGCGTACGGTGTTCGCCTGCGCGCAACGCATGGCGGCTTCGACGGCGTGACGTCCCGCGCCTTCCAGTGCGGTCGGGTAGCCGAAGTAGCCGAGCAGGCCGCCGGTCGGGGTGCGCAGGGTGTAGCCCCACGACTGACGCAGGATCGTTTCGCACTGCACGAGGGGCGGGCGCATCATCGCCACGAGCTGATCGGGATCGTCGACGCCGGTCGGCGCGAACTCGATGGCCACGACCGTGATCTGGCGACGCTCGGGGCCCGTTGCGCGCTGTTCGATGCGGGCGGGCGGGGTCTCGAGCAATTGCGTGAGCGCTTCGCCGGGCAACTCGCCGAGTTCTTCATGGAGGATGTCGCACAGCCGCCGGTATTCGGTTTCGGCGTCGTCGCGACGCCCGGCGCGCAGCAACAGTGCGAGCAGGCAATGCCAGCCGGTTTCGTCGAACGGCGCCAGTGCCACGAGCTGACGCGCATGCGCGAGCGCCTGATCGAGGTCGCCGAGTCGCGCGTAGCCGTCGGCCAGCAAGCGTTCGCCGAAGACACGGCGGCGCTGGTATTCGTCGCGCTGCAACTCGATCCACTGTTCGAGATCGGGCGTGTCGCGCACGGACAGCCCATGCAGGAACGGCCCCTGATAGAGCGCGACGGCGTCGGCCAGATGTTGCAGATGTGCGGCGAGATCCAGACCGGTGACGCCATCGAGCGTGCGATGGGCCTGCTCGATCATGCTGGCGAACACGTGGGCGTCGATCCAGAGCCCGGTCTCGGGGCGCAGACGCACGACCTGACGGTCGGATTCGAAGAGTTCGTCGCCGAGGGTGTCGCGCAGATGGAACAGCATGCGCTTGAGCTTGTCGCGTCCGCCCTGGCCGTCTTCATCGGGCCAGAACAGGTCGGCCAGCGCGCCGCGTGTGTGATAGCCCGGTTGCAGGGCGAGATAGGCGAGCAGGCCGCGCGCTTTCGTGTACTTCACGGCGCAGGCCTGTTTGCCTTGTTCGACCCGCATCGGTCCGAGCAGGTAGAGCGATCTGTTGGCTTGCATTGTCCCTGGACGGCAAATAAGCAAAACCGGCGGGCCTCGCGGGCGTTCGCCGGTGCTGCGAATTTCATGATGTCATCGCGTCAGATCGACGCACCCGAAGCCCGCGTGACAGTCGATGCTGCCGTCGGGAACCGGATCGCGACCAAGCTGGCGAGACGCCAAGGCCGTTCCGGGGGGGCTCCGGCCGAATGCTTTAGGTATTACATACGGAAGTATAAACAGGAGTATGAAATCCGTCGGAAATACCTTCAAAAATCATCCGTGATTACCCGCAGGGAAAAATGGCGTGACGATCAGGCCGGGGCTTGCCAGATGGTTGCATCGGCCGCGTCGACGCGTTTGGGCAACAACCCCGCCTGCGTGAAGACGTCGGCGATGCGCTGCTGTTCGGCGATGGCGTCGCGCACCACCGGCTGCACGTCGTAGCTGCGTCGCTTGTTGGCGGCTTCGACGGTGGCGGCGTCCAGGCCCCACACCGGTGCGAGTTGTGCCGCCGCTTCGCGTGGGTTGGTGCGTACCCACTGACCCGTCTCGCGCAACACGCGATAGACCTCGCGCAGCACGACGTCATGGTCGCGCGCGAAGGCAGGCGTGGCGAGGTAGTAGCGTTGATAGCCCGCGAGGCCGCGTGCGGTGGTCAGCGTGCGCACTTTGTCCTGACGCTCCACGCTGGCCACGAACGGATCCCACGTGACCCAGGCGTCGACGTTGCCGCTCGCGAAGGCGGCGCGTCCGTCGGCCGGGGTGAGATAGGCGGGCTGCACGTCGTTGATTCGCAGACCAACACTTTGCAAGGCCGCGATGAGCAGATAGTGCACACCCGCACCCTTCGTCACGGCGATGCGTTTGCCTTTGAGCTCCGAGAGCGTTTTGATGGGTGAATTCTGCGGCACCAGAATCGCCTCGGCGTCCGGCGACGGTGTTTCGCGCGCGACGTAGGCGATGCGCGCGCCGGCGGCCTGTGCGAACACCGGCACCGTGTCGGCGACGTCTGCCGAGAAGTCGATGCTGCCCACATTGAGGGCTTCGAGCAGCGGCAGTCCGCTCGTGAATTCGTGCCACGTGAGCGTGACACCCAGCGGGGCGAGCGCCTGCGCCAGCGTGCCGCGTGTCTTGGCGAGCACGGTCAGCGTCGACGACTTCTGATAGCCGATGCGCAGGGTGAGCGGTGCGCCTGCCGCGCGGGCTTCGCGGCTGTGGGTCAGGGCGCCGGCAATGCCCAGCGCGCCGAGCGAGTGAAGTGCGCCCCCCGCGAGCACGGCCGTGCCCGTGCGCCGGAGAAAGCGGCGGCGGGAGACGTGTTGCGGATTGGTGTCATCGGCATCACCGGCGACAGCAGTGGACGGTGACTGAGCAGACGTGAAGGAAGCGGAAACGGAGTCGGGCTGGCGGGTCATGAGCGAAGCGAGGTGACGACGATGGCCGAAGGATTCGGAAGAACTCGCCTTGTATCGCGATGTCCCGTCCCGGCGCCAATAAGCGATCCGACTTTGCATAGCGAGGTGGCCGTCATATGGATATTCGTTTTGCCGTGTCACGCGCCCGATTGACCCGTCTCGGCCATCTCACGATTGGCGCCTCTCCCAATGCCCGCAACCCCTTGATATCGACAGTCGAAACCGACGCGTGTCGCTAAAAATCGCCTGAATGGCCGAAAGTTCCCCGGCCGTTGCGTCCGCGCCCTTAGGGAAAACCCGTACTTCGAGATGCCGAAGCCGGGAAATAGCGATTCGGTGTCGACAAAACAATTCGAATGCTTTCATCGCCTTACCTCACATACGCACCATTTGGGTGCTGATGTGTTACGACGTATTACAAAATGTCTTGAGAATTCATAGGGTTACCGTCGTACAGGTGTCTTGTAATGAAAATCATTCTTATTTATATTCGCGCCCCAGATTGTTCCCTATGCATTTCCGCTCATTCCGTTAGGACGCACCTGAACATCATGATGCAACGCAAGCCGCTGGCTCTGGCGATGATGGCGCTCTTCGCCGCGCCGCTCGCCGTTACCTATGCCTCACCCGCGATGGCGCAGAGCACCGCGCCCAATGCTGCCGCAACGCCGGATGCCAAATCTGCGGGTTCCGCCGCTGCGCCTGCCGCACCGGCCGCCGCGTTGCCGCAGACTGACGTCTCGGGAGCCTCGATTCGCGAGGAGTATCAACGCGACATATCGAGCGTTGGCGGCAAGGTGCCCACGGCGATTCGCGACATTCCGCAATCGGTGACGGTCATCGACAAGGCGGTGATGCAGGCACAGGGCGCCACGTCGTTCTCCGACGCGTTGCGCAACTCGCCGGCCATCACGCTCGGCGGCGCAGAGGGCGGTCAGATCGGCAACAACATCAACCTGCGGGGCTTCTCGGCGCGTACCGACATCTATCTCGACGGCTTCCGCGATCGCGGTCAGTACTATCGCGATACGTTCTATCTCGACTCGATCGAAGTGCTCGAAGGTCCGTCGTCGATGCTCTTCGGCCGCGGCTCGACCGGCGGCGTGATCAATCAGGTGAGCAAGCAGGCCAACCTCAAGCCGCTCAACGAAGTCTCCGGCACCATCGGTACCAATGACCGTTATCGCGGCTCGTTCGACTTCAACCGTCCGCTCTCGGATACCGCCGCCTTCCGTATCAACGGCTTCGCGCAGGACATTCACACCACGCGCGACGTCATGTACAACCAGGACTGGGGCGTCGCACCGACGCTCAAGCTCGGTATCGGTACCCCCACGGAAATCACGCTCTCCGCGCTGATCGAACATAACCGCGACATGCCGGACTACGGCATCGTCGGCTACAACGGCAACCCGCTGCCTGTCTCGAAGAACCAGTTCTACGGCCTGACGACCGACCGCACGGTGCAGGACGTGTTGAGTGTCTCGGCGAAGATCAAGCACCGGGTCGACGACAGCCTGACGATCACCAACCAGACGCAATACAGCCGCTATGTGATCGACGCCATCGAAACGTCGTCGCACGCGGTCGGCATTTCCAACGGCAAGGGCGGCTTCACGGCGCTCCCGGTAGGGCCCACTGCAGGCATTCCGTCGTACTCGCTCGATCAGTTGTTCGTGCAGTTGCAAAGTCATGATCGTCAGATCACCGACACCGCGCTGTTCAACCAGACCGACATCGTGAAGAAGTTCGATACCGGGCCGTTCAAGCACACGCTGATCGCCGGGGCGGAACTCGGTCGCGACACGTACGAGAACCAGACGTACCTGCGCACCGGCGCCGGTCAGGCGTCCGGTTTCCTCGGCTGGATTCCTGCCAACAGCACGGCGTACTTGTCGAGCCTGCCGAATGTGACGACGTCCACCGGCAACCTCGCGCAGGGGTCGGCCGAGACGGTCGCGTTCTACGCGAACGACACGCTTGAGCTCAACAAGCACTGGAAGGTCGTGGGCGGGCTGCGCTGGGATCGTTACAAGGCGCAGTTGTCGAACACCATCAGTGCGCCGGGTTACTCGACGCAGACCGTCAGCTACACGAGCGTTCGTACTGGCCTGATCTATCAGCCGAGCGAGGCGCAGTCGTACTACTTCTCGTACGGCACGTCGTTCGACCCGTCGCTCGAAGCGCTGACCGTCACGAACAATACGCAGGCGTTGCCGCCGGAGACGAACGAGTCGTTCGAGGTCGGCAGCAAGTGGAATCTGTTCGACGACAACCTCTCGATCAACACTGCGCTGTTCCAGGTGACGAAGAACAACGCGCGCACGCAGACCGGTACCTCGGGTGAATTCACGAACGCGGGCAAGGTGCGCATTCGTGGCGCGGAAGTGAGCGCCACGGGCCATATCACGTCGAACTGGCAGGTGATGGGCGGCTACATGTTCCTGAATTCGCAGGTCGTTCAGGCGAACGACGGCACGCAGGGCAATGTGCTCGCCAACACCCCGCGTCACTCGCTGACGCTGTGGTCGACGTACACGCTGGGGCATTGGGAAGTGGGCGGCGGCATGAACTACATGTCGATGCGTTACGCGGCGAACACGAACCTGATTCGGGTCGGCGGCTACACCCGCTGGGACGCCACGGTGGCGTATCATCAGCCCAAGTACGACATTCGTTTCAACCTGCTCAACGTCTTCAACAAGACGTATTGGGACGGGCTGATTCAGTCGGACGGTGGCCGTGCCACGCCGGGGATCGGACGTACGGCGTTGCTCACGGGCACTTATCGTTTCTGATTGCTTCTGACGTCGTTTCCGATACGGCTTCCGCTCTCGAAGGACACCCGCCGATGCTGCTGCGCATACCCAACGTTCTCTCCGTCGATCAGGTGCGATGGGTTCGCACGAAACTCGACAACGCGGGCGACGCCTGGGTCGACGGGCTGGCCACGGCGGGTTATCAGGGCGCGCCCGTCAAGCAGAACCAGCAGATCGATGAACGCTCGGCCGTCGCCCGCGAGTTGGGCGACGTGATTCTTGGCGCACTGGAGCGTAATCCGTTGTTCATCAGCGCTGCGCTGCCGAACAAGGTCTACGCGCCGATGTTCAACCGCTACGGCGAAGGCATGCACTTCGGCAATCATGTGGACGGCGCGATTCGTCTGCAACCGGGCAGCGGCATGCGCATTCGCACGGACATCTCGGCGACGCTGTTTCTTGCGTCTGCCGAGGAGTACGACGGCGGCGAGCTCGTCATCGAGGATCAGTACGGTGCGCATCAGGTCAAGCTGGCGGCGGGCGACATGGTGCTGTATCCGGCGACGAGTCTGCATCGCGTCAATCCGATCACGCGTGGTGTGCGTGTCGGCTGTTTCTTCTGGGTGCAGAGTCTGGTGCGCGACGACACGCAGCGCACGCTGCTCTTCGACATGGACAATGCGATCCAGCGGTTGAATTCGACCGGTGCGGACGAGATGGCGCGTCGCACGCTCGTTGGCTGTTATCACAACCTGCTGCGGGTCTGGAGCGAGACCTGAACGAAAAAACGCCCGCCCCCGGTGAAGGGGACGGGCGTTCCACAACATGCCGGGCAGGCGTGCCCGGCGGCGCTGGCCTCGCGCTTATTGTGCCTGGCCGGCAGGGGCCGGTGCCGGGGTCGGCGCCGGTGCACCCTTGTGCATCTGGCCACGATGCTGCATTGCCTTGTCGTGCCACGCCTTCATCTTGGCCCAGCGCGCTTTGATGGCATTGCTGACGATCGTCTTCTGATCGTTGTTCAGGCCGTTATAGACATTCAGCCATGCATCTTCGGTCTGGCTGCGAAGCTGGCGGTTCTGATCGAATACCTTCTCGCGCGCGGCACGCATGCCGGCCAGATCCAGCACCTGCTGATCCTTCGTCTGCGCGATCATCTGACGGAATTGCTCGCCGTTCTTACGCATGGCGTCGCGATTCTGCTTCGAGGTCGCAACGGCCTGTTGCCACGCCTGTTCCTGCTGGGCGTTGAGCTTCAGTTGATCGTGCAGTTTGCTGATGTTACCCAGCCCCCAGGGGCCGTGGTCGCCGCGCATGTGGTGCATGGCAGCGTGCGGTCCGGTGGCCGGCGCAGGGGCGTCTGCGGCATGGGCGACGCCGAACATCGCGGTGGCGGCAACGATGGCCGACGCGGCGGCGATCTTCAGTTTGCGCATGGTGTTCACTCCTTTTGATACTGCCGGAATTGGCAGTTTCAGAGTAAGTCATCAGCCAGCCTAACAAGTTGCAAAGTGCAACGGCTGTATTACCCCACGTTACCAGCGCCCGCGTTCGCAACATTCGGAAACGACTCGGCCCGCCTTGCGTCCATTTCCGACGCGTAGCGGGCCGCATGACAATCGCACGACACGGCGTACGACGATCAGTTCCCCCGGTTCCTCTCAGTGCCTTTCAGGGCAGAGAAGGCGGGCAGGGCGGGGTGGATCAGTCCCACGCGCCGCGTCCGCCCGACACGCTGTAGCGACCCGCGCCGAACAGGATCACGCACAGGCCCATGAACAGATAGAAGCCCTGCAATTCCAGCGCCCAGCCGCCGGTCTTCGACAGATCGCCCAGTTGGCTCAGGTGAACCAGCGAGAAGGCGACGAGCATGTTGCCCACGACGAGCAGGCCGCCCAGACGGGTGAGCACGCCGAGAATCAGCAGAACCGGTGCGAGCACTTCACCCAGATAGGCACCGTAGGCGAGAAACGACGGCAGACCGTGCGACGTGATCATGCCCTCGATAAAGCCCACACCGTTGATGACTTTGCTGACGCCGTGAAACAGCAGCAGGATACCGAGGGTAAGACGCAGGATCAGTTTGCCGAGATCGTCTCTGGTGCTCTGCATGGTGAAGGCTCCTTCTTGACTCGCGTGTTCGCGTAAGGGGGCTGACAGGTTCTAAAGTGGCGCGCTTATCCGTCCAGACGGACAGGGCGTGCCGGCCAAATGGGCACCACTGTATCAAATCGTTACGGCGCTGTCTGCGGGTGCCCCAATGATTTCATGGACATAGCGCCGGAGGCCCATCCCGGCCCGATTACAAGCCGTTACTTTTCGGACTGCCGCGTTACACGACGGCTGTCGGCGGACGGCTCGCCGGCTTCGTTAATCCGCATAAGGACGCAGCAAATTCGCCGGCAATCCCGCCAGCAGGCCCAGTCCCCGTCGAATTTCCGACACCGCTTAAACGCCAAAAGATATAAGGATTCCATCATGAACGTCCGTAAAACTCTGATCCTGAGCGCTGTGACCCTGGCCTTCGGTGGTGTGTTCGCTTCGCAGGCGTTCGCACAGAGCACTGCGACCGAAACGTCGCGCGACATCAATCAGCAGCAGCGCATCGAGAACGGTCTGAAGAGCGGTCAGTTGACTACCAAGGAAGCGTCGAGCCTGGAGAAGGGCGAAGCGAAGATTGACAAGATGCAGGCGCACGCCGACAAGACCGGCGACACCGCGGCGCAGAAGGCCCGCATCGCCAACGCGCAGAACAAGGAAAGCGCGAAGATCGAACAGCTCAAGCACAACGATCGCGTGGCGAACCCGACGTCGAAGTCGTCCGAGCGTTTGCAGTCCGATGTACAGCGCAACGTGAATCAGGAAAAGCGTATCGCGCAAGGTCAGGCCGCCGGCACGTTGAACAACAAGCAGGTCGGCAGTCTCGAGAAAGGGCAAGCCCATGTCGACGCAGCCGAGGCTAACGCAGCGAAGAACGGACACGTGGGCGCGGGCGAGCAGGCCGGGGTTCAGCATCGTGAGAACAAGCAGAGCCAGCGCATTCATCAGGACAAGACCAACGGCTAAGCGTTCGGTATTGACCATCCCTTCGTAGTCCCCAGCGCCACCCGCCGAGCGGGTGGCGCTGTTGTTTTGCGGCTATCATCGGCGTCACGACGCGGCGCGTTCGAAGTACCGCAGACATGTCCCGCAAAACATGTGCGGGTGTTCGGCGCTTGCTGCAACGGGCAACGATAACGTCAGGACGATGGAGGATGGATCAGGATGGAGCTGGTGCAAGCACAGAAGATGCTCGAAGAACTCGTCTCGCCATGGGTGCGGCAGTTGAATTTGCAGATCGAGGCGGTCGGGCCGGAGGAAAGTGAGTTGCGGCTGCCGTTCGACGCGGCATTCAAGCACGGTGGCGGGGTGATCTGCGGGCAGACGTTCATGGCCGTGGCCGACACCGCGATGGTGGTGGCGTTGTCCGCCGCGCTCGGCGGCTTCCAGCCGATGACGACCGTCACGCTCAACACGCAGTTCATGCGACCCGTGACGGACGGCGATCTGCGCGTGATCGCGCGAATTCTGCGTCGCGGCAAGAATCTGGTGTTCGGCGAGATCGAGATTTTCGATGCGCAGGGCAAGATGGCCGTGCACGCGACCACGACCTACGCGTTGCTCTGAGCACGCATTAGCCATCCATCGCCGGGTGACGCGGCTAGCCAGCATCGGGGGACCAGGTGTTCGATCAGATCGTATTTGCCGGCGGCGGGAATCGCTGCTGGTGGCAGGCAGGATTCTGGGAGCGGGTGGCGCGCGACGTGCCACTGCGTCCCCGTGTCATCACGGGCATTTCAGCCGGCGCGGCCACGGCCTGCATGCTGCACATGCGGGCCTCGGACTGGGTGATGGATTACTACCGTCAGGCGCTCGCGAACAACCGGAAGAATGCTTACTGGGGCAATCTGCTGCGCCGTGAGCGGGTGTTTCCGCATTACCGTATCTACCGGCAGGCGCTGCTCGACATCTACGACGGTCAACTGGACAAACTTGCCGCGGGTCCCGAGATTCGGGTGGGCGTGTCGCACATCCCGCGCTGGCTCGGACCTCGCACGGCGACGGCGGCCGGACTGGTCGCTTACAACATCGATAAACATTGGCGTCGCACGCTGCATCCGACGCTCGCACGCAGTCTCGGGTTTCGTCCCGAATTCGTGCGGGCGCAGGACTGCCGGACGACGGCGGAGCTTGCCGATCTGATGCTGCAATCGTCCTGCACCCCGCCGTTCACCCCGATCTTGCGACGCGAGGGACGCGCGGTGCTCGACGGCGGCATGGTCGACAACGTGCCCGTCGATGCCCTGGATGCGACGCCGGGGCAAGTGTTGGTGCTAGTCACGCGACGCTATCCGCGTCCGCAGATTTTCACGCAGCACCACGGCGGGCAGGACCGGCTGTATGTGCAGCCGTCCGAGCCCGTGCCGATTTCCAGTTGGGATTACACGCGGCCCGAGATGATGGGGCCGGCGTTCGCGTTGGGACGCAAGGATGGCGAGACGTTCCTGCGGCATCTGGAGACGATGCGATAACGTTGTCGCGTCACCGCGTCACCGCGTCATCGTCGGTCGCGTGCCGGGCATTGCACGCAGAGCGCCGGGACGCGGTGGCTGGATCCGGCAGGCCAGACTCGATGAGTCTGACTTAGTGAGCCAAATTCAGTGAGCCAGACTCAGTGCGCCAAACTCAGCGCCCGAAGCCGAGCAGTGCGGCGGGGTTCGCCACGTGTGAGCGGTCGCCGTTCAGGAAGTTGACGATGTTCTCGAACGCCACGCGGAAGTACAGTTCGTAGCTTTCGCGCTCCACATACCCGATGTGCGGCGTGCAGACACAGTTCTCCAGACGCAGCAGCGGGTTGCCTTGCAGAATGGGTTCGCTTTCGAAGACGTCGATGGCCGCCATGCCCGGACGCGCCCGGTTCAGCGCGGTAATCAGCGCGTTTTCCTCCACCAGTTCCGCTCGGCTCGTGTTCACGAACAGCGCGGTCGGTTTCATCTGCAACAAGTCTTCGAGTTTGACGAGATGACGCGTCTCGTCATTCAGACGCAGGTGAAGCGAGAGCACGTCGCTTTGCGTGAAGAGTTCTTCCTTGCTGTTCGCCACGCGCAGGCCGTCGGCGGCAGCGGCCTCGCGCGAGCCTTCACGACCCCACACCATTACTTCCATGCCGAACGCCTTGCCATAACCGGCGACGAGTCGGCCGATCTTGCCGTAGCCCCAGAGGCCGAGCGTTTGACCGCGCAGCACCTGACCGAGCCCGAAGTTCGGCGGCATGCTCGACGACTTCAGTCCCGACTGCTGCCATGCGCCGTGCTTGAGGCTGGAGACGTACTGCGGAATGCGACGCTGGGCGGCCATGATGAGCGCCCAGGTGAGTTCTGCCGGTGCGATAGGGGAGCCGACACCTTCGAGCACGGCCACGCCGCGTGCGGTGCAGGCGTCGATGTCGATGTGATTGCCCGCACGCCCGGTCTGGCTGATGACACGCAGGCGGGGCAGCTTGTCGATGAGTTGTGCCGTGATGGCGGTGCGTTCACGGATCAAAACGAGCACTTCGGCTTCGCCGACCCGGGCGGCGAGCTGCCCGACGCCCTTCACCGTGTTGTTGAAGACCTTGACGTCATGACCGGCCAATAGAGAGAAGCAATCGAGCTTGCGAACGGCATCCTGATAGTCGTCGAGAATGGCAATTTTCATGGCAAAACGTAATCGATTCTGCGCAGAACGACGGCGTTCTGCGCAGACGGAACAATCGTCGGAGCCTGTCCCGATGGACAGGCCTACTTGTTCTTGACGTGGGCGGCTCCAGCCGGGACGAGCCCTGCGCCAGCCTTGTTGCGACGCAGCACCGGCGCAATTTATGCGGTGGTATGCTGACGCCTCGTTTTGCATAGTATGGCAGGTGTCCTGGCAACCATGGCGAAACCGCCTAAACACAATGGCGAAAAATCGAACCCACCCCGCAAAAGCAAGTCGGAACCGGTGAGCGAGACGCCTGATGCGCACGTATCGTTGCGCGTGTTGCCCCCTGCCTCCTCGTATGTTTCGTGCGTGTCGCCGTGCGCGTCTTCCGATGTTCCGGACGTGTATGGCTTGCACCACGTTCCGTATCTCTGGCGGCCCGAGTCGGCGTGCGCGCAAGCGCGATATGCCGACGATGTGTGCCGGGGCAGTGAAGCCCGTCCGGTATCCCCAACCGGATCGGCTGCCCGGCAACGCGCGGTGCCCGCATGGTGCTCTCAAAAAAGGACGGCCGGTGTTCGCACCCACCGGCGCCTGAACGTCCACTTCGATTTCCCGACTCTGCATGGAGACAACCCCCATGACGCAAGCCAGTGTGAGCGCTAATGCGCTCAACGCCTCCTCCTCGTCCAATGTTGCTACGCGTGATCTGCCCGCCTGGGTGCGTCATCGCAAGCTGATCGACTGGGTCTCGCATATCGCGGCGATCACGCAGCCCGAGCGCGTGGTCTGGTGCGATGGTTCACAGGAGGAATACGACCGTCTGTGTGAGCAGATGGTGGCCGCCGGCACCATGAAGCGGCTCAACCCCGCCAAGCGCCCCAATTCGTTCCTCGCGTTGTCCGACCCGTCGGACGTGGCGCGCGTGGAAGACCGTACGTTCATTTGCAGCGAGAAGCGTGAAGACGCCGGCCCGACCAATCACTGGATCGATCCGCGCGAAATGCGTACCACGCTCGACGGTCTTTTCCAGGGCTGCATGCAGGGCCGCACGATGTACGTCGTGCCGTTCTCGATGGGTCCGCTCGGCTCGCCGATCGCGCACATCGGCGTGGAGCTGTCCGACACGCCTTACGTCGCGGTGAACATGCGCATCATGACGCGCATGGGCCGCGCCGTGTACGACGTGCTGGGCGACGACGGCGAGTTCGTGCCGTGCGTGCATACCGTCGGCAAGCCGCTCGCCGCGGGTGAGAAGGATGTGGCCTGGCCGTGCAACAACACGAAGTACATCGTCCACTTCCCCGAGACGCGCGAGATCTGGAGTTACGGGTCGGGTTACGGCGGTAACGCGCTGCTGGGCAAGAAGTGCTTCGCGCTGCGTATCGCATCGAAGATGGGCCGCGATGAAGGCTGGCTCGCTGAGCATATGCTGATCCTTGGCGTGACCTCGCCCGAAGGCAAGAAGTATCACGTAGCGGCGGCGTTCCCGTCGGCGTGCGGCAAGACCAATTTCGCGATGCTGATCCCGCCGAAGGGCTTCGAAGGCTGGAAGGTCGAGACCATCGGCGACGACATCGCGTGGATCAAGCCGGGCAAGGACGGGCGTCTGTACGCGATCAATCCGGAGGCCGGCTTCTTCGGCGTGGCCCCGGGCACGAGCCAGAAGACGAATCCGAACGCGCTGGCGACGCTTGGCGAGAACGTCATCTTCACGAACGTCGCGCTGACGGACGACGGCGACGTCTGGTGGGAAGGCCTGACGGACACGCCGCCGGCGCACCTGATCGACTGGCAGGGCAAGGACTGGACGCCGGAGAGTGCGAAGGAGACCGGTCGCAAGGCGGCGCATCCGAACTCGCGTTTCACGGCGCCGGCATCGCAGTGTCCGTCGATCGATGCCGACTGGGAAAACCCGGCTGGCGTGGCGATCGATGCCTTCATCTTCGGTGGTCGCCGCTCGACGACGGTGCCGCTGGTGACTGAAGCGCGTGACTGGACCGAAGGCGTGTACATGGCGGCGACGATGGGCTCGGAGACGACGGCCGCTGCTGCCGGTCAGCAGGGCGTGGTGCGTCGCGATCCGTTCGCGATGTTGCCGTTCTGCGGCTACAACATGGCCGACTACTTCCAGCACTGGCTCGACACGGGCGCGCATCTCGACAAGACGGGCGCGACGTTGCCGAAGATCTACTGCGTGAACTGGTTCCGAAAGGGCGCGGACGGCAAGTTCGTCTGGCCGGGCTTCGGCGAGAACATGCGCGTGCTCGCGTGGATGCTGGGCCGTATCGACGGCACGGCGCAGGGTGTCGAGAACGCGTTCGGCATCACGCCGCGTTATGAAGATCTGAACTGGAACGGGTTGTCGTTCACCGCAGCACAGTTCGACGACGTGACGTCGATGGACGATGCGGCGTGGCACGAGGAGCTGAAGCTTCACGCTGAGCTGTTCGATACGCTCAAGCATCATTTGCCGCAAGCGCTGCTCGATACGAAGGCTGACATCGAGCGTCGACTGAAGTCGTGAGTCGTGAGATGTTGCGTTGATGGCGCGCCACTCGCACGCCATTGACGGCTCGCAAGACGATCCCGCCGGGGGCAACACCGGCGGGATTTTTTATTGCCTTGTGAACCTTCCGAAAGGCGCACCGACAGTGGCGCCGACCGGTTTTCGATAGTCCTCCGGTGCTAGCATTTCTCTCGTCGTTTGAGTGTGTGTTTCGGACGACGATTTTCGGTTATGCGCAAAGGGAGGTGATGAATGCACACGATGTTGATCGAAGGGATTGACGAGCCATTGATGCGCTCGATCCGGTCGCGGGCGGCGATGTACGGTCGAACGCCCGAGGAAGAAGTGCTGGCGATTCTGGGTAACGTGGCCCGAAAGCCGGGATACCGGTCGTTTGAAGACGCGTTGCTGGCGATACCGAACGTGGGACTCGATAGCGATTTCGAGCGGGTCAATTGACATTGGACGAGACTGAGGTGGGTGATGTATCTGCTCGACACCAATATCGTGAGCGAGTATCGCAAGTCCGCCGGCGCTGACGTTGGTGTTCAACGGTTCATGCGACAGACCGGCGCTAGTGGATCGCAGCGATATCTCTCGGTACTGACGCTGGGCGAGTTGAGGCGCGGGGCATGCAAGTTGCGGTACCGAAACGACGTTCATCAGGCTGCGCTGATGGAGAACTGGATTGAATCGGTAAAGCATAATTTTGACGGCCGAATTCTCGATATCGATAAGATCGTCGCCAATGTATGGGGGCGTATGCGAGTACCGCATCAGGAACACCCTGTCGACAAACTGATCGCTGCCACCGCCTTGGTTTATCAACTCATCGTCGTCACCCGCAACGTGAAAGATTTTTCCGGCACTGGCGTCGAGGTGTACAACCCCTTCCAGCAGTAGCTTCACGCACGAGACGTTTACAGCCGGTTCTCCACTGCGAACTTGATCAATTCCGCTTGCCCTTCGATACCGAGTTTGCGCTTGATGTTGAGTCGATGGGTTTCGACCGTGCGCACGGACAAATCCATCTCCAGTGCGATTTGCTTGTTCGCGAGACCGTGCGCGATGCGCGTGAGGATCTCTCGCTCGCGCGGGGTGAGCGAATCGATGGGCGCGTGTGACGTCGATGCCTGCACGACGCGCGCAGCGATCGCCGCGCTGTAGTACGCCTCGCCACGGGCGACACGCTCGATGGCCGTCACGATTTCGTGAGCGGGGGCGTCCTTGAGCACGTAACCACGTGCCCCGGCGCGTACGGCCTGGCGCACATATTCCGCGTTGTCGTGCATCGACAGAATCAGCACCGCGATGTGCGGAAACTGATCGCGAAACTGCGCCGTCAACTCGATGCCGTTCGTGCCGCGCATGCTGATGTCCATCAGCGCGAGATCGGGGGACGACGTCTTGGCGCGCGTGAGGGCTTCCTGCGCGTTGCCCGCTTCGCCGACGACCTGCAAATTGGGCGAGGCGTCGAATCGGGCACGCAGCCCGTCGCGCACGAGCGGATGGTCGTCGATCAGCAGGAGGCGGATGGGATGGGTTGGCGTCATTTGCGGGAGGTTGCGCGAAGTGCCGCTTTCATAGCGGCGGGCGTGAGTGGAACCCACGCACTGATGGTTGTGAGGCCGGGCCACGACTGGATGCCGAGTGCACCGCCCACGGCGTCGAGACGTTCGCGCATATTGCGCAAGCCGATGCCGTGACGCGGGTCGTGATGTACGTCGGTGACGTCGAAGCCGCGTCCGTCGTCGGCGATCGATAAATGAATGCCGTCGGGCTTGAAGATGAGCAGAATCGAGACTCGTGAAGCGTGCGCGTGGCGCTCGATATTGGTCAACGCTTCCTGCGCGATGCGATAGAGCATCGTCTTGATGTTGTCGTCGAGCGCAAGCGCTTCACCCTCGACGTTCATCTCGACGGGCAGCCCCGCGTGTGAGCCGAACTCACGCGCGAGTTGATCGATGGCGGCGGCGAGACCCAGGTCGTCGAGCATTGCCGGACGCAGCGCCTGCGAGATGCGACGGACCTCACCGAGCGTGCCGTTCAGCCGTTCGATGGCGACACCGAGCGTGGTGCTCGCCGCCGCGGGAGAGCCGGGCAGACGCATCGACGCGGATTCGAGCAGCAGCTTGACCGAGACGAGCAACTGGCTGATGCCGTCGTGCAGTTCTCGCGAGATGCGTGCGCGTTCGAGTTCCTGCGATTCGACCACCTGGCGCGCAAGCTGACGCAGCTTCGCGTCGGCCGTCTTGAGTTCGGTGATGTTCACGACGAGTCCGCACAGGCCGACGATGGCGAGACACGACGATGCGATGAGCGTGATCCAGATCAGCGTGCGGTCGATGTTCGCTTGCGCGCGGTCGTCCGATTCGCGCAGCGTGGCCTCCACGTCGTCAAGGTAAATCCCTGTGCCGATCATCCAGTTCCAGCGCGGCAGGGCGATGACGTAGCCGAGCTTGGGCGTCATTTGCTGACGGGAAGGCTTCTCCCATGCGTACTGCACGTAGCCGCCCCCGGCGCGCGCGGCGGCGATCAGACGCTGAATCGTGGGGGCACCCGACTCGTCCTTGAGCGACCAGAGATTGTGGCCGACCAGTTCCGGCTGACGCGGATGCATGAGGCTGCGGCCTTCGAGGTCGTAGACGAAGAAGTAGCCGTCCTTGCCGAACTCCATGCGCGCGAGCGTGGCGAGCGCAGCTTCGCGCGCCGCGGGCGTGTCGGGGCCGTCGTAGAGCGGCTCGATGGCGTTGCGCGCGAGGCCGACGTAATGCAGCAGCTCGGCCCGCTTGTTGGCCAGCGATGTGGTCTGCACGGCGTCGTGCTGCGCGCGTGAGAGCTCGTTACCCTGGTGTCGCACGGCCAGCGCGATGGCGACCATGGCCAGCGCGACGGGTAGGAGCGACAGGACGAAAAATTTCTGTCGGAGATTCATGGCATTCGTTGAGCTTGCAATGCCGCATTACGCAGGTTTCAGCGGGCTGACGCGACATGATGTTACGTAATAGCACGTAGCGTTCCTGCGTAGTTTCGCGCTTGTGGCACGACGGGCAAACGCCAATACTACACGCCGAATCGTGGCCGGGGCTGGCTGCCATCACACCCCGAAGAGGGAGATGCACAGCGAGCCGATGTAGCGCGTCGCGTTTCGGCATGGACTCACAACGGGTCCACGACGCCCACACGGCGTCACACCAAGAGGCGGAATCGTGCCAAAACGGCGCGGTCCCGGGATTGCTGCCCTGCACACCAATGCGGGCAGTTCCGAGGAGAGACAATGAATCGCATCTGGCAACAACTGCCCTGGGCAGCGGTGGCCGTCGTCGGCGCGTGCGCGCTCGGCACGGTGGCTCTATCGCGCGGCGAAACCGTCAGCGCACTCTGGATCGTGATCGCAGCCATCTGCGTGTATCTGATCGCGTATCGCTTCTACAGCAAGTTCATCGCCACCCGTGTGGCACAACTCGACGGCACGCGCATGACGCCGGCATGGCGTCACAACGACGGTCTGGACTACGTGCCGACTAACCGCTACGTGCTGTTCGGTCACCACTTCGCCGCGATTGCCGGCGCAGGGCCGCTCGTGGGGCCGGTACTGGCCGCACAGATGGGGTATCTGCCCGGCATGCTGTGGATTCTCGCGGGCGTGGTGTTTGCCGGCGCCGTGCAGGACTTCATGGTGCTGTTCATCTCCACGCGTCGCGACGGCCGCTCGCTGGGCGACCTCGTGAAGGCCGAACTCGGCATGATCCCCGGCGTGATCGCGCTGTTCGGCGCGTTCCTCATCATGATCATCATTCTTGCCGTGCTGGCGCTGATCGTGGTCAAGGCGCTGACCGGCTCGCCGTGGGGCACGTTCACCGTCGGGCTGACGATCCCCATCGCGCTGTTCATGGGTGTCTATACGCGCTTCATTCGTCCGGGCCGCATCGGCGAAGTGTCCATCATCGGCTTCGTGATGCTCATGGCCGCGATCTACTTCGGTCAGAGCGTGCACGACAGCGCCGCGCTCGCCCCGCTGTTCACGTTCGACGGCAAGCAACTCACGTGGATGCTGATCGGCTACGGCTTCGTGGCGTCGGTGCTGCCGGTGTGGCTGCTGCTCGCCCCGCGCGACTATCTGTCGACGTTCCTGAAGATCGGCACGATTCTGGCGCTCGCGATCGGCATTCTGGTCGTCGCCCCTGAACTGAAGATGCCTGCGCTCACGCAGTTCGTCGACGGCAGCGGTCCGGTCTGGTCAGGCAAGCTGTTCCCCTTCCTCTTCATCACGATCGCGTGCGGCGCCGTGTCCGGCTTCCATGCGCTGATCTCGTCGGGCACCACGCCCAAGCTGCTCGATAACGAAGTCAACGCGCGCTTCATCGGTTACGGCGGCATGTTGATGGAATCGTTCGTGGCGATCATGGCGCTGGTGGCGGCATCGGTGATCGATCCGGGTGTCTACTTCGCGATGAACAGTCCGGCGGCCGTGATCGGCACAACGCCGGAAGCGGTGGCGCAAGTCGTCTCGGGCTGGGGATTCTCGATCACGCCGGACGTGCTGACCGCAACCGCGCAAGCCGTCGGCGAGAACACGATCATTTCGCGTGCCGGTGGGGCACCGACGCTGGCCGTCGGCATGGCGCACATCCTCCATCAGGTGGTGGGCGGTGAAGCGATGATGGCCTTCTGGTATCACTTCGCGATTCTGTTCGAAGCACTGTTCATTCTGACGGCAGTCGACGCAGGCACACGCGCCGGCCGCTTCATGCTGCAAGACCTGCTCGGTACGTTTGTGCCGTCGCTCAAGCGCACGGAGTCGCTGCCCGCCAACCTGATCGCCACCGCGCTGTGCGTGGCGGCGTGGGGCTACTTCCTGTATCAGGGCGTGGTCGACCCGCTGGGCGGCATCAACACGTTGTGGCCGCTGTTCGGTATCTCCAACCAGATGCTGGCAGCCATCGCGCTGATTCTGGCGACGTGCGTGCTGTTCAAGCTCAAGCGCGAACGCTTCGCCTGGGTCACGGTCCTGCCGACGCTCTGGCTGCTCGCCTGTACGCTCACGGCGGGATGGCAAAAGATGTTCGACCCGGATCCGAAGGTCGGCTTCCTCGCCCACGCAGCGAAGTACCAGACGGCGCTGGCCGACGGCAAGCTGCTCGCACCGGCCAAGTCGGTGGCGCAGATGAAGCAGATCGTGTTCAACGACTATGTCGACGCTACGCTCGCAGGTGTGTTCATGTTTGTCGTGGTGGCCGTGGCGGTGTTCGGTTTGCGCACGATTCTGCTCGCACGCCGTGCCAACAATCCGACGGCCAAGGAAACACCGTTCGAGCCGATGCCGGCAGGCCGTCAGGTCTGACGTCGACGTTCTTGTACAGGAGAGGTCATGCTCGAAGAAGTCGGCAAAGTCGGACGGTATCTGGGGCAGGCCATGCGATTGATGGTCGGTCTGCCCGACTACGAGACGTACGTGGCGCACATGGAGGCCACGCATCCGGATCAGCCGGTCATGAGCTATGAAGCGTTCTTTCGTGAACGGCAGGAAGCGCGCTACGGTGGCAAGAACGGTGGCCGCTGCTGTTGATCGCGAGCGTGGGCCCGGCGGTGCCGGGTTCGCGCGGTTCGTCCGAATCATCTGGATCGGCCAAATCGTCTGATCTGTCCGATGTACCCGATTCGGCGGCATGATCGATCACCCTTCGATCACGTCGCCGATAAAAAAACGCCTGATGGAGATCCCATCGGGCGTTTTGCTTTTGCGACGTCATTTCAACGCGGTGGATGTCGCATCACGAGCCGTCCGCTGGCATCACATCACTTTCGCGCATCGTGCGTTGGCGGCACTGCGACGGTAGCGGTCGAACACTTGCGCCACCACGCGTACCAGCAGGCGACCGGCCGGCAGCACGCGCAGCCCTTGCGGGTCGACGGCGACAAGACCATCGTCTGCCAGATCCACCAGCTCGCCGAGTTCGTCTGCAAAGTACGACACGAAATCGATGCCATGCGCTTGCTCGACGGCGCTGAAGTCGAGCGACATGTGACACATGAGGCGCGAGATGACATCGCGACGGATGTGATCGTCTTCGTCGAGCTGCACGCCGCGTGCGATGGCAAGCGCGCCCGCGTCGATCGCTTCGTAATACGCCTTCAAGGTCTTTGCGTTCTGCGCGTAGCTGTCGCCGATGCGGCCGATGGCCGACATGCCGACGCCGACGAGATCGCAATCGGCCCGCGTGCTGTACCCCTGGAAGTTGCGATGCAACGTGCCGGCCGCCTGGGCGAGCGCAAGTTCGTCGTCGGGGCGGGCGAAGTGATCCATGCCGATGTAGACATAACCCGCATCGGTCAGCCGGGCGATGATCGTTTGCAGCAGCGCGAGTTTTTGCGGCCCGTCGGGCAACGAATCGGGCAGGCATCGCTGCATCTTGAATTGCTGGGGCAGGTGGGCGTAACTGAACACCGACAGCCGCTCCGGCGCCATCTCGATCACCGCGTCTAGCGTGTTCGAGAACGATGCCGTCGTCTGATGCGGTAATCCGTAAATCAGATCGAAGTTGACGGATTTGAAGCCGCACTCACGTGCGGCCTCCAGTGTGGCCTCGACCAGTGCACGAGGCTGCACACGGTGAATGGCTTCCTGAACGTGGGGATCGAAGTCCTGCACGCCGATGGACAACCGGTTGAACCCGAGCGCACGCAGCGCACGGATCGACGCGGGACCCGCGCTACGCGGATCGATCTCGATCGAGTACTCGGCGCTGTCGTCATGCACCATCACGAACTGACGGTCGATGGCGTCGACGAGCGACGCGATTTGTTCCAGCGAGAGGAAAGTGGGGGTGCCGCCGCCCCAATGCATCTGTGCCAGCGTGCGGCCGGCACCGAGCAACGATGCCTGTCTGGCGATCTCCGTGTGCAGACGCGCCACGTAGGCATCGGCATGGGCGCGATTGCTCGTGACGATCTTGGTGCACGCGCAGTAGAAGCACACCGTGTCGCAGAACGGCACATGCAGGTAGAGCGAAATCGGTTTGCCGGTGCGTTTGGACTGGGCGGCGGCGCGGGCGTAATCGCTGGCGCCGAAGTCGTCGCGGAACTGGAGAGCGGTGGGGTAGGACGTGTAGCGGGGGCCGTTGACGTCGTAACGGCCAAGCAGACGGGCATCGAACTGAATCGGCGCGGGCGAGGCGCCACGCGACTGACAGGTCGACGTGCCATGCGCGTGTTTCGTCTTGCCGGACCCGTGGGAGGTACAGCCGGGACAGGGTTTGCCGGCCTGCGGATCGTCGGGCGCGTTGGCGCAAGGCGTCGACAAAATGGGGATGGAATGCATGACGAGGCCTGTAACAGTCGGTGATATTCGACTCTATCTGTGCACCGAACGGCGCGCCGTGACCTGCGTCAAACACCCGGCTGGCGGCTTGGCTTGCGCGCGAGCGAAGTGCAATTCGATGCAACGGTGCGTAAAACGATGCATCGGAAGGGCGTTTGCGCGTCGTCGTGCGCGTGCGGCATGACTGTCATGCGTCGAAATCATTGCCGCGGCAGGCAATTTTTCGTCGCCTACGGTAAGCTACGCCCTAATTACACTTAGCCTACCGCTTCATCGAAGTCCCCCGCCGTGCCGATCGCTTTGGCGGCATGCGCGAGGCTCGCTCCGGACCGTCCGGGGCGGCGGTCCGACCGGTGCCCGCGGGTATGCGCAGCACCGGTATGTCGCCGGTCCGCCCCTACTCGTTGTTGCCGGAACGGCGCGGCAAATCACGACTGGAAACAACATGGACCGTCTGCAATCGATGCGCGTTTTCGTCAAAGTGGCCGATAACGGGAGTTTTGCCCGTACGGCCGCCCAGATGGATCTGTCTGCCGCTGTGGTCACGCGGCACGTCGCGGAACTCGAATCGCATCTCGGCGTTCGCCTGCTCAACCGCACCACCCGCAGCCTGTCGTTGACCGGCGCCGGTCAGGTGTACCTCGAACGCTGCCGGCAGATCATCGACGAAGTCGACGAAGCCGATGCCCTCATCTCCAGCGCCTCACGCGATCCGAAGGGGACGCTGAAGGTCGTCGCCCCTGTCTCTTTCGGGGTACGCAACCTGGCGCCGCTGGTTAAGAAATATCAGGAATTGCACCCAAAAGTCGTGGTGGATCTCACGCTGACCGACCGCGCCGTCGATCTGGTCGAGGAGGGCTACGATTGCGGGATCCTGCTCACGCGCATGATCAACAGCGAAAGCCTGATCTCGCGGGTACTGGCGGAAACGCGCGTGATGCTGTGCGCCTCGCCCGCCTACATCGCCGAACATGGCGAGCCGGTCACGCCGCAGGAACTGGGTGAGCACGGCGTGCTGGGCCTGCCGAGCGAATTCTGGAGCGACGATCGTGTGTTCGCCGGGCCGGATGGTGAAGTCCGGGTACGCGTGCAGAACAAGCTCATCTGCAACAACACGGCGCTTCTGCGTCAGTCGGTGTTGCTGGGGCACGGGATTGCGTTCCTGCCGTCGTATCTCGTGGGGAACGACGTGCGCGACGGCGATCTCGTCGCCCTCATGCGTAACTATTCCCAAACGCCCATCGACGTCTCGCTCGTCTATCCGAGCCGCAAGTACCTGTCGGCGAAGACGCGCGGCTTCATCGATCTCACGGTCGAGTATTTCCGTCAGAACGAAGGCATTTCGGCCGCGGAGCGCTGGGTGCCGCCGAAGCTGTCGTCCGGCGCACCGGCCGCACCCACGAGCGAAATGCCGGTGTGAGGGCTGCGTGAGGTATTAATCGCGCCAGATAGCAAAACGGCCACTCCCGTGAGGTAGTGGCCGTTTTTCATTGCCCCGGTGATCCGGGGCGCCATCGCAATGACGCTAGCGATGGCGGGGTGAGGCTCAGAACGGTGCGTCGTCCTCGTCGAAGGACGCATCGTCGCCCTTGCCGGCAGTGGCCGACTTGGTCGCGGGCTTGGCCTTCGCGGTCGTCTTCTTGGCAGCCGCTTTCTTGGCCGGTGCCTTGGTCGCAGCCGTCTTGGCGGCAGTCTTGCGAGCCGGCGTGGCCTTCTCTGCCGCTTCTCCGTCCTGCTGACCTTCGTCCGCACCTGCCTTCGCAGCCGTCTTCTTCGGCGCCTTCGCCTCGAATTCGAAGCCGATCTTGCCGTCCTTCTGCTTGGCCAGATACGCCTTGAACGTGCGACCGGTGCGCGACGACTTGAAGTTCGTCAGCAGGTCCGTCTTGCCCTCGGTGAGCAGCTTGTGAATCTGCTCGCGCGAGATTTCCTGCTGGAGAATCACCTTGCCCGACGTGAAATCGCAAGTCTTCGGGTTGGCCACGGCGTTCTCGCACACGTAGCGCATGCCGTGCTCGAACACACGTCCGTTGCACTTCGGGCAATGACCGACCGGCTCCTGGCCCGTGAAGTCCGGCGCTTCGCCGTCTTCGTCGCCGTTGTCCTGACCGAAGTCGAATTCGAGCTTGTAGCCCATTTCATCGTCGGGCGAGAGCTTGATGATGGCCGAGAACGGACGTCCCATCTTGCTGCGGAAACCCGACAGCGGACCGATGGTCTTGTTGCGCAGCAGTTCTTCGACTTCCGGAATTTCGAACTGACGTCCGCCCGGGATCTTCGAAATCGAGAAGTTGCAGTTCGTGCAGGCGAAGCGTCGGTAGTTCTCCTTGACCACGCCGCCGCAATGCGGACACGGCGTGCTGAGCGTCGCGTAGTCGCCGGGGATGGTGTCGGAGTCGTATTCCTTCGCGCGCTTGACGATGGTCTGCGTCATTTGGGCGATCTCATGCATGAACTCGTCACGCTTGAGGCCGCCGCGCTCGATCTGCGAGAGCTTGGCTTCCCATTCGCCCGTCAGTTCGGGCAGCGTGAGTTCGTCCACGCCGAGGCCGCGCAGCAGCGTCATCAGCTGGAACGCCTTGGCCGTCGGATGCAACTCACGGCCTTCGCGCACGAGGTACTTTTCCGTGAGCAGACCTTCGATGATCGCCGCGCGTGTGGCTGGCGTGCCGAGACCCTTGCCGGCCATCGCTTCGCGCAATTCGCCGTCTTCGACGAGCTTGCCCGCGCCTTCCATGGCGGAGAGCAGCGTGGCTTCGCTATAGCGTGCAGGCGGTTTGGTTTGCAAACCGACCGCCGCGACCTTGTCGACGCCGACCCTCTCATCCTTGGCGACCGGCACGAGGTTCGGTTGCTCTTCCTTGGCGGTCTTGCCGTCGTCGGCGCCTTCCTTGCCGTAGATGGCCAGCCAGCCGGCCTGCACGAGCACCTTGCCTTCGGTCTTGAAGTGATGACCGACCACTTCCGTGATGCGGGTCGTCACCTGATACTCGGCCGCCGGGAAGAACACCGCCAGGAAGCGTTTGACCACGAGGTCGTACAGCTTCTGCTCCGGCTCGGAGAGGTTCTTCGGCGCCTGGAGCGTCGGGATGATGGCAAAGTGATCGCTGATCTTGCTGTTGTCGAAGATCCGCTTGTTCGGCTTGACCCAGTCCTTGTTCAGGACCTGGTTGGCGAACTGGTGATAGTTGTTGCTCTCCTTGAGCACAGCCATCGTCTCTTTGACGGTCTCCAGATAGTCTTCCGGCAGCGCACGGGCGTCGGTACGCGGGTACGTCAGCACCTTGTGCTTTTCGTACAGCGCCTGCGCCAGACCGAGCGTGTTCTTGGCCGAGAAACCGAAGCGGCTGTTGGCCTCGCGTTGCAGGCTCGTCAGGTCGAACAGCAGCGGCGAGAGCTGGCTCGACGGCTTCGATTCTTCGGTGACGGTGCCGTGCTTGCCACGTACGGCGGCGACGACCGATTCGGCCGCAGCCAGACTCCACAGACGCGAATCGCGCTGCTCGGGGTCGAATTCGTTGCGCTTGAAATTCGGGTCGAACCAGCGGCCTTCATAGAAGCCGGCGGCGGCGACGAACTCGGCCTTCACTTCCCAATAGTCGCGCGACACGAACTTGCGAATCTTCTCTTCGCGCTCGACCACGATCGACAGCGTGGGCGTTTGCACGCGGCCCACGGTCGTCAGGAAGAAGCCGCCGCCCTTGCTGTTGAAGGCGGTCATGGCACGCGTGCCGTTGATACCGACCAGCCAGTCGGCTTCGGCGCGGCTGCGGGCAGCGTCGGCCAGCGGCAGCATGTCGCCGTCGGTGCGCAGGCGCGTGAAGCCGTCGCGGATCGATTGCGGCGTCATCGACTGGAGCCACAGACGCTTGACTGGCTGCTTCGCCTTCGCGTGTTGCGCGATCAGACGGAAAATCAGTTCCCCTTCGCGCCCCGCGTCACAGGCGTTGATCAGGACATCCACGTCCTTGCGCTTGATGAGACGGGTGAGCACCTTCAGACGCGACTCGCTCTTGGCGATCGGCTTGAGGTCGAAGTGCGGGGGAATCACGGGAAGGTTGGCGAAGCTCCACTTGCCGCGTTTGACTTCATAGTCTTCCGGCGCGCCGATTTCGACGAGGTGGCCAACCGCCGACGAGACGACGTAGTCGTCGTTCTCGAAGTACTCGTCATGCTTGGTAAAGCCGCCCAGCGCCCGCGCGATGTCATTCGCGACAGACGGTTTCTCGGCAATGATCAGAGCTTTTGACATGACGTTAAGTAATGTTGAGGGGGTGTCGCCAGGCGACATTCGTTGGCTTTATAACATATAGCCAATCCGGCGTTGCCGTCGGATCGGGCACAAGGCGTGCCTGAAAGCGGCACATCATAAGCGCGTCGCAAGCCGGCGGCAAGGGTGGGGGCGGCCCGGCCGCCGTGGCGCTGTGGCACGGCGTCGCAGCGTTTCCCAATGGGGCGCTGCCTCGTTCCGGCAGGTGCTATCGGGCACCGGGACCGGTCGCCAGGACGCCTGCCGCCATCCATCGCACCGCCGTCAATCGGCAAGCAGATGCTCGCGCAACGCCGGTGCGACCACTGTGGCGTCGCCCAGTACGCCGGCGTCGAGCATTCGCTCCAGAATGCCGATAGCCGGCAGCACGGGGCCAAAGAAGCGGGCCTGGCCGGCGGACTGCGGGGCGTCCTGAATCAGCAGCGTCGGAAAGTTCTCGATATCGTGGTCGTCCAGCCAGTCGGCGTGCGTTTCGATATCCACCCAGACGAAACACCAGTCGGGATGCTTCGCCGCCAGTTGCTCGAACGTCTGCGCGTATTCACGGCACGTGCCGCACCACGCCGCGCACAGGCACGCCACCAGCCGCGGGTTGCCATCGGCCAGCGCAGCGGCAAGTGCGGGACGGTCGGCGACGGGATCGAAAACGGGCATGGTGTCGGGGTATCGGTTCCGGGATTGGGGGGACGGGCAGGGCGCTCATGCAGCCTCTCGCCGGACAAAGCGGCCACCGGGCAGACGACCGATGCGGCCATCCAGCTCAAGCACGCCGAGCTGCGACAGCACGGCCGCGACGCTCAGTCCGGTGCGCTCACACAGGGTGTCGGCGCTGACGGGATCATACCCCAGCGCTTTCAGGACTGCTGTCGTGGCCGGCGCCGTCGGCTCGGGGGACATGATGGGGTGGACTGGCGGCATGCCCTGCGGCCCAATGCCCATGGCTTCCAGGACATCGTCGGGGGAGGCGGCAAGCGTCGCGCCGTCCCGGATAAGCACATGGCAGCCCCGGCTCTGCGGCGCGTGGATGGAGCCCGGGACGGCGAGCACGTCGCGTCCCAGTTCGCCCGCCAGACGCGCCGTGATAAGCGATCCCGACTGCGTCGTGGCCTCGATGACCACCGTGCATCGCGCGAGTGCGGCGATGAGCCGGTTGCGACGCGGGAAGTGTTCGGGCCGGGGCGGGGTGCCGATGGGAAACGCCGAGAGCACCAGCCCACGCGCTGCGATTTGCTCGGTCAGCGCACGGTGCCGCGCCGGATAGACGACATCCGCGCCGGTGCCGATGACCGCACATGTGCCGCCTGCGGTGTCGAGCGCACCTTCGTGCGCTGCCGCGTCGATCCCGGCTGCGAGTCCCGATACGACCGTTACGCCGGCGTCGCCCAGCACGCGGGCGAAATGCCGGGCGTTGTCGCGGCCCTGCGGGGTGGCGCGGCGGCTGCCGACCAGCGCTGCCGCGCGCGCTCCGGCGGGGCCGGCGCGATTCGCGAGTCCGGCGTCGCCCCGACAGTACAACATCGGCGGTGGGTCGCCGAGCGTCAGTAGCGCACGGGGATACGCCGCCTCGGACAACGTGACGACGGCACATCCCGGACGATCGGCCCATTCGAGCGTAAGGGCGATCTGCGCGTGCAGTTCTGGCGATGTTCGCGCCAGCAGGCGTGCCGCGACGTCCACCGGAACGACATCCGTCAATGCGGCGCGTGAGGCACCGAAGATCGCGGCGGGCGGGCCGAATGCCGTGAGCAAACGACGCACCGCAGCGGGCGGCACGCCGGGCGTATGACACAGCCGCAGCCAGTCCTTGATTTCCTCGCGATCGGCACCGATCTGCGAGTGGATGCGTGGATCAGCCCCTGAATCAGCCGCCGCGCGTGCCCGTATGGACGTCGAATCGAAGGGCGTGACGCTGGCGTCGATTCCGACGCAGGGAAGGCCGGTAACGTCGACGGGACGGGCATTGCCGACGGCCGGGGCCGTTTCGACCGCCAGCACCGGCGGGAGCGCTATGCTAAAATTTTTCATCATCCGGTAAGCATTGACCGGGGGGCCAGAGCAGGCGGAGCGCGCGACAGCGTTTCGCCGCGCACCCAGCCATCACACGATTGTGCGTTGGCGGCGGCCCGTGAGGCAATGCGGCGAATTCCCGTTTTCATCATGGCATTACTACCCATTCTTCAGTATCCCGATCCGCGTCTGCACAAGGTGGCCAAGCCGGTCGCCGAGGTCGACGACCGGATCCGTCAGCTCGTCAAGGACATGGCCGAGACCATGTACGACGCTCCCGGCATCGGCCTCGCCGCCACGCAGGTCGACGTCCACGAACAAGTCATCGTGATGGACCTCTCGGAAACGCGCGACGAATTGCGCGTGTTCATCAACCCGAAGATCGTCTGGCGCAGCGACGAACAGAAGGTCTACGAAGAGGGTTGCCTCTCCGTGCCGGGCATCTACGACGAAGTCGAACGTGCCGATCGCGTGCGCGTGGAAGCACTCGACGAGAAGGGCGAGAAGTTCGTCATCGACGCCGACGACCTGCTCGCCGTGTGCATCCAGCATGAGATGGATCACCTCAAGGGGCGCGTGTTCGTCGAGTACCTCTCGCCGCTCAAGCGCAACCGCATCAAGTCAAAGATGAAGAAGCAGGCCGAGCGCGCCTGAGCGTCTTCCGACCTCCTTCCTGCCTGAAAGGGCCGCCCGCCGTGGGCGCGCCCGGTAAAGTCCTCTATACTTGCAGCGCTCGCGGGCCATGCGCCCGCCTTCTGCTGCTGCGACGGGGCGTCTCGAACGTCTGCCGTCGGGCCAAACTCCCGACTGTCTGCCGAGATGTCCATCGCTACCCATACGCCACCTGCGTCAGCTTCATCCGCCTCGTCGTCTGCGTCCCGTACCCGCACGATCTTCTGGCTGAGCGCAGCGCTCCTGTTTGCCTTTCTGCTTGCCGGTCTGTTCGACCGCGATCCATGGAAAGCCGACGAGCCGTATTCGGTCGGCATGGTGCTGAACTTCTTCCGCGGGCACGACCTGATCGTGCCGCGCGTGGGGGCCGATCCCTTCGTGGAGAAGCCGCCGGTCATGTACTGGACGGGCGCGCTGTTCGCCCGGCTGACGTCCGGCGTGCTGCCGGTCTTCCAGGGCGCGCAGATCGCCGTGCTCGTGTGGCTCGTCATCGCTGTGCTCTGTGTGGGACGTCTGGCACAGCGATTGCACGGCACCGACCGGTTCAACTGGCTCGCGCCGATGCTCATGGTCGGCAGCTTCGGCGCCATCGAAAACATCCACAAACTGACGGCAGACGTGCCCCAACTGGCCGGGGCCGCACTCGCACTGGCCGCGCTGGCGCGTCTGGCGAGAGCCGAGAACTCCGCGCGCCTGTGGGGCCTGCTGTTCGGCACGGGCGCGGGTATCGCATTCCTCAGCAAGGGGCTGCTGGTGCCGGGCGTACTTGGGCTGACCGCACTGGCCGTGCTCGTTCTGCCGGCCTATCGCACGCGCCGCTATGCGGCGGCGCTTGGCTGGGCGGTGCTCGCGTCGCTGCCGTGGCTGATCATCTGGCCGGTGCTGTTCTGGCATGCGTCCGAGCCGCTGTTCATCGAGTGGTTCTGGGATAACAACTTCGGGCGTTTCTTCGGGTTCGTTCATCTCGGTGGTGAGCGCAAGTCGTACTGGAACGACGTGACGAGTCTGCTCGGGCTGACCTTCCCCGCAGGCTGGCTCGCGCTTGGCGCGCTGGTGGCGCAGTTGCGCCTGGGCGGTGTGCGACGTTTCGTCGCCGAGCGCCCCGAACTCGCCATGCTGTGGCTGTACGTCGTGCTGTTCGTCCTGACGCTGGTGGTGTCGTCGGCCATCCGCGATATCTATATGTTGTCGCTGTTCCCCGCGATTGCGGTACTGGGTGCGGGCGTGCGTCTGCCGTCGTGGCTGGAGAAGACGTGGTCCGGCGTGGCGCTTGTCCTCATGAGTGTGCTGGGCCTTTTCCTCTGGGCGCGCTGGGGATTGCAACTGACCGGCAACGGCCACGTCGCGGCCGGTCCGATCGGCAAATGGCTGCCGCTCGACTACGCGTTGCCGTTCTCGCCCGGGCTGGTGCTTGCGGCACTCGTCATCGCCGGATTGTGGGTGGCGGCCATCGTACGTCGCCGTCAGCTCGGCGCGCTGGTCTTCGGATTCGCCGGCCTGTTGTTTGTGTGGGGCACGCTCTCGACGTTGCTGCTGCCCTGGGTCAACGAGGCACGTAGCTATCGCACGCCGTTCGCGGCCCTCGGTGAGGTGCTGGCGAAGGCGCCGAAGACGGGCGCTTCCGAAGCGAGTGCTTGCGTCGGGTCGTTCAACGTGGGTGAATCGGAGCGCGGCATGCTCGACTATTTCATCGACGTGCGGCCGGTGCAGTTGACGAGTCTGGCGGAGGCGCCGCGCTGCGGCAGGTTGCTTGTGCTCGACAAGGCCAACGCCCGCATTTCGGTGCCCAGTGGCTGGCAGGAAATCTGGCAAGGCGGCCGCGCCGGCGATACGAACGAGCGTTTCCGGGCCTTTGTCCGGTCCGCTGCGCCGGGTGCCGTGGCGGCTGCCCAATAAGCCGACGCTGGCCGTTCGTTCGCGCCTATCCAAGTATTCAAGCTGTCCGCAGGAGGAAGTCCATCATGACGCTTCGCATCGTTTTCGCCGGTACGCCGGAATTTGCACAAACCGCGCTCGCCGCCATCGATGCTGCTGGCTTCTCCGTGGAGTTGGTGCTCACTCAGCCGGACCGTCCTGCTGGACGGGGCATGAAGCTGCAAGCCAGCCCGGTGAAACGCTACGCGCAGGAACACGGCATGCCGGTGGCGCAGCCGCCGTCACTGCGCCGCAACGGGAAGTATCCGGAAGACGCGTCGGCGGCCATCGAGCAGCTGCGCGCGCTCGCGCCGGACGTCATGGTCGTGGCAGCCTACGGCCTGATCCTGCCGCAGGAAGTCCTCGACCTGCCACGCTACGGCTGCCTGAACATCCATGGGTCCTTGCTGCCGCGCTGGCGCGGCGCGGCACCGATCCATCGCGCCATCGAGGCGGGCGACGCCGAGACCGGCATCACCATCATGCAGATGGACGCCGGCCTCGACACGGGCGCGATGATTCTGCGCGAAGCCGAGCCCATCGGGCCGGAAGACACGACGGCCACGCTGCACGACCGCATGGCGGCGCTCGGCGGCAAGCTGATCGTCGAGGCCCTGCAACAACTCGCGCGCGACGGCCACTTGCCGTCCGAAGCGCAGCCCGAGGCGGGGGTGACCTACGCCGAGAAGATCGCCAAGCAGGAAGCGGCGCTCGACTGGCACAAGCCGGCCGAGGTGCTGGCCCGTCAGGTGCGGGCGTTCGACCCGTTCCCCGGCGCGTTGGGCACGGTGCACGACACACCGGTGAAGCTGTGGCGCGCCAGCCCGGTTGCAGGCAAGCCGGGGGTGACGCCGGGCACGGTGCTGGAAGTGAGCGCTGACGCCATCGTGATCGCCTGCGGTGAAGGTGCGCTGCGCGTGACCGAATGCCAGAAGCCGGGCGGCAAGCGCCTGCCGGTGCGCGAGTTCCTCGCCGGGTTTGCGTTGGCAGCGGGTGACGTCTTTACGTCGGGCGCATCAAGTTGAATTTATTGGGATGACGGCGTTCTGGACATCAAAACAGTACGAAAATGGCGTAAAACGTCGTTGAAGTCGCGTTGAATCGCATGGAACGTCTGAAAAAATGCCCGACTGGGCACGTCAGGCGTTGAATTTTCGGGATGCGCCGCCATCTAACGCCCGAGGACACGCAAAGTGCGTGACTTCCTGAGGTCATCAAGAATTTGCAGAGGAGAACACCATGTTCAATTGGATGAAGACCACCCTGCTGATGGCGGCCATCACCGCGTTGTTCATGGTGGTGGGCGGCATGATCGGCGGCAAGCAGGGCATGATGCTCGCGCTGGCGTTTGCGCTCGCGATGAATTTCTTTTCGTACTGGTTCTCGGACAAGATGGTGCTGCGCATGTACAACGCGCAGCAAGTCGACGAGACCAGCGCACCGCAGTTCTACAACATGGTGCGCGAGCTGGCGCAGCGTGCCGGACTGCCGATGCCGAAGGTGTACCTGATCAACGAGGACGCCCCGAACGCATTCGCCACTGGCCGCAATCCGGAGAACGCTGCCGTGGCGGCGACGACCGGGATTCTGCGCGTGCTCTCCGAGCGTGAGCTGCGCGGGGTGATGGCGCACGAGCTGGCGCACGTGAAGCATCGCGACATTCTCATCTCGACGATTTCCGCGACGATGGCCGGTGCGATTTCCGCGCTTGCGAACTTCGCCATGTTCTTCGGCGGGCGCGACGAGAATGGTCGTCCGGCCAATCCGATCGCCAGCATTGCGGTGGCGATTCTCGCGCCGCTGGCCGCGTCGCTGATCCAGATGGCGATCTCGCGTGCCCGTGAGTTCGAGGCGGACCGGGGCGGTGCCGAGATCTCCGGCGACCCGCAGTCGCTGGCGATGGCGCTCGACAAGATTCATCGTTATGCGCAGGGCATTCCGTTCGATACGGCCGAGCAACATCCGGCCACGGCGCAGATGATGATCATGAATCCGCTGTCCGGCGGCCGTCTCGCCAATTTGTTCTCGACGCACCCGGCGACGGAAGAACGCGTTGCGCGTCTGATGGAGATGGCCCGCACCGGGCAATACCCCGTCTGATATCCTGTCGCCCGACAGCCGTCCGATAGTCCTCATGCCCGCCGTCGCGCGGGCATGTTCGTTTTCAGAATGCCCATGCCGCAACCGAGTCTGCCCACCGAATCCCTGGCCTACGCGCTGCAACGCGCCGCTCAGGCTGTCGAATCCGTCCAGAAGGGCACCGCTTTGCCGCAGGCGCTTGCACAGGCGACCGTCCAGTGCGCACCGACCGTGCGCGCCGCCACGCAGGATCTCGCTTACCGCGCCGTACGGCGTCTGGGTAGCAGCCGGGCGCTGCTCGCGTTGCTCGTCAAACCGACGCTTCAGGCCCGCGTGCGCGACATCCTGCTGTGCGCCCTCGCGTTGCTGCAAGACGAGCCGGACGGCGCGGCATACACCGAATTTACCGTCGTCGATCAGGCCGTCGAGGCCATTGCCGCACAACGTCGCACCGTGGCGGCCAAGGGGCTCGCCAATGCGGTACTGCGGCGCTTTCTGCGCGAACGTCGCGAACTGATGGCGGCCATCGCCACGCAGCCCGAAGCCCGCTGGAATTACCCGGCGTGGTGGATCGATACCGTGCGCGCAGCCTACCCGGACCAATGGGAGACGTTGCTGAGCGCGGGCGACAGCCGTGGTCCGATGACGCTGCGTGTGAATACACGGCGCGTCAGCGTCGAGGCGATGCGCGCGAATCTGGCCGCCGCGGGCATGGACGCGGAGGTCATCGGTCCGGTCGCGCTGCGTCTGGCGCAGGCCGTGCCGGTGGATCGTCTGCCGGGCTTCGCCGACGGCTGGGTGTCGGTGCAGGACGCGGGCGCGCAACTGGCGGCGCCCCTCGTGCTCGGCGAGCAGCCGCGCGCCGGCATGCGTGTGCTGGACGCCTGTGCGGCACCGGGCGGCAAGACCGGTCACCTGCTGGAAATGGCGGACGTTCACGTCACGGCGCTCGAATCCGATCGCACACGCGTACCGCGCATCTACGAGAATCTCGAACGTCTGGGGCTGGAAGCCGACGTGCGTATCGGCGACGCGGGCACCCCGTCGAAGTGGTCGGGCGGCGGTTGGGACGGCGTGCCGTTCGACCGGATTCTGGCGGACGTGCCGTGCTCGGCCGCCGGTATCGTGCGTCGTCATCCGGACATTCGCTGGCTGCGTCGCGAGGCCGACATCGCCGCGCTGGTCGAGGAGCAACGTCGCATTCTGCTGGCCCTCTGGGAGACGCTGGCCGTAGGCGGCGAACTGATCTACGCGACGTGCTCCGTCTTTCCATCGGAAAACGAACAACAAGCGCAATGGTTTGAACGGGTTCGCGCAGATGCGGTACGATTGGACGCTCCCGGGCAACTGCTGATGACGCCCGGCGGTGCCCACGACGGCTTCTACTACGCTCGTTTCCAGAAACGGTGACATTCTCCCAACGGCTACTGGCCTGCCTGCTGCCGCTGCTGCTGAGCGTCTTCGCGCTCGGCTACGCGGCGCCCGCGCGCGCCGAAAACGATATCCAGGTGCGCGAGGCCCGGCTAGAACCGTCCGACGGTGGCTGGACGCTCGACGCACGCTTTGCCTTCGAGCTCAACAACAGTCTCGAAGACGCCGTCAATCGTGGCGTCTCTCTGTACTTCACGACCGACTTCGAACTCACCCGCTCGCGCTGGTACTGGTTCGACGAGAAGGTCGTGAATACGTCGCAAAGCGTACGGCTGTGGTTCCAGCCGCTCACGCGTCAGTACCGTGTCTCCAGCAATAACGGCAACAGCAACAGCGGCGGTCTGCAACTCGGCTTCGGCTCGTTGCGCGAAGCCCTCGCGCTGGTGCGCAACGTCAGCGGCTGGCGTGTGATCGACAAGGGCGTGGTCAAGCCGGGCACGCAGTATCAGGCGTCCGTGCGCATGCGTCTGGACAATGCCCTCATGCCCAAGCCGTTCCAGATCGACGCCGTGAACAACCGCGACTGGAACCTCAGTTCGGACTGGGCCCGCTTCCTGTTCTCTCCGGCACAACCGGCGGCGGCGAGCCTCTCGTCACCGACGCCACCATTGGCTGCCACGGTGTCGATGCCCGCGTTGCCCTCCTCGCGTCTGTCGCTCGCGCCGCCCGGCACGTTGTCCGGCGGCGGGTTGTCGGGACTGACGGCGACGCCCATGTCCGAGACGCCGAATGCCGCTTCCGGGCCGACGGGCAAGTTGCCGCTCGCCTTCAATGCGGCGGTGCCGCCCGGAGCGACCCGTGTCAAATAACGGCGGCGGCCTGCTCAAGCACATCGTCATTCGCACGCTGATCGTCACGATGGCGCTGGTCGCCATCGGTCTGTTCGGCCTGCTGGCGCTCGCGTCGGCCAATACCGAATTCTTCGACCGCTATTACTCGCTGCTCTACACGGCGAACATTGCGGTCGCGATCATCTTCGTCTTCATCGTCGGCGCGCTCGTCTGGATCATTCTGGTGCGCTTGCGTCAGCGGCGCTTCGGCACGCGACTGCTCGCCAAGCTGGCGATCTTTTTCGCGCTGGTCGGTGTGCTGCCCGGCGGCATCATTTATCTGGTGTCGTTGCAGTTCGTCTCGCGCAGTATCGAATCGTGGTTCGACGTCCGCGTGGAGACCGCGCTCGATTCCGGCCTCGAACTCGGCCGCGCGATTCTGAACAACGGGCTGTCGGATCTTGGTGCGAAGGCGCAACTGGTCGCGGACAATCTGGCGTCGAGCGGCGACAAGGGCGGCACGCTTACGCTGCTTCGCATGCGCGACCAGTTCGGTTTGCAGGACGCGACCATCGTCGACGGTAACGGACGTGTGCTGGCGTCCGCCTCGGGTAACTTCAATGCGCTGGTGCCGGATCTGCCGACACCGCTCATGCTGCGTCAGGCGCGCACACAATCGCGCGGTTACACGGCGATCGAGGGCGGCAGCGAAGGGTATGACAGACACGAAGGGCACGATCAGCTTCGCTGGCGCGTGGTGATACGGGTACCGTCGAGCTACACCTCCTCGTTGCAGGACGACGAGCGGTTCCTGCAAGTCACGCAACTGGTGCCCACCAATCTCGCGCAGAACGCCGAGGCGGTACAGAACGCCTACCGTGAATATCAGGAGAAGGCGCTCGGCCGCACCGGTCTGCGCAAGATGTACATCGGCACGCTCACGTTGTCGCTGTTCCTGGCTACGTTCGTCGCGATGATGCTCGCGCTGGCGCTGGGCAGTCAGCTGGCGCGTCCGCTGTTCCTGCTCGCGCGCGGCACGCAGGAAGTGGCGGCGGGCGACTTGTCGCCCAAGGGCGAAGTGCGCACCAACGACGAACTCGGCTTTCTCACGCAGGCGTTCAACGCGATGACGCGTCAGTTGTCCGATGCGCGCGCCACGGTCGAGCGTAACCGGCTCGCGCTCGAAAGCTCGAAGGCCCACCTGGAAAGTATTCTGTCGAGCCTGACGGCCGGCGTGTTCGTGTTCGATCGCGACTTTCGTCTGACGACGGCCAACGCCGGCGCCGAGCGCATCTTCAAGCAAAGTTTTCAGGGCGAACTGAACCGCTCGCCGGCGCATATCCCGGCACTGGTAGAGTTCGGTGAAACGCTGCGGCGCGCGTTCGCCGATCGCGATGCCAACGCCGACCTCGGTCCGGGCGGGCACTGGCAGCAGCAAATCGGCCTGACGTTGCCGGGCGAGACCGATGGGGTGACGCTGCTGGTGCGCGGCTCGCATCTGCCGGAGCCGATGGTGGCCGTGGCCGGGGTGCCCACGCGCGCGGGCGGCGGGTATGTGGTGGTGTTCGACGACATCAGCGACGTGATCTCGGCACAGCGCTCGGTGGCGTGGGCCGAAGTGGCGCGACGTCTGGCGCACGAGATCAAGAATCCGCTCACGCCGATCCAGTTGTCGGCCGAGCGCTTGCAGATGAAATTGTCGGACAAGCTGCCGCCGGCCGACGCCGAGGTGCTGCGCAAGGGCGCGACGACCATCGTCAATCAGGTGGCGGCGATGAAGCGCATGGTCGACGATTTCCGCGACTACGCGCGGCTGCCGCCGGCGATCATGCATCCGTTGCAGATCAACGAGCTGATCGGCGAAGTACTGACGTTATATGGCGTGGACGAAGGGCGCGGCACGATTCGGCCGTACCTTGATGCGGGGCTGCCTGAGATTCGCGGAGACTCGACGCAATTGCGGCAGGTTATCCATAATCTGCTGCAGAATGCTCAAGATGCCGTCGGCGGAACCGAAAACCCTCTTATCACGGTGGAAACGAAGACAGTAGAATACGCAGGAACGGATGTGCACCCAGGTGAACCGAAGCGCACGGCAGTGCGTCTGACGATCACGGACAACGGGCCGGGTTTCCCGGCGCGCATTCTGACCCGCGCCTTCGAACCCTACGTGACGACCAAGGCGAAGGGCACCGGCCTCGGGCTGGCGATGGTCAAGAAGATCATCGATGAGCATCAGGCGCGCATCGATATCCGTAACCGACCGTTGCCCGAGGGCGAAGGCAGTGCAGGTGCACAGATTTCGATCTTGTTTACTCAATTGGCTGACGACCAGGAACTGCCGCGCAACAAGCCGGCAGAACACACGAAGGTAGCGTAAATGGCAACCATTTTGGTGGTGGATGACGAAATGGGGATCCGGGAGCTGCTCTCGGAGATTCTGAGCGACGAGGGGCATGTCGTGGAGGTGGCGGAGAACGCGCATGAAGCGCGCGTGTTCCGTGCCGCGCACACGCCCGACCTCGTGCTGCTCGATATCTGGATGCCCGATACCGACGGCGTGACCTTGCTCAAGGAATGGGCGGCACAGCAGTTGCTGACCATGCCCGTGATCATGATGTCGGGACACGCGACGATCGATACCGCCGTCGAGGCGACCAAAATCGGTGCGCTCAATTTCCTGGAGAAGCCCATCGCGCTGCAAAAGCTGTTGCAGGCGGTGGAGCAGGGACTGGCGCGCGGCAAGCGTGAAGCTTCCGGCGGCACGGCCGGCGCCTTCGACGCCGATGACGATACGCTCGACACCGGCGTGTTCGGCGAGAGCGAGACGCGTCACGCGAGCACGGGACTGAACGGCACGGCGTCGCATCATGTGCCGCTCGGCGCGAACGATGTCGATGGCGTGAGCGGCGTTGCCGGTGTGGGCATGTCCGCCGACATCTCCTTCGACGTGCCGCTGCGCGAAGCCCGCGACGCCTTCGAGCGCGCCTACTTTGCTTACCATCTGGCCAAGGAACACGGCAGCATGACGCGCGTGGCCGAGAAAACCGGGCTGGAACGCACGCATTTGTATCGCAAGCTCAAGCAACTGGGCGTCGAACTCTCCAAGAGCAAGACCTGATGAATACGGCGACACGACGCGCTACGGCGCGCCGTCATGCCGCTTTCGCGCAGATTTTTCAGTGAAATGAAGATAAGGGCTTGCACAAAGCGGATTCAGTCTCTATAATCGCTTTTCTCTTGGCCCGGTAGCTCAGTTGGTAGAGCAGCGGATTGAAAATCCGCGTGTCGTTGGTTCGATTCCGACCCAGGCCACCAAATTCGAAGGGCTTGCGCATATCGCAAGCCCTTTTTGCGTTTGAATCAAAACGCTGCCCGATGATGGGTATAACGGCCCGGCGATAGCGACGCGGGGCAACGCGGTTCAAAATCGCGTGACATATCCCGCACGCGGGTTGCCCCGGAGGGTCCGGCAGGGCCGTATCGCTTGGTATCCGATGGCAGCCGCAAGCGCGTGCCCCGGCCCTAATCGCCTACTGTCCCGACGTCACGAAATTCCGGCGTCCCGACGACCCGGCGGCGAGGGCGCTACTGCTAGCGCATGATCATGACGACAAGCACCGATTCCGCTCTGGTTCTGTTCTCCGGTGGACAGGATTCGACCACCTGCCTCGCGTGGGCGCTCTCGCGCTATGCGCGCGTCGAGACCCTGGGCTTCGATTACGGACAGCGCCACAGCGTGGAGCTGGAGTGCCGCACCGACGTGCTGGCCAAGCTGCGTGAGCGTTTTCCGCAGTGGGCGCCGCGTATGGGTGACGATCACATGGTCGATCTGTCGATTCTCGGCCAGATCAGCGAGACGTCGCTCACGCGCGAGACCACGATTGCGATGGCGGCCAACAACCTGCCCAACACCTTCGTGCCGGGCCGGAATCTGCTGTTTCTGACGATTGGTGCGACCATAGCGTATCGACGCGGCCTGCGCGTGCTGGTCGGCGGCATGTGCGAGACGGACTTCTCGGGCTATCCCGATTGCCGCGACGACACCATGAAGGCGCTCCAGGTCGCGCTCAATCTGGGCATGGACCAGCGCTTCGTGGTCGAGACACCGCTCATGTGGATCGACAAGGCCGACACGTGGCAGATGGCGCAGGATCTGGGCGGCGACGTACTCGTCGAGACTGTGCGCGAAGACACGCACACCTGCTATCTGGGCGAGCGCAGTGTGCTGCACGCCTGGGGCTACGGGTGCGGCGAATGCCCGGCATGCCAGTTGCGCCAGCGTGGCTATGAGCAATGGCGCGCGCGCAGTCACGCACAATAGTCGAATAAACGAATAGTCACCCCCCATCGAGACAGTCGAATCGAGAGCATCATGACGTACGCGGTAAAGGAAATCTTCTACACATTGCAGGGCGAGGGCGCGAATGCCGGACGCCCGGCGGTGTTCTGCCGGTTTGCGGGTTGCAACCTGTGGACGGGACGCGAAGAAGACCGTGCCGAGGCCGTCTGCCAGTTCTGCGACACCGATTTCGTCGGTACCGATGGTGAGAACGGCGGCAAGTACCGCACGCCGGCCGAACTGGTCGCACAGATCGTGGCGTTGTGGCCGCAAGACGATCGTGCGCATCGATTCGTGGTGTGCACGGGGGGTGAGCCGCTGCTTCAGCTCGATGCCCCGCTGATCGACGCGCTGCACGCCGAAGGTTTTCGTATCGCGGTGGAAACCAATGGCACGCAGGTCGTGCCCGAAGGCATCGACTGGGTTTGCGTGAGCCCGAAGGCGGATGCCGAAATGGTCGTCACACGTGGCGACGAACTGAAAGTCGTGGTGCCGCAGGATCGTCAGCGTCTGGCCGATTACGAAGCCCTCGACTTCACGCATTTCTATCTTCAGCCGATGGACGGCCCGCTGCGCGACACCAACACGAAGCTGGCGATCGACTACTGCAAATCGCATCCGCGCTGGTCGCTGTCGATGCAGACGCACAAATACCTGAATATTCCCTGAGCCGTTGCTGTGATTACGATTACCCGGAAACTCGAATTCGATGCGGGCCACCGCATTCCCGATCACCGAAGCCAGTGCCGCAACCTGCACGGGCATCGCTATGTGCTCGAAATCACGCTGGCGGGCGAAGTGAGCCGCGAGAGCGGTGCGTCCGACAACGGCATGGTGATGGACTTCGCCGACGTGAAGGCGCTCGCCAACGAGCACCTCGTCTCCGTGTGGGACCACGCGTTCCTCGTCTATGAAGGCGATACCGCTGTGCGCACCTTCCTCGAGACGATGCCCGATCACAAGACCGTCGTGTTCGATCGCGTGCCGACCGTCGAGAATCTGGCCGCTGCCGCATTCGACAAGCTGAGTCACGTGTTCGACGCTCACTATGGTCGCGACCTGCGTCTCGTGCGCCTGCGTCTGTATGAGACGCCGAACTGCTGGTCGGAAGTGACGGCCTGAGTTCGCCGGGGCCTCTCGCCTGATCTCGCCGGCGCCATCGTCGATGGCCCTGTCCGACTTGGGACGACGCCCGACCTGAGACGGATCCGAAACTTCGTCCGCGAAAGCGACGGCCGCCAGTGAATGCATGACCGAAAGTGCCAACCCGCCAGATCACGAGTCTGGCGGGTTTTTCTTTTTCGGAGAGGTCATGACAAGAGTTTCAATGTCCGCCGTGATGGCACGGGAGGAGCGCACGAACATTCGATTGTTCGCCGTGCGTCGTATCGATTCGCAGGAGAACCTGCGCTCGCTGGAGGGCGTCGCCAATCGGCCGGAAGTGCGCGGTGCCGAGACGCAGGCGCCACGTCGGGTGCGCCGACAGCATGACGCGTTGCGCGCAGATATCGTGAGCGTGCGTGCCCTGCGAGCGCCGGGGGGTGTGGGCGGCTCGGGCGGCGTGGGCGTGGCCGCCGTCGCGCCGACGGCGCCCGAAGCGGTTGCCGACACGTGCGCGAGCAGAGCTGGGCCAAACGGTGCGACGTGTACGCGCCTTGTTCGCCGCCGATGCACGGGCGGCAGCCACGGTCGCACTCAGGCAGGTGGAACTCGATCGCGCCAGATCGGATCTGTCGGCCCGCCAGCAGATCGTGGCGCAAGGCGCTGTCACGCAGGAAGAAGCGCGCCATGCGGGCGATGCCGTGCGCATGGCGGAAGCCGCATTGCAAGCGGCGGTGCAGGCGCGCGCGGAAGCGCAGGCGCACACGCAAGGGACCACGGTCGACACGCACCCCGACGTGCTCGCCGCGACCGAGCGCGTTCGTGCCGCGGCCCTGGCGCTGGAGCGCACCACGATCCGCTCGCCGGTCGCGGGCATGATCGCGCAACGTACAGTCCAGCTCGGCAAGCGTGTCGGTGTCGGCGACCGGCTCATGGCCGTCGTGCCGCTCGATCAGGTCTGGGTCGACGCGAACTTCAAGGAGGTCCAGCTCGACGGCGTATGTTCGGGTCAGCCGGCGCAGGTCAAAGCCGACTTGTACGGCAGCCGCGTCACGTATCGCGGCACCGTGGACGACATCGAAGCCGGCAGCGGCGCCGCATTCTCGCTGTTGCCCGCACAGAACGCGACGGGCAACTGGATCAAGGTCGTGCAACGCGTGCCGGTCCGTATCCGCCTCAATCCCGAAGACGTTGCGCGACATCCGCTACGCATCGGCATGTCGACTGAGGTCGAGATCGACACGCGTCAGTGTGCCACCAGCAAAGGAGCGTTGCGCGCCCGTGCGACCGAGAAGACTGAGGTTTACGCCGCGCAAAAGGTCGCTGCGGATCGCTCGGCCACTGCTGCCGCCACTGCCGCCCAAAACAGCCTCAGGACCTCGCAATGACACGTGCCGCCCTGGGTCCCATTACGCCGATGTCGGGGCCGGCGCTCGTGCTCGCGGCCATCGCGGTGAGCCTCGCGTCGTTCATGGCGGTCGTGGACATCACGATCGCCAACGTCTCCATCCCCACCATCTCCGGCAACCTCGGCGTGAGTTCCGAGATCGGGGAGTGGGCCATTACGTTCTTCGCCATCGCGAACTCGATCTGCATTCCGCTGACCGGCTGGCTATCGCGACGCTTCGGGCAAGTGCGCCTGTTCGTCGTCGCCGTCGCGCTCTTCACCGTGGCATCGGTGATGTGCGGACTTGCGCCGACGTTCGAATCCCTGCTCGTCGCGCGCGTGCTGCAAGGCATGGTGTCAGGCCCGATCGTCCCGCTCAGTCAGGCCCTGCTCGTCGCGATTTTCCCGCCGCACAAACGCACGTTCGCTGTGGCCATGTGGGCCATGACCAACATGGCCGGGCCCGTGGCCGGGCCGGTGCTCGGTGGATGGATCACCGACGACTTCAGTTGGCCCTGGATCTTCCTCGTCAATGCACCGGTCGGCATCTTCGTCGTGGTGTTCACGATGGCGATGTTCAAGGGCAAGGACACGCCGTCGACAAAGCTCCCCGTCGACATCGTGGGGTTGCTGCTGCTCGCCGTGGCGATCGGCTGCCTGCAAATCACGCTCGATCGCGGACGCATTCTCGACTGGTTCTCTTCGCCGGTCATTTGCGCCACGGCCATCTGCTCGCTGCTGGGTTTTATCGTCCTCATCGTCTGGGAGCTTGGCGAGAAGCATCCGATACTCGATCTCACCTTGTTCCGGCATCGCAACTTCACCATGGGCACGATCGCGGTTGCCGTCGGCTTCGGTCTGTACTTTGCGGCGCTGGTGCTCATCCCCCTGTGGTTGCAGACGGACATGGGCTACACGGCGACATGGGCCGGTTTCGTCACGGCGCCGATGGGGGTGTTCGGCATCTTGCTCGCGCCGTTACTGGGACGCTGGGTGCAGAAGCACGATGCCCGTATCTTCGCCAGCCTCGCGTTCGTTGCGTGGGCGCTGGTGGCCGGTTGGCGCGCAACCATGACGACCGACGTCGACGCCATGACGATTGCGCTGGCGTGTCTGGCGCAAGGCGTGGGTATCGGCCTGTTCCTGACGCCGCTCGTGGCGCTGTCGCTGGCCGGACTGGCACCGGAGCGACTCGCGGCGGCGTCGGGGCTTCAAACCGCGATCCGCATGATGTCCGGGAGTCTCGTGGCGTCGCTCGCGCAAACGTTCTGGGATCACCGTTCGCGGGTCTACCAGAATCGTCTGGTCGATCACCTGTCGCCGTTTCGCGACGTGGTGACGCATCACGTCGACACGCTTCGCGCCGCCGGTCTGACCGACACGCAAGCCTGGGCGGTGATCTGGCGTCAGACCGTCGTTCAGGCAGACATGCTGTCGCTCAACGACTTCTTCCTCATGTCCAGTCTGGGGTTCACCTTGTCGATCGGCATCGTGCTGATGGCGCGGTCGCCCAGGCGGGCTCACTAACCCATTTGCAGGGCATACCTCATGAATCTCGATTTTCTTCGTAGCGCGTCGCGCACACGCGTGAACGCCATCGTGCTTCGCGCAACGCTGCTCACCCCGAAAATGCGCCGGTTGGTCCTCGGTGGCCCCGAACTCGCCGCGTGGCTCGAATCCGTCGACGCGCACTCGGCCGCCGCGTGGATCAAGGTCTTCCCGCCCGGCAGGAGTGGCCGCGCCTACACCATCCGGCGTGTCGACGAACAGGCGCGAACGCTCGATATCGACTTCGTCCTGCATGGCGACGATCGTGACGACGGTTCGGTTTCCGCGTGGGCACGCACGGTGCAGTGCGGCGATCAGGTCGATATCGCCGGCCCGCGCGACGGTGGATTTACGTTGCAGCGCGACACGAAATGGGTCTGGCTGGCGGCCGATGCGAGCGCATTGCCTGCGGCGCAATCGATACTCGAACGGCTACCGCACGGCCTGCCGGTCACGGCGCTGCTCGTGGTGGACGACGAGCAGGAGCGGCAGTTGATCAGGTCACCCGCACGAATGCATGTGCAGTGGCGCTACCGGCGAACGCCGCCCCTCGCCATGACGGCGGACGACCCCATTCGCACGGAACACCCCCGCGCGGCCGACGGCCCCGGACAGGTGTGGATGGCTGGCGAAGCGGTCTGGGTCAAGCAATGGCGCAGCTACTGGCTGGAGCGGGAGCACGTCGACCCGCAACGCGTAGCCTGCAAAGGCTATTGGAAACCGGGCGCACAGGACCACCGGGATTGAGGTTCCGGATTTGCGGCTGCCAGCGCACTCGGTGCATTCGGTGCCATCGCCCCCTGCCGACGCCCCGTTCAGGCGCGATCCTTGCCGGGGCTGCCCAAGGCGGCCTTCTGGCCAAACTCCAGCAACCATTTTTCCGCGTAGCTTTGCCCGTGGGCGCGGGCATCGCTGCGCGTCGCAAACACCTGGCCGTAGAGCTCCTGGCGATGGCACGACTGCCGGGATCCGATGCGCCGTACCACCACATCGGCACGATAACGCCCGTCTCGAAGCGGGATCGAAAAGACAGTCACGTGGAAATCGCCCGTCACATACTCATGCTCTGGCATACGTTTTCCCCCTCGAACATCGCATCTAAGAACGACTTCCCCCTACTGCGCTGCCAGCATCGCGCTGACATCCGTCCGAGCGGCACCCCTCCCGCCCGTCAGTCCCTTGACGACCTTCGATTACTCCGGATTCTAGTCAATACCGCATACAGGTCAATATTGACCGACGATCGACAGTCCTGAGTGCGCCGTCCCATCCGGATCGCTTCGTCCCCAAACGTTTCCTGCCATCGCGCCATTGCGTGCCCATGATCCACAGATCGTGGACGATCGGTGTACACCCCGGCCGTTGTTCCTCCCCTCGCTGCGCCGTATCGTCCATCCACGGTGTTGCCCCGTCGTCTGCCCGGCAGGCACACGGCGCGCAACGGCGCTTTGGATTGACAAGGATTCGGAAGACACGAGGATTGAGCATGAAAATTGAATCGGTTGAGATCATCCCGCTCGACATGGCACTGGAGGAAGTGTTCAAGGGCGGCACGTATCAGGTGGCATCGCGCCCGACGATCGTCACACGCGTGCATCTGGAAAACGGCATCGTCGGGGAAAGCTATGGTGGCGACGAGTTCCACACGCAGACCGAGATCGTCAACGTCGTACGCGAACATCTGTCGCCCCTGCTCATCGGGCAGGACGTTCGCGACTTCCAGCGACTCTGGGAGGCGATGTTCCATGTGAACGTGGATCTGGGCAATCGCGGGCTGCACCAGTTGGACATGCACCCGCGCGGCATCCTTCTGCAGGCCGTGAGCTGTCTCGACAACGCCATGTGGGACGCCCGCGGCAAGCTCTACAACACGCCGGTCTACAAGCTGCTCGGCGGCGTACGGGACCGCGTGCCGGTCATCTCCATCGGTGGGTACTATCCGAAGGACGGCAAGGATTCGTGTGTTGCCATCGCCGAGGAAGTGGCGATGGTGCGCGAGACCGGTTGCATCGGCATCAAGATGAAAGTCGGCCGCGCGTCGCTGGAAGAGGATCTGGAGCGCGTGCGCGCGGCTCGCCGCGCCGGCGGCAAGGACTTCGTGGTGACGGTCGATGCCAATCAGGGCTGGGACCCGCTCGACGCCGTCAAATTCTGCGTCGCCATGGAGAAAGCGGACCTCGACGTGCGCTGGATGGAAGAACCCGTGAAGTGGTACGACCAGACCGACGGTCTGGCGCTTCTCGCCATGAAGACGTCGATTCCGGTCAACGTCGGTCAGGGTGAAATCACCGGCCGCGCATGCCGCGACCTCATCACCAAAGGCCACGTGTCCATCCTGAATCTCGACTGCACGCTGTGCGGCGGTGTGACCGAATGGCAACGCGTTGCCGACATGGCCAAGCTGATGAACGTGGAAATGGCGCACCACGAAGAGCCCCAGGTCGCCGTCCACCTGATCGCGGCCAATCCGCACGCGCTGTTCGTCGAGATATTCGCCAACAAGGTGCGCGACCCGCTGCTGTGGCAGTTGCCCGACGGTTTCCCGGAAATTCGCGACGGCTACATGACAGTGCCGCAAGGCCCGGGCTTCGGTATCCGTCTGAAGCCGGAGGTGATCGAGCAATATCGCATCGATCGCTGATCTGCGCGACAGATCGACGGCCCCCCTCGACAATACGAACAAAACAATAGGGGCGCGCGCGGTTCAGGCGCGCCTCGTCAGCAGGAGACACGCAGTATGAATTCGTCTGTTCCCAATGGGGAGGGAATCGCGCGGGAGCGCTGGTTCATCATCCTTCCGGCCACCTTCATCATGTACACGATCTCGTTCTTCGATCGTGCCAACATGGGCATGGCGCTGCCCCACATCACGCAGGAACTTGGCCTCTCGCCGATTCAGGCGGGCTGGATCGGCGCAGCGTTCGCGTGGGGCTATGCGGTCACCCAACTCGGCGGCGGCATCATCGCGCTGCTGTTCAATCCCCGGCGACTGATCGGCGTTGCGCTGCTGCTGTTCGGGCTGGCGGCCGTCGCCACCGGGTTTGCGCGGACCTACCATGAGCTGGTCGCCTTGCGCGTGCTGCTCGGGCTGGCCGAGGGGCCCATCTACGCGGCCGTTTCGCTGTTCCTCGCGCAATGGTTCGTGAAGGCCGAGCGAGGCCGGGCGTTCGGCATCTGGAATCTCGCCATTCCTGCGGGCGGCTTTCTCGCAGGCCCGATTTCCGGCGCGATTCTCGCCCATTACGACTGGCGCGTCATGATGATCGCCGAGGGCCTGCCCGCCTGGATCTTCTGCGCGATCTGGTTCCTTGCCATCCCGCGTAGCCTTGAAAGCGCGCGCTGGCTGTCGCAAACCGATCGTCAATGGCTGCAACGTGAGCTGAACGCCGAACAGGCGTCGCACAAAAAGCCCGAGGTCGATCCGTGGTGGAGCGTGCTGACGGAACCGACGGTCTGGTTGCTGACGGCCGGCTTCGCACTGAACGGCATTCTGATGTACGGTGCGACGCTCTGGCTGCCCACGATCATGCGCACATACGGCACGCTCGGCGACTTCTACATCGGCGTGTTTTCGGGCCTGCCGTTCATCGCCTCGATGTTCGGGATCTTCTACATCAGCCGACGCTCGGACAAACATGGGCAGGAACGTCGCTGGCATGCCGCGCTGCCGACCGCGTTCACCGGTTTCGTGATGATCGGCGCAGCGCTGGTCCCCGCCAATCTCTACTACCTGCAAATCATCCTGTTCGTGGTGCTGGGCTTCACGCTGAAGATGCTGAACCCGCTCGTGTTCGCCTGGCTCACGGAAATTCTGCCGACGCGCAAAGCGATTCCGGCAGTCGCCATCGTCAGCGGGGTGGGCAATCTCATCGGGCAGTCCGCCGGGCCGCTGCTGGTGGGTTACGTGAAGTCGGTGTCGAACAGCTTCGTGCCGTCGCTGCTGGTATTGGCCGCGTGTGCCATTCTCGGTGGTGTCGCCATCGCCATGTCGGGACGCAAGGCGCCGCGAGAACCCGCCGTCGTCACGGCTTGAGCGACACAGCCCTGCTTGATCGAGATATCGACGGGGCTATCGACGGGGCTATCGACGGGGCTATCGACGAGGGCATCAACAGAGGGCCAACGGTGACGTTGGCCCTTGCCACATTCAGGCATTCAAGGCGACAGCGGCGCCGTGGCCTCGAATTCGCTGGCAAACCAGTTTTGCAGAAACTCCACACACACGCGCACTTTGGCGGATGCGGAAAGACGCGCCGTCGTCACCGCATAGATATCGGCAGGCCAGTCATACTCCGGCAGCACACGAATCAACTGCCCCTGCTGAAGGCTCTGCGCACAATCCCACGCTGATGCACGCATGATGCCGTGCCCGCCCAACGCCCACGTCCAGATGATGTCGTTATTGTTGGACGACAGCGAGCCGCCGACCTTGATCGTTGCGACGTCCGCCTCTGCGTCTTTCCCTGCGGTTCTGTTTCGCAGCCGCCACGTGCCGAACGGCTGGTCTCGCTCGCGGAACACGAGGCACGAATGCGTCAGCAGGTCGTCAGGCGTCTGCGGCATGCCACGGCGCGCCAGATAGTCGGCCGACGCGCACAGCACGCGCGTGCTGGCCGCCAGTTTGTGCGCAATCAGATGTGGCTCCGACACCTTGCCGATGCGGATATCCAGGTCGATCGACTCCGCGATGAGATCCACCGGCCGGTCCATCACGATCAGCGAGATGTCCAGACGCGGATATCGGCTCGATAGCTGCGAGAGCGCAGGCGCCAGCAGATTGCGTCCCAACCGGAAGCTTGAACTGATGCGCAGATCGCCGCGCGGCTCGGTCTTGATGTCCGACACCGCGTCATGCATTTCCGTCGCCGCGTCGAGCATGTAGACGGACCACTTCAGAATCGCCTCGCCGTCCTCGGTCGGCGTCACCCGTCGCGACGTGCGATGCAACAGCGTCGCGCCCATCTCGCGCTCCAGCATGTGAATGCGCTTGCTGATATACGACGTCGACGCGCCAAGCTCGGTCGCCGTTTTGGCGAAGCTGCGCAGCCGGCAGACCACGCTGAAGATCTGCAAGTCGCGAAGATCGGGGAAATTCTGCATGTTTGTCCGGGAGTGCGTCGCTTAACGAACTTTTTAGCGAACCTTCTAACGAACCTTGTCGGCGCGGCGCTGCACCGACGTGCCCGACGGCGCACCGCAACTCGCACGAGACTCGAACCACGTCGGCAGGCTCACCGATTCGGGCGTGCCCGGTGTTTCGATGTGCGTCAGCACCAGTTGCGCCGCGCGCGCGCCAAGTTGCTCGGCGTCACGCATGACCGTGGCAATCGGCGGTTGATGAAAACGGCACAAGGGCACGTCGTCGCAACTCACGAGCGACAGGTCCCTGCCGATCTGAAGCCCCCGCCGGTGGATGGCCTGCAACGCGCCTTCGAGCAACTGATTGCCGCCCAGCACGATCGCGGTCGGGGGATCGTCGTCGGCGAGCATTTCCTCGATGGCCACCTCGCCGTGATCCGACGACAGCGTGCCGCGATGCACGATGAGATTGCGCGGCAAACCGAGCCGGTCGTAGGCGTCTTCCATCGCCCGCACGCGCTCGCGCGTCGGGCGCACGTCACGCCCCACGACCAGGCCGATGCGGCGATGTCCTTTGTCGAGCAACGCACGCGCGGCATCGCCCATGCCCTGATAGTGATCCGACAGGACATAGTGCGCGGGAATATCGGCGGGAAAGGCGCGGTCGATCAGGACCACGGGGCACTTCGTATTGCGAAGCGCGAGCAGCGTGGCCGGGTCGTCTTCGAGCGTGGGCAACACGATGAGACCGTCGACTTGCCGGTGCATCAGCACCTCGATGCGCTCGGCATCCACGCTCGGCACACCGCCCGAATTCGTCAGCAGCACGGAAAACCCGGCGACCGTGAGCACGCTTTCCGCGCCGCGCACGATGGACGCGATCAGCGGGTTGGTGATGTCCGATCCCACGAAACCAATGGAGCGCGTCGCGCGCCGGCGCAGCCCCTGCGCGAGCGCATTCGGCGCATAACCGAGCGTGCGCGCGGCTTCCAGCACCCGTTGCGTGAGTTGCGGGCTCGATCCGGGTTGCCCGGACAGCACGCGCGACACGGATGCGATTCCCACGCCAGCCAAGGCGGCCACCGCCTTGATTCCCGGCCGTCCCTTGGGATCGCCCGGCAAGTTGTCACTCATCGATCTCATCTCCTCTTGACGCGCCAGTTTACAACGATTATCTTTTGGAAACGTTTCCGGAAACGTTTCCAAAAGTGAAATGCCGGCAAACGGAATCACAGGAGGACCGCGACGACGGCTAATGCGTCGCGGCGACCGTCATGGAGAGAGACAAGTGCGCCGGCTCGCGAGCGAGCGGCTCACATGAAGGGGTCATACGTGAATACCGAAGGACAAATGACGCCGGAAGTTCGGCAGGCAATACGCAATGCGATCCTGAGCGCGATCGTGGGCACGGCGATGGAGTGGTACGACTACTACCTCTACGCCACAGCCGCCGCCACGCTCTTCAACCATCTGTTTTTCCCGTCCTACGACCATCTGACCGGCACGTTGCTCGCCTATGCGAGCTTCGCGATCGGCTTTTTCGTGCGTCCGGCCGGGAGTGTGATCTTTGGACGACTGGGTGACCGGATCGGCCGCAAGTCGGTGCTCATCATCACCTTGCTGCTCATGGGCGGGTCGACGACGTTGATGGGCTTACTCCCGACCTATGCGTCCATCGGTGTCTGGGCGCCGATTCTGCTATGCGTCCTGCGCGCGGCGCAGGGGCTCGGGTCGGGCGCGGAATACGCCGGCGCCGTGCTCATGGTGATCGAATACGCCCCGGCGAAGCGCCGTGGGCTCTATGGTTCCCTGCCCTACATCGGCGTCGCGCTCGGGTTGTTGATGTCGCTTGCCACCTTTCATCTGTCGTCATCGATGTCCAAAGAGGGCTTCGAAGCGTGGGGCTGGCGCATTCCGTTTTTGCTGAGCGCCGTGGTCGTTGCGCTCGGCGTGCTGCTGCGTAGCCAACTTAAGGAGACACCGGTCTTCGAAGCGTTGCGCCGCAAGAACGCCGTGGTGCGCGCCCCGCTCACCGAAGTCTTCCGCCACTCGCTGCGTCCGATGCTCTGCGCCTGGGGTGCCCGCCTGGGCGACAACTCGCTCGCGTACATCTACGAATCGTTCGTCATCGTCTATGTGACGCAGCAACTGCACATGTCGCGCGACGTCATCGTCACGGCGCTGATGTGGAGCACTGCGCTTCAGTTCATTACCGTGCCGCTGTTCGGCTGGGTCTCGGACAAGGTCGGACGCAAGCCGGTGTACATGGGCGGCGCCCTGCTCTCCGGCATTGCGGTGTTCCCGTTCTTCCGGATGTTGCAGACGGGCGAGGTCGTATGGATTTACGTGGGCCTGTTCCTGGTGTCGTCGATCGCGAAAACCATGATGACGTCGGCGCAAAGTCCGTGGCTTGCCGAGATGTTCCCGTCACGCGTGCGCTACACCGGCTTCTCGCTCGCACGGGAAGTCACGTCGCCGATCTCGGGCGGGATTGCGCCGATGATCGCCGTGGCCCTGCTCTCGGCCGGTGAGGGTTCGCCACACCTCGTGGCGTGGTACGTGGTCGCGCTCGGTGTCATCACCGCGATCTCGGTGGCGCTCGGCCCGGAAACGCGCGGCCGCTCGCTCAATGACGACATGCACGACGGCAGTCAGGACGAAGCGCACACCGCCCCGGCACGTCCCATCGCTCATCAGTCCCGTTAGTCCCATTAATCCCCTTAATCCCGGGAATGCATTGAACGCATTCCCGACATTTACACAGTCTTTCCACGAAGGAGTCACGATGAAAATCACGAAGGTCGAGCCGCTTCACGTCGGCCAGTTCATGTTCGTTCGCATTGACACGGACGAAGGCATCACCGGCTATGGCGAAGCCGGCATCTGGGGCCATATCGAAGCCGCAGGAACGGCCATCAAGCGCTTTGCCGAATATCTGGTGGGCAAGCGCGCGTTCGATATCGAGCACCATTGGAACGTGATGCATCGCTTCAGCTACTTTCAGGGGCTGGCCATCAACGCGGCGATTTCCGCTATCGACATCGCGCTGTGGGACATCAAGGGCCGCGCACTGAACGTGCCGATCTATGAGCTGCTCGGCGGGCCGGCGCGCAAGAAGGCGCGTATCTACGGCCACATCTACGAGAGCAACATCGAAAAGGTGCTGGAGGAATGCCAGCGCAAGATGGAAGCGGGTTTCAATGCTTTCGGGCACATCAATCCGTTCCTCGACGAAGGCAACGACAAGGTCTACTTCAAGACCCACATTCGCAAGATGCACGATGCGATCGACAACGTTCACCGGATGCGCGAAGTCGTGGGCGACCGCGTCGATCTGCTCATCGAACTGCACCGTCGTCTGACGCCGGCGGAAGCCGTGACATTTACGAACGGCATCGAGCAGGACACGCCGATGTTCGTCGAAGATCCGATCCGCCCGGAGAATGCCGACGCCATGGCACGCGTCGCCGATCGCATCCGCGTGCCGATCGCCACGGGTGAGCGCTTCTGCACCATCTACGAATTCCAGGCGCTGCTCGCACGTAACGCCGTGGAGTACGCGCGTATCGACGTGGCTGTCTGCGGCGGGATCACGGGTGCGAAGAAGGTCGCGGCAATGGCCGAGGCGCATCACGTTCAGGTCGTGCCGCATAACCCGCTCTCCCCGATCGGGCTGGCCGCGTGCCTGCAAGTGGCCGCAGCGATTCCGAACTTCGCTGTGCAGGAATATGCGACGGGGTTCGAAGCCGGCGTGTTCGAATCGACGGGCACCCATCTGGGCAGCGATATCGTCGACAAGGTCCCGCTGCCGGATCAGGGCTTCGTCGACATTCCGGACGGCCCGGGCCTCGGCATGGCATTGCTGCCCGATGCGCAGAAGATTCGCCCGCCGCTGGTGAAGCCGATTTCGATGCGCCCGCACTACGACGGCTTCGTGGTCGATCAGTAAACCCTTTGGCGCTCGAGCCCTCGAGCGTCGAACGTCAGGGGGCGGACGCCACGCCCCCGACGACTTCGAGCAACGTGGCCGCAAAGCGCTGCGCCAGCAGACTTTGCGGCACGTGTTGCGGTCGCAGCAGATGGGTGGCGAACAGCACATCCGGCGCGAACGGCCGATAGTCCAGCCCACGCCCGACGTATGCCTGCGCCACCGCGCGGCTCACGATGCTCACACCGAGCCCGCTGGCGACCATCGCACACACCGTCGCTTCGTAAGGCGTTTCCAGTTCCTTGTGACGCAACTCGATGCCCGCCTCGCGAAAGCGCTGATCGATCTTCATGCGCGTACCGTCGACCAGCGACAACGCGATGAAGGGCTCGTATTCCAGGTCGGCCGGCGTCACGACATCGAGCATTCCCAGCCGATGCCCCGTGGGGAACGCGCACACGCCCGCGATCTCGCAGATCTTTGTCGCCTCGATACCCGACACGTCCCGACTGACGTAGGACGTCACCCCCAGATCGCAAAACTGCGACGCGACCCAGTAGGCCACGCGCGGCGAATCGTTCGTCAGCAATGAGACGGCGACACCCGGGTGCGTTTGCCGGAATCGCCGGATCGCTTCGGGCATCTGGGTCAGCGCCATCGACGGTACGGCGCCTACGCGCAGGCGGCCCGTGCCGGAGCGGCGAATCTGCTGCGCCGAATCCTCCAGACTTTTCAGACTGACGAACGCGCGCTCGACATCGCGAAACAGTTCGGCGCCTTCGTCGGTCAGTTGCAGCCGTCCGTTGATGCGCTCGAACAGCCGGAAGCCGGCGCTGTCCTCCAACTGGCCGATCAATCGGCTGATGTTGGGCTGCGACGTGTGAAGCGCTTCCGCCGCCGCCGTCATTGATCCCGTCTGGATCACCGCCCGGAATGCCTCCACCTGTTTGAATTTCATCGACGCTGTCTCCTGTGGACGGGCCATCCCCGTTGCGCCCTGCCAGGCACATCGTCTAGCAGCAGGGGCCATATCAAAAATGTATGGACCCGTATTGTATTGTGATTTTTAAGAATGCCCCTGCCCGGCTACAGTCGTTCGTATCCCGTCTGCGCGCCATGAGGCAAGGCACTTGCCGCCTACCGACGCGTGGCCGCCCGAGTCCTCCATGTGCCGTTTCTCGCTTCAGGAGCCTTCGATGTCACGCCCGTCCCGTTCGTTCGTCGCCGTTCTGGCGACTACCTCCACCGCCGCCACCGTCATTGCGCTCGCCACCCTGACGGCCCGCCCGGCCATCGCCGCGCCGGGCGAGTTGCCACCGGTGCCCGCCGAAATCAAGGCGCAAAGCCAACTGCGTGTCGGCGTGCGCTGCGACCAGCCGCCTTACGGCTATCAGGACAGCAGCGGTGCGTTCGCCGGTGTAGAAGTCGAGATGGGACGCCAGATCGCCGAATGGGCGTTGGGCAGCAAGGACAAGGCCGTCTTCACCTGCGTGACCGCAGAGAACCGTGTGCCGCAATTGCTCGGCCGCAAAGTCGATCTGCTCATCGCGACCCTGGGGGTATCGCCCGAGCGCGCTCGCGTCATCGACTTCACGCAACCGTATCGTTGGGGGGCGAGCGACGTGGTGGTCCGTCGCGATAGCGGCATCAACTCAATCGCCGACCTCAAGGGCAAGACACTCGTCGCGTTGAAGGGCTCCGTGCAGGCCAAGTGGTTCGAAGACCACATGCCGGACGTGAAGATGCTCCGACTGAACACCGCCGCCGACGCCATGCAAACCTTCCGCCAAGGCCGCGCGGACGCCTACACGCACGACGCCGCCACGCTCGTGGTCGCCGCAGCACAGGACCCCTCGGCGAAACTGCTGGGCCAGTACTTCCAGATATCGGACGCGGCCATCGGCGTGCGCAAGAACGAAGCGGCATGGCGCGATTACCTTTCCGCCACGATTGCCCGCATGCGCTACGAAGGCCGCTTCGTGCAGTGGGTCAAACTCAACGTTCCCGAGTCGATTCGCAGCTATTACCTGTCGGTGTTCCAGCAGGGACGTCCGAAGGAAACGCTGTAAGCGGCGGCCGCTATGGATTTCGACGTCGCTTACCTTCTCGCGCAATGGCCGGCACTCTGGCGCGGCGCGCTGATGACGCTGGAAGTGTCGGTCATCGCCATCGTCTGCTCGGCGCTGATCGGCATTGCCGGTTGTGCCATTCGCCTCTTCCGCGTGCCCGTGCTCTCACCACTCGTCACGGGTTATGTGGAGCTCATGCGCAACACGCCGATTCTCGTGCAGTTGTTCTTCATCTTCTACGGATTGCCGGCGGTCGGACTCAGTCTGTCGCTGTTCACCTCTGGCGTGCTGTGCCTGTCGCTGTGGGCCGGTGCGTATCAGATCGAGAACCTGCGAGGCGGCATGGCAAGTGTGGGACGCCGCATGTATGAATCGTGTCACGCGTTGTCGCTGCGCCCGTGGCATTACTTCACGCTCATCGCCTTGCCCATTGCGTTGCGTCACGCGCTGCCCGGCATGCTCAATACCGCAATTTCACTGCTCAAGAACTCGTCGTACCTGCAGGCAATCGGGTTGATGGAGCTGACGTTCGTCGCCGTCGACCGCATTGCGACGGACTTCCGTCCGCTGGAGATGTTCGGCGCGATCCTCGTGCTCTATCTGGGCATGGTGGCGGTCCTCTCCTTACTCGCGCACCGGCTCTCGGCCTGGATGCAACGTCCGTTCCGAACGCATTGAGGCCATCGCTCACCATGCACATCATTCTCGAAAACTGGCGGCTCATCGCCCAAGGGCTGAGCATGACGCTGGCCCTGGCGGGCGCCGTGCTGCTGTGCACGACCGTGATCTCGTTGGCGCTGGGGGTGCTCGCCACCCTCCCCAACCGATGGGTCAGGGCGGCCATTCACGGCTACGTCGAACTGTTCCGGTCGATTCCCCTGATCGTCAACGTGTTCTGTGTGTTCTTCGTCGCGCCGATGTTCGGTCTCGATCTGAGCCCGTTCGTCGCCGCCACGGTCGGTTTGTCGCTGTGGGGCGGCGCCAACGGCGCCGTGGTCGTGTCGGGCGGCATTCTGTCCGTGCCGCCGCATCAATGGAAGAGCGCCGCAGCGCTCGGCTTGCGTCGCTGGCAGATCTATCGCTACGTTATCGGGCCGCAATCGGTCGGCGCGATCCTGCCCGCCTACACAGGCCTGCTGACGCTGCTGGTCCAGTCCACGTCGCTTGGCGCACTCATCGGCGTGAGCGAGTTCCTCAAGGTCAATCAGAACATCATCGAGCGCGTCACCGTCATGCAAGGCCGCAATCCCGCCTTCGAGATCTACGGCCTCGTGCTTATCGTGTATTTCATCGTCTGCTCGGCGCTCAGCGCACTGTCCCGTCATCTCGAACGCCGCCTGCAACGCGAGCCCGTTCGGTCCCTTCCCCAACAAGGTTGAACATGTCCACATCGAAAGTCAGTCGCCGGCTCACCGAAGCCGCCGCGCCGGAAGTCAACGACATCATCTTCAAGCCGCGCCTCGACGGTTTCGACGAGACCTTCCTGCCGCTCGGCGACATCAACAAGGCGCACGTCGTCATGCTGGCCGAACGCGGACTCATTCGCCGCGAACATGCGGCAGCGCTCGCGCGCGGCATTCTGGCGATGGAAGATGCCGGCCCCGCCGCCGTGCCGCTCGATCCGAGCCGGGAAGATGGCTACTTCAACTACGAAGCGCATCTGATGAATCAGGTCGGCGCGGACATTGGCGGACGCATGCATACCGGGCGCAGCCGCAACGACATTCTCGCCACGCTCGACCGTCTGCGCGGACGCGCCGTGCTGCTCGATCTGATCGAGGCCTTGCTGCGCGTGCGGGATACCGCATTGACGCAAGCCGCCAACCACGCCGACGTCGTCATGCCCGGCTACACGCACTTGCAGCCGGCGCAGCCGATGACTTATGGGTTCTATCTGGCGGGCGTCGCGCAGGCGCTCGAACGTGACACGCGTCGCCTGATGGACACGCTCACGAACATGAACGTCTCGCCGCTCGGCGCTGCGGCGTTCGCGGGTACCCCGTTTGCGATCGATCGTCAGCGTACGGCCGATCTGCTGGGCTTCGACACGTTCGTCGACAACGCGCTCGATGCCGTGGGCTCGCGCGACTTCGTGCTCGAGAGCATTGCCGATCTGAGTCTGCTGGCCGTGCTCTGGAGCCGCGTGGCGCAGGATTACTTCGTGTGGACCACGCACGAGTTCGGACTGATCGAGTTCCCGGACAGCGTGGCGACGACCTCAAGCATCATGCCGCAGAAGAAAAACCCGGTCGTGCTGGAGTATCTGAAGGGACGCACGGGACAGATCGTCGCCGCCCTGATGGCGAGCGCCATGGCGATCAAGGGCACTAACTTCACCCACTCCGGCGACGCCAACCGCGAGGGCACGCAAGGCTTCTGGGAGACGGCGCGCGAGGCGATCCGCTGCCTGAATCTGCTGGAACTCGTGCTGCGTACGGCGCGTCCGGTGGCCGGCCGCGCCGGACGTCTGGCCGCCGAGGACTTCTCGACAGCGACGGCATTGGCGGACCACATGGTGCGCGAGCACGACCTCTCGTTCCGGGCCGCGCATCATGTCGTGGGGTCGGTCGTACGCAGCGCGATGGATCTCGGCGTGAGTGCCGACAGAATCGATGTCGCGATGGTCGAGGCCGCCGCGAGCGAGCAGCTCGGCGCGCCGCTCGGCATCGACGCCGAAGCCGTACGGGCGTGTCTGGACCCCGCGAGCAACGTTGCGGGACGCGCATCGGCCGGTAGCCCGAACCCCGGCACCCTGCGCGCGCACTTGCTGGAGGCAAACGTGAGGCTGGGCAACACGCGCACGAGCCTTGCCGACTGGCATACCCGTCTGGCGAACGCACGACAGTCGTTGCAAAGCGCCACGCGGGCACTGGCAGGCCTGCAATGAACGCGCTACTTTCGATTCGCGGATTGCGAAAACATTTCGGTCCGCATCAGGTCGTCAATGGTGTGGATCTGGATGTTTTTCCGGGCGAAGTCGTGGTGGTCATCGGGCCGAGCGGGTCAGGCAAATCGACGCTGATCCGCTGCCTGAACAGTCTCGAGACGCCGACGGACGGCACCGTAACGCTGGGCGACGCCGCGACCGACGTCAAGGATCATCGGGCGATGGCCAAACTACGGGAAGACGTGGGGATGGTGTTTCAGGACTACACGTTGTTTCCGCACCTGAGCATCCTGCGCAACATCACGCTCGCCCCGGTGAAGTTGGGCCGCATGACGCAGGCCGAAGCCGAACGCACCGCACACGCGCTGCTGGAGCGTGTGGGACTGGCCCACAAGGCGAATGCGTTTCCGGTGTCCCTGTCAGGCGGCCAACAGCAGCGCGTGGCAATTGTGCGCGCGCTGGCGATGAAGCCGAAACTCATGCTGTTCGACGAGCCGACGTCTGCGCTCGACCCGGAAACGGTCGGTGAAGTGCTGGGCGTCATGAGGGATCTGGCGCGCGACGGCATGACGATGATTGTCGTGACGCACGAGATGGGCTTCGCGCGCGAGGTGGCAGATCGTGTGGTGTTCTTCGATCACGGACGCATCGTCGAAAGCGGTTCCCCCGCCGATATCTTCGGCGCGCCGAGGGAAGCGCGAACGCAGCAGTTCCTGGGGAGCGTGTTGCGCTGAGCGGCGTGGCGTCGGGTGCTCGCCCGGCGCTGCCGCAAGAAACGGCATCGCACCACTCGACTACCTAAAACAAGGGATCGCGAGCGCACCGGCTGCGTGCTAACGTTGCCCGGACCTCGCCGTACCAGCCAATGGCGCTCGGCGCTCGACACGTTGCTCACCGTCCCTTGTCAAGGAATCCCTTGCGATGACCGATTTTCGTCCCACCCGCCGAAACGCGCTGAAACTCACGGCCGCATCCCTTGCTGCACCGGCGTTGCTGTCGCCCGCCACGAGCGCCCTCGCGGCCGGGCGCGCCGATCTCGACGCCGCCATCAACCGCTTTGTCGCCCTCGCACCGAAAACGACCAGTTGTCTCGTCGCCTTCGCGCCACCCCAAGGGCAGGGCTGGCGTGCCGGCTTCGCGCCGGAGCAACGCCTGTTCGTCGGCAGTGCGGTCAAGACGTACATCCTCGGCCAGTTCCTGCTCGACATCGAGTCTGGCCGCAATCAGCTCTCCGGGACCCAACTTTGCACCGTTAGCGACGCCGTGCGCACACCGGGCAGCCCGGTGCTCATCGGTCTGAACGGACAGACGCAGTACCGAACCGCACTCGAGTCGATGATCTCGCACAGCGACAACATCGGCACCGACATCTCGCTGGCCGCTGTCGGTCCGGCGCGCGTACGCGAGCTGGTCAAACGCATGGGACTGAAAACGGTTAGCGTCCCCGACTCCACGCGCATCCTCTTTTCCTATCTGGCGGGTGCGCCGTCGGGTGTCGATCTCGGCTGGGACGGCATGCAAAAGCTGGCGCACAACGAGAAAGTCTATTACGACAATCGTCCGCTCTCCCCCCGCACCGATGTCATCAACGACAAACAATCGATGACCAGTTCGGCCGACGATCTCGTGAACTGGTATCAGCAGACACTCGCAGGAAAGGTCTTCGCGAAGCCGACCTCGCTCGTCGAGTTCAAGCGGATCTCCGCCATGGCCGACGCGGTGTGGATGGCCGTGCCCCAAGGGCTGCTCGCCTATGGCAAGGGCGGTAGTCTCGACTGGGAAAACTTCCACGCTCTGTGCTTCGCCGGACAGATGCTCGTGGGCAAAACCCCGGTGACGTTCAGCTTCACGTCGAACTGGCTCGAAGGCAAGACCAGCGGCGAGCGCACCGAGGAATTCATCTCGGCGGTCAGCGCCGTCCTGAAAGCCGCCGCCAACGCCGCTTGAGTCATCCGTGACATCGGTCCCGGACAGCCGTCCGGGACCGCGACGACGCTCCCCCCGCCCCCGAACTCAAAAGTGCTTCGCCAGTCGCAACGCGGCGCTTTGCACCGTCTGCGCCGATGCCGTGCGCAGGTTGTATTCCGCCCGTAGCTCAAGGCCCTTCGACGACAGCAGTTCGACCCCAAGCGCAAAATTGCCGTAGACACGCGGCTGCGACGACGTGACGCGAAACGCCGCACTCGGGAACTCGACGAACGACGCCTCGGTGCTCACATCCCCCTTCGACGCCAAGCTCATCCCCGCCGACAGATAGGGACGCACGGTCATGCCACGAAAGTCGAGACGTGCGCCCACCTCGACGGCAGGGCTCAACACTGCCGTGGTGCGTCCCTCGCTTTGCATCGCGAGATCGAACACGCCTGCGCCACTTTCACGGTAGGCCGAATTCCTGTCGTAGACGACGTCCAGATCGGTGTAGGGCTTCACGTACCAACCGGCATAGTTCAACTGATAGGACAGCCGGGATCGTGCGCCGACGAAAAAGGCGTCCGGCTGACTCGTCGCTCGCGCGGACGCCCCCGGATAATCGATGATCCGGTTCTGCGTGCCGCTCTCGTAACCGCCCAGCACGGCGAGCGCGACTTGCCACGGCCCCATCTGACGCTTTAACGTCAGCCCGCCCCGAAAGCCATCGCTCGACAGGTCCAGCGAGCGATCCGACGAACGGGCATGCGTCACGACGTAACTCGCCGATCCGCCGACAAACCAGTCAGGCGCAAACTCCTTCTGCGCCCCGAACTGATATGTCACCTGCTGACTGCGAAAACCCACGTCGTCCGCCGTGTCGAATCGATCGGCGCGGGTGCCGATCACACGCGCCCAGACGCAACTACCTTCACCCATGCGCGTGCCGTCGGTAACGAACTGCGGGCAGCTCATCAGGCGATTCAGGAAGTCGTAGTTCTCATGTCCTCGCGAACCTGCGCGCATGAGTGACGCCGCGCTGGAGAGCACGTCCAGCGTCTTGCGGTAAGACGCGGCATCCCCCGCACTCACGAACGGCTGGAACAAGGGGCCTGCCGCGACCATGCCCGCGTCCCAATGCGTCTGAAGCAGGTCGGCGAACGACGCCTGATTCGCATTCAGCGACACGCCCGGCGGCCGGAAGTTGGCGTCCACCGAGATCAGCGGATCCTGCGAGCCGCCGTAGTGATCCTTCATCTGATAGTTGAAGACGAGCGCCGTACTCTTTGCGACAGCCGTCTCGCCGGTCGGTGCCTGGTCGAAGTGCCCGATGCCCAGCCAGATGTTCTTGACCGGATTGCGAAGAATCGGCACGACGCTGCCGCCGAACGTCAATGCGCCCGTCACCGTCAGGAAGTCGCTGTTGTGATTCGTGAAATCGAGGTCAGGCGCATAGACGCCGGTCCCCGTCTGCGAGAAGCTGCCGGTGATCTTCGACGCCTGGAACACGCCCGGCCCACCGGGGCTGATCGTGCCGTAGTTTTGCGTCAGTCCGGCCGAGAGCGACTGCGCGGTGCGTAGCTCGCCGCCCGCCCGGTTCACGACCGTGCTGTCGGTCGTCAGCGCCACATTGCCCTGCAACAGGCCGCTGTTGACCACGCTCGCACGACTCAGCGACGCGATGGCCGTTGCCGCCGATACCGTCCCGGCATTCTCGACGGTGACACCGTCGGTATTGATGGCGAGAATGCCGATCCCCGAGCTGGCATTGGCGATCACGCTCGCGCCGCTGCCGATCGTCACGCTGATCGGCTTGCCCTGCATCGAGCCGCTCCCTGCGTTGCCCATGCTGATCGCCGCAATCGCAGGGGAGCCCGCCCCCATGGCGGCGACCACACTGCCGGGTTGAAGCGTCACGCCAATGGTGCCGCCCGCATTGCCGTTCGCGCTGCCGGGCTGTTTCAGCCATACGCCGCCGTCGCTGAACACGGCCCCGCCGCCAAGACTCATCGCCAGAATGGCCGGAGCATTCACGCCGTAAGTGACGACACTGCCGCTCGTGTTCACCTGCACCGCCCCACCCGCCCCCACAGCGCCGGAAACGTTGGCCTGCCGCACCATGTCGAGACTGTAAGTCACGGCAGCGGCATCGCCTGTGATACCGCCGCCGCCACCGACAGACTGCGCCAGCACGCCTGCCGCGCCGTCGCCATGCGTTCGAACGCCGCCATCGACGACCACATCGACCGTGCCGCCATCGTTGGCGCCAGCGCGCGTAACGGCATTGTTGACTGACGCGAGCGTGACGCGTCCCGGCGCAGTGCTCACCCCGGCAATGCCCCCGCCCCCGCCGACGCTTTGGGCAACGATGCCGTGCGCGTCCTGCCCCAGTGTTTGCACCGCGACGTTGCGCGCAACGCTCACGTCGACGTCGGCGCCGCTACCAAACGCGTCGCCTTGCGCGCCGAGCGTCAGGCTGGTGACCGGCAGCGCCGACGGATTGCCGCCCTGAACCAGCGCGACATACCCGCCACCCGCGCCGATGCTCTGCGCGAGCACGCCGAAAGACAGCGCCCCTTGCGTCGACACGACGACCTGCTCGGAGGCAGCGTTCGTCAGATCGACGCTGACGCTACCGGCATTGGCTTGCAGACTGCTGCCGCCCGCAGGCGAAGCACCGAGCTTGATGACCGCGCCGCCAAGCAACGATGCGACCGACGCGTCGACGGTCATGCCGGCAGCGCCGCCGCCTCCGGCAACCGACTGCGCGAGAATGCCATGCGAGAGTACGCCGCTCGTGTAGAGACTTCCGGAGCCGACGACCGAAACGGGTGCGCCGTTCATGCTCGACGGCGACAGCCCGCCGCTCAGGGTGCTGCCCAACGTGATGACGGGAGCGGCGACCTGCTGTCCCGCTGCCAGATGTGTGCTCGCACTCCCCGTCAGACCCACCGCTGCGGCACCGCCGCCCCCCGTGATGCTTTGCGCGACGACACCGCTCGCATCGTCCCCCTGAGTGGAGATGACGCCGCCGCTCTTGACGTTCACGCGGGCAAACTGTCCTGCGTTGCCCGCGAAACCGTCGGTGTACGCGCCCCCAAGCGTGAGCGACACCGCCGGCGACGTCGACCCGGCCGCCGACCCAAGGCTGCTTGCGCCGAACGTGTAATCCGTCGCGGCCGCCTGTCCGCCGCCGCCGGAGATGCTTTGCGCGAGAATGCCCGGCGAACTGTCGCCGGTGGTTTGAATGCGACTGGCGGCATCGCTGGCGTCGACACTGACGATTCCGCCGCTTCCCCCGCTCCCCCCCTTCCCGCCAACGCTGACATTGACGCTGTGTTGCGCGCTGGCGAGATTCGAGCCAAGCAGGTCGATGATGCGGGAGATCTCATTGATGATGCCCGGCGCGTCTTTCGGTGCCCAATTCGAGAGGAAAAGTTCGAGGTTCTGCGATGTCGCCGCGCCCGCACCGCCGCCGCCGCCCACGCTCTGCGCAACGATGCCCGGCGCACCGAAGCCCTTCGTGGACAGCGTTCCGGTGTTGAGTACATTCGCTTGCCAGCCGTCGCCGCCTGAGCCCCCCGATCCGCCAACGGCCACATTCGTCCCGACATTGGGCGAGACGTTGAAGTAGGTGCCGATCTTGCCGGCCATCACGCCGAGCAAACTATCGAGGCTGGACAGCAGGCTCGATACACTGGTCGATGCCGCCGTGCCGCCCTGACCGCCGCCACCGCCGATACTCTGCGCAACAAGCGCCGCCGCGCCGGCGCCCGACGTCGTCACCTGACCGTAGTTGTTGATGGTGGCCGCGCTGCCGGCCCCGCCCTGACCGCCCGAGCCACCGACGCGAACGTCCACGCCGACCGTGAGCGAACCGAACGCCACGTTCATCGAATTGCCGGAGGTCGTCAGCCAGTTGCCGATCGACTGCAACAGCCCCTGAACCGATCCGGGTGCGCCGAGCGTGGCGCCGAATGAATTCGCCGTTTCCTGTTGCACCATACCGCCCACGCCACCGCCGCCACCGATACTTTGCGCGACGATGCCATAGGAGTGGTCGCCGGTCGTGAGCACGCTGCCATCGAAGTTGTTGTTCACCAGGGCGACGGCGCCATCGCCTCCGCTGCCACCGGCACCACCGATCGTGGCGCCGACGCTGATGTTGAAGCGGCTGTTCGGTGCGGCAATCGATTGCGCTCGCAACGCGGCGGCAGCACTTCCCCCGGCACCGCCACCCCCGCCGATGCTCTGGGCCAGGATGCCGATGCTCTTGTCACCCTGCGTCCAGATACCGCCGCTGTTGTCGACCTGCGCCAACCCGCCGCCCCCGCCGTCGCCGCCACTCCCCCCGATGGAGACGTGCGGACTGAGCGTGGCGGAAGGCACCTCGGGGCCGAGATCCGGCGCAATGGTGAGCGTGGCCGAACTGGCAAGACCGCCATAGCCCCCGCCACCGCCGATGCTTTGCACGACGACGCCATCGCTTGCGGCACCCTGCGTCGTCACGGTGCTTCCGTCGTCCAGCGTGACACGCGCCACGCCACCCGCGCCGCCGCCCCCGGCGCTGCCGCCATGACTCACTGCCACGCCCAGACCGACACCGACAGTCATGGCGCTGGACGACCCGCCAGCGCCGCCACCGCCCCC
>NZ_MAOS01000003.1:0-462 GCF_001721285.1 Pandoraea sp. ISTKB
GCCGCCTCACCACCGACGCCCGCGCCAGTGCTGTTGCCGGCGCCACCGCCACGATTGCCTGCACCGCCGAGAATCTGGCCGTTGTTGATGACCGTGCCGCCGCCGTCGAGCTTCACGCCGTCGCCACCGGCACCGCCATCGGCCCCGACACCGCCGGTGATCACGCCGCCAATGCCCGTGTTGACCTGACTCTGCGCATTGCCGCCACCACCGGTCCCGCCGTTACCGCCGCGAATCGTGCCGCTTTGCTGGTTGATGACAGTACCGCTGCCATTGACGAGTACGCCGACACCGCCCGCGCCGCCGAGTCCACCGCTACCGGCCACGGCGAGTGGCCCACCGGTGGCCAGTGCAAAGCCGCCGTTCTCGCCATTGCCACCGTTACCGCCCGTGATCGTGCCGCTGTTGTTGACCGTACTGCCGCCGGAGAGCGTCGCGCCGTGACCACCCGCGCCCCCGTCA
>NZ_MAOS01000004.1:0-437 GCF_001721285.1 Pandoraea sp. ISTKB
GTGTGGCATCACCCGTTGCTGGCGTTGCATGAAGTGAGTGACTTCGTCGTGGTGGACCGGGGTGGTGAGGGACACAACTGCGACGAGCAGGACTTAGAGGGTGTGTATTTACTGACGCAAGCCGAGTTAGACGCCGTGCAAGGTAAGCAAAAGGCAGCGTAGGCGGGGCATAAAGAGGTACCGCGGAGGTGTGAGCGACGGCACGACCGCCGCGCAGCAGTTGCGGAGCACGTGCGTGGTGGTTGTGGCGTCGCGTTGGCGCTGGAGAAGAGCGGTGTCGACGCAACGAGGGGGGTGGAAACAGCGCGCGGGAAGCGGGCGGTTTCGGTGGAGGTACTGAGGGCGGGGAGGGAGACGGGCCGGGGCCCCTTTCTGCAGCGAGTTGGGTTTATGTCTGAGCGGCGGAAAGGGGCTCCGGCCCGTCAGGCGGGGGGTGT
>NZ_MAOS01000005.1:0-385 GCF_001721285.1 Pandoraea sp. ISTKB
TGCTCGGTGCGCCGACGCTGCGTTTGCGCGGCGACTATCTGGCCATCGTGACGCTGGGTTTCGGGGAGATCATCCGTATCTTTATGAACAACCTGGATAGCCCGGTGAATATCACTAACGGGCCGAAGGGCATTACCGGCGTCGAGCCGATCTCCCTGTTTGGATTTGATTTCTTCAGCAATCACGAGATATTCGGTTTGCAAGCAAATCCCGTCTATCTCCACTATTACCTGTTTGTCACGTTGGCCGTCCTAATCGCATTGGTATGCGTGCGTCTGCAACATTCGCGCATGGGCAGGGCGTGGATTGCCGTGCGCGAAGATGAGACGGCCGCCAAGGCGATGGGCATCAACACACGCAACATCAAGCTGCTCGCGTTCGCCAT
>NZ_MAOS01000006.1:0-383 GCF_001721285.1 Pandoraea sp. ISTKB
ATGGCGAACGCGAGCAGCTTGATGTTGCGTGTGTTGATGCCCATTGCCTTGGCGGCGACTTCGTCTTCACGAATGGCGACCCAGGCGCGTCCGATACGCGAGTGCTGCAAGCGCACGCAGATGAATGCGATGAGCAACGCGAGGAACACGAACAGGTAGTAGTACATGTACACCGAGCTGACCTTGAACCCGAAGAACTCGTGCGCCTTCGAAAAATCGAAGCCGAACAACGAGGCGGGTTGAATGCCGGTGATCCCCTTCGGACCGTTGGTGATGTTCACCGGACGGTCGAGGTTGTTCATGAAGATACGGATGATTTCACCGAAGCCCAGCGTCACGATGGCCAGATAGTCGCCGCGCAAACGCAGCGTCGGCGCACCGAG
>NZ_MAOS01000007.1:0-378 GCF_001721285.1 Pandoraea sp. ISTKB
CGGGCTGGGGGGCGACGGGATTGCATTGAGCGGCAACGGTACTGTCACGAACAGCGGTGCCATTGTCGGCGGCGAAGGGGGTAACGGCGGAAACGGCGCCAATACGTCCGGCGGTACGGGCAGCGAGGGCGGTGCGGGGGTTCGTATCGGAGGGACCGGTACCGTGAACATCGTGACCGGCGGTACGGTCAAGGGGGGCGGTGGCGGCACGGGCGGCGGTGCCGGGAACGCGGCGTCTGCCGGCGGCAATGGCGGTGCGGGTGGCGCCGGTGTGATCGTGACCGATGGCGGCACGGTTTCCAACGGCGGCACCATCACCGGCGGTGATGGGAATCGAGGTGGAGGCGGCGGTGCCAGCAGTGTGGGCGGTACGGGCGG
>NZ_MAOS01000008.1:0-371 GCF_001721285.1 Pandoraea sp. ISTKB
CCCGGCATGAGCAGATTGGACGCCATGCCGAAGTGCTGGTTGTTGGCCGCCACGACGTAACCGCCGTTTTCCATCGCGATCAGATCGATCAGCTCGTCGCGCGAACGATTGGCCCAGTCGCTTTGCGGCAAGCCATACAGACGCAGACGTGCAAGACCACCATCCGGGTACAGGTTCACGCGCACGTGCGTTGCGGCCCGTTGCTGGGTGATGGCGTGGTAGTGATGCGAGTTGCCCTGCAACGTGGTCGAGGGCAGCAGTTCGAACCATTCGGCCGTGTCGGATGGCGCGCCGTCCGGGCTGTAGCAGCCTTCGAGCGAGGCGGCCGGCGGGAAGTTGCCGGTGAAGTGGCTGGTGTCGAGATCGACACC
>NZ_MAOS01000009.1:0-342 GCF_001721285.1 Pandoraea sp. ISTKB
GCGAAGCCCACCACGATGTTCAGGCCCAGCGCGAGCATGATGTAGAGCAGCGCGAAGTCGAGCACGCGCACCCAGTAGTTGCCCCCGGCATAGCCGACGAGCACGGGCGCGACGATCGCGGCGATCAGGAAGAACGCGAGGCCGCGATAGGCCTTGCGGGTCGCGGCGGCCGCAGAGATCTGCGTCGCCGGCGAAGTTTGCACGGGTTGATTCATAGTCTCGATCCTCCCGGGCTTATGCACGATCTGCTACGCGCTCGCCGAGCAGACCGCTCGGACGGAACACCAGCACCACGATCAGCACGACGAACGCAAACACGTCCTGATAGTTACTGCCGAACAC
>NZ_MAOS01000010.1:0-329 GCF_001721285.1 Pandoraea sp. ISTKB
CGTCAGGTTGGCGTGCCGTACATCATCGTGTTCCTGAACAAGTGCGACATGGTCGACGACGCCGAGCTGCTCGAGCTGGTCGAAATGGAAGTGCGCGAGCTTCTGACCAAGTACGAGTTCCCGGGTGACGATCTGCCGATCATCAAGGGTTCGGCCAAGCTGGCGCTGGAAGGCGACAAGGGCGAACTGGGCGAAGTGGCCATCATGGCCCTGGCCGATGCACTGGATTCGTACATTCCGACGCCGGAACGTGCAATCGACAAGACGTTCCTGATGCCGGTGGAAGACGTGTTCTCGATCTCGGGTCGCGGCACGGTGGTGACGGGTCG
>NZ_MAOS01000011.1:0-314 GCF_001721285.1 Pandoraea sp. ISTKB
GTCGCCGTGCTGCCGAAGTTCAGCGACAGGTCATTGCTCGCCAGAATTTGGCCGCCTGCGGACAGCGCCGTGAAGTTCTCCGGCAGGTACACCTGCGGCATCAGTGCCGTCACGGTCGGGCATTTCGCGTTGCCCGTTGCGGCACATCCCGGCTCAGGTACCGTCTGCTCGACGTACCACAACATCGGTTGCGACAACCCCGCAATCTGTTCAGGCGTGAGTGCTTGGCCCAACTGGATGTTGTTTGTCTTCGCGTACTCCACCGCGTTGCCGTACAGCACCAGCTTCTGCTGGTCGTTCACCGTCAACTGTGA
>NZ_MAOS01000012.1:0-300 GCF_001721285.1 Pandoraea sp. ISTKB
ACCACGATGTTCAGGCCCAGCGCGAGCATGATGTAGAGCAGCGCGAAGTCGAGCACACGCACCCAGTAGTTGCCCCCGGCGTAGCCGACGAGCACGGGCGCGATGATCGCGGCGATCAGGAAGAACGCCAGGCCGCGATAGGCCTTGCGGGTGGCGGCGGCCGCAGAAATCTGCGTGGCGCCGTTAGTGGTTGGCACGGGTTGATTCATAGTCTCGATCCTCCCGGGCTTATGCACGATCTGCCACGCGCTCGCCGAGCAGACCGCTCGGACGGAACACCAGCACCACGATCAGCACGAC
>NZ_MAOS01000013.1:0-167943 GCF_001721285.1 Pandoraea sp. ISTKB
CTCGACAGCGCGGGTTCAGCCCGCCGCGAACACCTTGCCGATCCGGTCCATGGCCTCGTGCAGCTGTTCGAGCGACGTGGCGTACGACAGGCGGATGTACTGACGCGGCTCGGCAAAGCCGAAGTCGAGGCCCGGCACGAGCACGACGTCTGCCTGTTGCAGCAGCGATTGTGTCAGGCGATCGCTGTCACCGGCATCGCGGTGAGCGACGCCCGTGCAGTCGGCGTACACGTAGAACGCGCCATCCGGCATGACCGGTACCTTGAACCCGAGCTGCTCCAGCGCCGGCACCACGTAGTCGCGACGCTGACGGAACGCTTCCTTGCGCTCCTCGTAGATCGCCAGGGTTTCCGGGAGAAAACACGCCGTTGCCGCATGTTGTGCCACGGCAGACGGACAGATGAACAGGTTCTGCGCGAGCTTCTCGAACGTCGGCACCATGGCCGGCGGCACCACCAGCCAGCCCAGACGCCAGCCGGTCATGTTGAAGTACTTCGAAAAGCTGCTCACGACCAGCACGTCGTCGCCGAAGCTCAGTGCCGTGGTGGGCTTCCCGTCGTATGAGAGCCCCTGATAGATCTCGTCGACGAGCGTGAAGCCGCCGCGAGCACGTACCGTCTTGACGATACGTGCCAACTCGTCCGTCTCGATGGACGTGCCCGTCGGGTTCGACGGCGAGGCAAGCAGCACGCCCTTCGTCTTCGCACCCCAGTGCGACTCGATGCGCTCGGCCGTCAGTTGAAACCGTTCCGCGGGGCCCGACGGAATCAGCACGGGCTTGCCGTCGAACGTCGAGACGAAGTGACGATTGCACGGATAGCAGGGATCCGGCATCAGGACTTCGTCGCCGACACCCACCAGCGCCGCACAGGCCAGCACGAGCGCGGCCGATGCACCGGCCGTCACGACGATGCGCGACGGATCGACATCCACACCGTAGAAACTACGGTAGTAGCCGGAGATCGCTTCACGCAGCGCGGGAATGCCCATCGCGCCGGTGTACTGCGTCCGGCCGTCGCGCATGGCCTTCGCGGCCGCTTCGATGACGGCTTCGGGCGCCGTAAAGTCCGGCTCGCCGATCCCCATGTGAATCACCCGATGCCCGGCCTTCTCGCGTAGTGCGGCCTGCTTGGCCAGCTCCATCACGTGGAAGGGGGCGATATCGTCGACGCGTTGCGCAAGTGTCAGCGCGGGAGCGAGATTGGGCGTGCGGTCCATGGGGGGGGCGGGGCAGGGTTATATCCGGACGGAGGCTGACGTCAGGCGCTCTTGCCGCGACCGCCGTTGCGGTTGGCGGCGACTTCCACCGGGCGCACTTCCGCAGCGAACTTGTCGAGCACGCCGTTCACGAAACGGTGGCCGTCCGGGCCGCCGAACGTCTTCACGACTTCGACCGCCTCGTTGATCACCACACGGTACGGCACGTCCTGAAGATGAATCAGTTCGTACGCACCGGCGATCAGCGCGGCGTGTTCGATGGGCGACAACTGGGCTGCCGGCCGGTCCAGGTAGGGCTGGAGTTGCTGCGACAAGGCATCGGCCTCGCGGATGCTGCCGTACAGCACAGCTTCCAGGAGGACCTGATCCGCCTTGTCGTAGCCGGGGGTGGAGCGCAGGTGAGCATCGATCTCACTCGCGTGGCCGCGCGAAATCAGCCATTGATACACTCCTTGCAGCGCGAATTCGCGCGCGCGGCGCCGTGCACTCTTCATTACCGATCTTCCTCTTCTTCGTCTTCGTCTTCATCCGATCCCTCTTCGCCACTGAGCATGTCGATGGCTTCGAGCAGATTGGTCATTTCCACCGCCACGCGGGCCGCATCGCGACCCTTTTCGGCGGCGCGCACTTCGGCTTGCTCGTCGTTTTCGGTCGTCAGCACCGCGTTGGCGATGGGGATACCGAAATCGAGGCCGATGCGCGTGATGCCGGCGCCGCTTTCGTTCGACACCAGCTCAAAGTGATACGTCTCGCCGCGAATCACCGCGCCGAGTGCGATGAGTGCGTCGAACTGGCCGCATTCGGCCATCTTCTGCAGCGCCAACGGGATTTCCAGTGCGCCGGGCACCGTCACGAGCAATACGTCTTCGCCGTCGACGCCCAGGCGCTCGAGTTCGGCGACGGCCGCTTCACGCAGGGCAGCGCAAACCGCGTCGTTGAATCGCGCCTGCACGATACCGATGCGCAGACCTACACCGTCGAGTTCCGGCTGGTATTGTCCGATTTCCATAATGGGCTTCCTCAAAAAAGTACCGTCCAGGCGGTGCGGCCAACGTTGTACCGGCACACCCGAGACAGGCAATGCTCGGCAAGATGATGTCCCGCCTGCGTTGGGCGGAACATCGATAAAGGGTCTGGCTCAGGCCGCCGTGGCGCCGGGCATCGGTTGGAAACCGGTGACCTCGAGGCCATAACCTGCCATGTTGGGAATCTTGCGCGGGCTCGACAGCACACGCATTTTACCGACGCCCAGCTCGCGCAGGATCTGCGCGCCGACGCCATGCGTACGGAAGTCGACCGGGCGGCGCTTGGCGCGCGCGGCCTTCTCGGTTTCGTCGAGCGCCTCGAACTGATTGAACAGATGCTCAGGCGTTTCCACGCAGTTGAGCAGCACGACCACGCCCTTGTCGGCTTCGGCAATCGCCTGCATCGCGCCGGCGAGGGTCCACGAGTGAGTGGACACACCGGTTTCGAGCAGATCCATGACCGACAGCGGCTCGTGCACACGCACCAGCGTCTCGTCATCGGGGGACGGCGTGCCGCGCACCAGCGCGAGGTGCGGATTGCCGCTCGGCTTGTCGCGATAGAGCGTTGCCTGGAACGGGCCCCAGGCCGTCTGCATTTCGCGCGACGCCACCGTCTCGATCATCGATTCGGTGCGGCTGCGATAGTGGATCAGGTCGACGATCGTGCCGATCTTGATGTTGTGTTGCTCGGCGAACTCCAGCAACTGCGGCAGACGTGCCATCGTGCCGTCGTCGTTCATGATTTCGCAGATGACGGCAGCGGGCGTGAGGCCAGCCATGGCGGTCAGATCGCAGCCGGCTTCCGTGTGACCGGCGCGCACCAGCACACCGCCGGGCTGCGCCATGATCGGGAACACGTGACCCGGCTGAACGATGTCTTCCGGACGCGCGTCGCGCGAAATCGCGGTCTTTACGGTATGCGCACGATCGGCGGCAGAGATGCCAGTCGTCACGCCTTCGGCGGCTTCGATCGACAGCGTGAAGGCCGTGCCGTACTGCGTGCCGTTGCGATACGTCATCAGCGGCAAATTGAGCTGCTTGCAGCGGGCTTGCGTGAGCGTAAGGCAGATCAGGCCGCGCCCGTACTTCGCCATGAAGTTGATGGCTTCGGGCGTCGCAAATTCGGCTGCCATGACCAGGTCGCCTTCGTTTTCACGATCTTCCTCGTCGACGAGGACTACCATGCGGCCGGCCTTCAGCTCGGCAATGATTTCTTCTGTAGTGGCCAACGGCATAGCGGCAACGCGGGGCTGAATTTGGAAAGGCTCTATTCTACGCCAAGCCGGTGCACGCCAGCGTCCGATCTGGGGCTTTGGCCAACGGAAAAGCATCAATACAAAGGTATTGACCTAAGTAATGGTGGCGACTATAGTAAGGCGCATGGCTAACCAATCCATCCCTCTCGATCGAATCTTTCAGGCGTTGTCCGATCCCACTCGTCGTGCGGTCGTCGAGCGCCTGACATTGGGCCCGGCGTCCGTGAGCGAGCTGGCGCGTCCGTTTTCGATGGCGTTGCCGTCGTTCTCCCAGCATCTGAGCGTGCTGGAAGAGAGCGGGCTGGTCGTCTCGCGAAAAACCGGGCGTGTGCGCACGTATGCGCTGGAGACGCAGACCCTCGCGGGCGCGCAGGATTGGCTCCAGTTGCAGCGCGACAAGTGGACGCGCCGCCTCGATCAACTCGATAACTATCTATTGCAGATGAAGGAGACGTGAATATGAGCCTCGCAAAGCAAGCCACGCTTTTCTCGGTCGACCCGAAGCTGGATCTGGTGCTGGAGCGTTACGTCGACGTGCCGTGCGAGCGCGTCTGGGCAGCCTGGACGCAACCGGAGCATCTCAAGAAGTGGTTCACGCCCGCGCCGTGGCAGACGGTGGAATGCGAGATCGATCTGCGCCCCGGTGGCCGTTTCCACACCGTGATGCGCTCGCCGGAAGGGCAGCAGTTCCCGAACGTCGGCTGCTATCTGGAAGTCATCGAGAACTCGCGGCTCGTGTGGACGAACGCCGTGCTGCCCGGTTTCCGTCCGGCGCCGGCACCGGAGGCCGAGCATGGCGGTTTCCAGTTCACCGCTGCCGTGCTGATGGAAGCGCAAGGCAAGGGCACGCGCTACACGGCGATTGCGATTCACGGTAACGAAGCGACCCGCGCCCAGCACGAAGCGATGGGTTTCCACGACGGTTGGGGCAAGGCGCTGGACCAGTTGGTCGAATTGATGAAGTGACGGTTGCCGCGACACCGCGCACCGCGTCGCCGGTCAATGAAAAAGGGGATGTGCCCGAAGGCGCATCCCCTTTTTTGCATCGTCGGCACCGCGAATCTCGCATCGCCGCCATCGGCCGCACCCAGCGCAAATTGCCACTGAGTCGCCGTGTCGGCGAGATTCGTCCGATTGCTCGGACTTAAGCGCCCAGATAGGCGCGCTTGATGTCGTCGTTCGCCAGCAGGTTGTCGGCCGAATCGGCGAGCACGACGCGACCGGTTTCGAGCACGTAACCGCGATCGGCCACATGCAGTGCCTTGTTCGCGTTCTGCTCGACCAGGAACACCGTCACGCCTTCTTCGCGGATCGCACGAATGATGTCGAAGATCTGCGCGATGACGAGCGGCGCGAGGCCGAGCGTCGGCTCGTCGAGCAACAGCAGACGCGGACGGCTCATCAGCGCGCGCCCGATCGCCAGCATCTGCTGCTCACCGCCCGACATCGTGCCTGCACGCTGCTTGCCGCGTTGCGCGAGTCGCGGGAACAACTTGAAGACGTGTTCCATGCCGGCATCGATTTCATCGTTGGACGCGAAAAAGCCGCCCATCTTCAGGTTCTCGATGACGGTCAGGCTCGGAAACACACGACGCCCTTCCGGCGAAATCGCCATCCCCATGCGCATGATTTCGTGCGTGGGGCGGGCGGTGATGTCGTTGCCCTCGAACATGACACGGCCGCTCGACGCGCGAGGCGTGCCGCACACGGTCATCATCAGCGTGGTCTTGCCCGCGCCGTTGCTCCCGATGAGCGTGACGATCTCGCCCTTGTTCACTTCGATCGACACGCCGGAGAGCGCCTCGACGGCCCCGTAGTGGGTGTGGATCTGTTCCAGCTTCAGCATTATTCCTCCCCGAGGTAGGCCTTGATGACGCGCGGGTCGTTGCGCACCTCGTCGGGCTTGCCGGTCATGATCGGCTTGCCGTGTTCCATCACGAGAATGCGGTCGGAGACCCCCATCACCAGGCTCATGTCGTGCTCGATGAGCAGCACCGAAATGCCGAACTCGTGACGCAGCTTGTCGACCAGTTGCTGCAATTCGACCTTTTCCTGCGGGTTCAGACCGGCGGCCGGTTCGTCGAGCATGAGCAGGCGCGGCTCGGTGATCATGCAACGCGCGATTTCCAGGCGGCGCTGATGTCCATACGACAGCGTGCCGGCCTCGCGGTTGGCAACCGGAGTGAGGCCGAGGCGGTCGAGCCACATCTTGGCGCGCTCAAGCGCACTTCGCTCGGCGCGACGGAACGCCCCCGTCGAGAACAGCCCTTGCAGGAAACCGCTGTGCACCGTCATGTGCTGTGCGACCAGCAGGTTTTCCACGACCGTCAACTGACGGAACAGACGAATGTTCTGGAACGTACGCACCAGCCCGCGGCGCGCGACCATGTGGCTCGGCAGACCGGTGATGTTGTCGCCGTCGAGCACGATCGAGCCGCCAGTCGGACGGTAGAAGCCGCCAACGCAGTTGAACACGGTCGTCTTGCCGGCGCCGTTCGGGCCGATGATCGCGAAGACTTCGTTCTTGCGGACGTCGAATTCGACGCCATCGACGGCGAGCAGACCGCCAAAGCGCATCTGCAGGCCGGAGAGTTTCAACAGTTCTGCACTCATTGCGGCAACTCCACATGCGGGCGGGTGGCGGGCAGCAGACCTTGCGGACGCCACATCATCATCAGCACCATCACCAGACCGAAGATCAGCATGCGGTACTCGGCGAAGTCACGCGCGACTTCCGGCAGGATGGTGAGCAGGATGGCGGCGAGAATCACGCCGATCTGCGAGCCCATACCGCCGAGCACGACCACCGCGAGAATCAGCGCCGACTCGATGAAGGTGAACGATTCCGGCGTGACCAGCCCCTGACGGGCGGCGAAGAACGCACCGGCCAGTCCTGCGAACGAAGCGCCCAGCGTGAACGCCGAGAGCTTGATGCGCGTGGGGTTCAGACCCAGTGAGCGGCAGGCGATTTCGTCTTCGCGCAGCGCTTCCCAGGCACGGCCGATCGGCATGCGGATCAGGCGACTCGTGACGAACAGCGTGAAGCCGACCAGGGCGAACGCGAGCAGGTACAGGAAGATCACCATGTGCGAGCCGCTGTATTCGAGCCCGATCAGTTCATGGAACGTCTTCACGCCTTCCACGCTCGACGAGCGCGCCATCTCGAGGCCGAACACGCTGGGCTTCGGAATGCCCGACACGCCGTCCGGACCACCGGTGAGGCTGGTCAGGTTGTTGAGCAGCAGGCGAATGATTTCGCCAAAGCCCAACGTCACGATGGCCAGGTAGTCACCGCGCAGACGCAGCACGGGGAAGCCCAGCAGGAAGCCGAAGGTTGCCGACATCAGTGCTGCGAGCGGCAGGCATTCCCAGAAGGTCAGGCCGAAGTACTGATTGAGCAGCGCGTACGTGTAACCGCCCACCGCGTAGAAGCCGACGTAGCCCAGATCGAGCAGGCCGGCAAAGCCCACGACGATGTTCAGGCCGAGGCCGAGCACGCAGTAGATGAGGGCGAGCGTCGCCACGTCCACTGCGCCGCGTGAGCCGATGAACGGCCACACGAGCCCGACGGCGAGCAGTACCCACATCGCGGTCAGTTGCTGGCGGCGTCCCATCGCGGGCACGGCCGGCAGCTTCACGGCACGCTTCGTGCGCACCAGAAACGGCTTGATCAACTGGAACACGAACACTACGGCCGTCGCGATCCAGACCGGACGCCAGTGTTGTTCGAGCACGACCTTGTAACCGTCGAGCTTCAGTTGCAGGCCCAGGATAGGGGCCGTGAGGATGATCGTCATGACTGCGGCGATGACCGCACCCTTGAGCGTCTCTCCTGCCGGTGCGCCGTTGGCGGCGCCGGACTTGAGGGTGAGTTGTTGTGTCATGGTCGACCTCAGACTTTCTCGACGTCGGGCTTGCCCAGCAGGCCGGTCGGGCGGAACAGCAGCACCAGCACCAGCAGGCAGAACGCCACGATGTCCTTGTACTCGGAGGGCATGTAGCCCGAGGCGAGCGTCTCCGCCAGCCCCAGCAGCACGCCGCCCAGCATGGCGCCGGGAACGCTGCCGATACCGCCCAGCACCGCCGCCGTGAAGGCCTTGATGCCGGCGATGAAGCCGATATACGGATTGAGCTTGCCGATGGTCAGGCCGATCAGCACGCCGCCCACGGCCGCGAGCATGGCGCCGAGCACGAACGTGAACGAGATCACGCGGTTCGTATCGATGCCGAGCAGGTTGGCCATGCGCATGTCCTCGGCGCAGGCACGGCAAGCGCGGCCCATGCGCGAGTTGGCGATGAACAGCGTGAGCAGAATCATCAGTGCCACCGTCACCCCGACGATCAACATGCGGGCGTAGGGAATGGTCACGGTGAAGTCGCCCATCGGAATATCGATGGCGCCCGAGATCAGCATCGGCACGGAAACGTCACGCGCGCCCTGACCGATCTGCACGTAGTTCTGCAGGAAGATGGACATACCGATCGCGGAGATCAGCGGTCCGAGACGAGGTCCGCCGCGTAGCGGGCGATACGCCACCCGCTCGATCGCGAAGCCGTAAAGGCCCGTGATCAGCACCGAAACCAGCAGCGCTGCGCCCAGCACGAGCGGCAAGGGGTAGCCCGCCGCCGTTCCGATTGCAGTCAGTGTGACAAGCCCGACATAGGCGCCGATCATGTAGATCTCGCCGTGGGCAAAGTTGATCATACCGATGATGCCGTAGACCATTGTGTAGCCGATGGCAATCAACGCGTAGATCGCGCCCAGCGTCAGGCCATTGACCAGTTGCTGGGCAAGCTGTGGGAAAAATTCGTTCATGCGGGAAGCCTCGCGACTAGCGGGGGCCGAGCGCGAATGCGAGCCGCCCGCCGGGGTCGGCGGGCGGCTGGGGGTGATTCGCTGGCCAGTAAAGCGTCAGGGAATCAGTTGGCGGCGGTCTTGGTAGCGTCCTTGTGCCAGGTGAAGACCACGAACTTGAACGACTTCAGATCGCCGGCTGCGTCATACGCAACCTTGCCGATCGGCGTGTCGAACGTGTTGGCGTGGAGGTACTTGGCAACCTTGGCCGAGTCCGTGCTCTTGGCGCCGGCGATGCTGTCAGCGATCAGCTTCACGCCGGTGTAAGCCGGCATCTGGAACGGGCCGTTCGGGTCACGCTTGGCGTCGGCGAAAGCCTTCACCAGCTTGGCGTTGGCCGGATCAGCGGTGAAGTCGGCCGGCAGCGTCACGAGCATGCCTTCCGAGGCCGCACCGGCGATGGCCGTCACGTCCTTGTTGCCCACACCTTCCGGTCCCATGAACGTGGCCTTCACGCCTTGTTCACGTGCCTGACGCAGCAGCAGACCCATTTCCGGGTGATAGCCGCCGAAGTACACGAAGTCCACGCCTTGTGCCTTGAGCTTGGTGATCACGGCCGAGTAGTCCGAGTCACCGGCATTGATACCTTCGAACAGCACGACCGGCACCTTGGCGGCATCCAGATCCTTCTTCACCGAGGTGGCGATACCCTGACCGTACGACTGCTTGTCGTGCAGCACGGCAACCTTCTTCGGCTTGACCTTGCTGATGATGTACTGAGCAGCCGCCGGACCTTGCTGGTCGTCGCGGCCGATCGTACGGAAGATGAAGTGGCGCTTCTTGCCTTCGGTCAGTTGCGGAGCCGTGGCCGACGGCGTAATCATCACCACGCCTTCGTTTTCGTAGATGTCCGATGCCGGGATCGTCGAGCCCGAGCAGACGTGACCGATCACATACTTGATCTTCTGGCTGACGATCTTGTTGGCGACGGCGACGGCCTGCTTCGGTTCGCATGCATCGTCCATGTATACAGCTTCGAGCTTGTTGCCGTTCGCACCGCCAGCGGCATTGATCTGTTCGATAGCGGTATCCGCGCCGGCCTTCACCATGTCGCCGTACTGGGCAACCGAACCGCTGAACGGGCCGGCGATGGCGATCTTGACGGTCTCGGCGTTGGCGGCCGTTCCGAGGAGGGCGAGAGCAGCGGCAACGAACAGGGATTTGTGACGGAACTGCATTGTGGACATCTCCTTGATTTGTATTTTTTGACTACCCGGCGTTGCGGTAGTCTTAATCGACTGCTGAACCTGGTCGGTATTGGATCATTCTGGCCATGGGTGGCGCGAACGATGCGCCATAGTAGCGTAATAAGCTCATCAATAGAAACAGGTATCCTGAGTCATCCCGAAACCCTCATGGATAAAGGCTTTCAAAAGGGTCATAAGAAAAAAATAAGAGTCGTCACAGCAATACTCCGTAGTACTACGCAGATTGAAAGTGCGGCCTATGTGAAGGCAATCGACAAATCGGGGCCACGTTGAATGACGACAATGGATTACGCATCAGGACATTTTGGATACAATCCGTGCCGCATTGAAATCCAATGTCTGAGTATTTGCATCCACGCGCCGATATCTACGCAGATATATTGCGTAAGAGACCGCTTCCCTACATCGACAGGGCATGACGCTGGTTGCGCGCCTGACGCATGAGCGCGAGAAACGCGGCGAGGATCGGCGACTCGTCGTCGCGCCGGTACATGCAGTTCAGTTCGATCGAGCGCAGCCGTTGTGACTTCAACGGGCGATACACCACGCCGGGCAAACGCAGGTTGGCTGCGGATTCCGTGGTGACGCACACGCCGAAGCGGCTCGCCACGAGCGCAATCGACGTCACCACGTCTTCCACTTCCTGTTCCACACGCAGCGTCACGCCTTCCGCACGAAAGGCCGCCGTGACCTCCTCCGCGAGGCCGGGCACCGGCGCGTTCGGGTACAGAATCATCCGTTCGTTATCGAGATCGGCGAGCGTGAGCGACGCCAGTTTGCATAGCGGATGCCCCTCGTAAAGCGCGACCAGAAACGGCTCGCGGTGAATCCAGTCGACAACGATATCCGGCTCGTCAGGAATCAGGCGATTGAAGCCGATGGCGATGCGCCGCTCGCGCAACGCGGCGATCTGCTCGGTCTTGGAGAGGTTATGCAGGCCGATCTTCACCTCGGGGCGCTCGGTGTGAAAGCTCGCCAGCAGTCGCGGAATCACGTTGAGAATGCCCGAACTGAAGATACCCACGTCAAGCCGTCCGATGTAACCCTCGCCCGCGAGACGCGTCTGCTCCTCCGCCCGGCGCGTGAGCGACAGGATGTTGGGCACTTCGGCGAGCAGCGTCTGCCCGGCGGCGGTCAGCGTGGCGCCCTTGGGCGTGCGCATGAACAGGGCCGTGCCCAACTGCGCTTCGAGCGCGTGAATGTGACGGGTGAGCGGCGGCTGCGCCATGTTCAGCCGCTCGGCCGCACGTCCGAAATGGCCTTCCTGCGCCACGGCCAGGAAGTACCGCATTTGCCTGATGTCCATGAGACGTCCTCCATCTTGATACCGAAATGGTATCGGATTCTCGGAAATCGGTATTGGACGGTATCTCGTCGCGCGCGCATCATGGCCACACGGAGACCCTTGTTCAGGTCTCGTTTGGGCATTTTCAGGGGACACCAACATGCCGATCGTACATATCAATCTGGTGGAAGGTCGTGACGACGCCGCCGTGAAGGCCTGTGTGAAGGCCGTGGCACGCACGGTGCACGAGACCCTCGGCGCGCCGCTCGAATCGATTCGCGTCTATGCGACGCAGGTGCCGGCCGCGCATTGGGCCGTGGGGGAGCGCACCAAGGACGAGCCGGCCGCGCCGGCCAAGGCAGGCGCGTGATGAGCGCCGCAACGTCCAACGCACCGCACGGTGCATCGAATGACGCCGCCACGCAGGCACGCCTTCAGCAGGCGGCCGATGCGTTGCTCGAAGCCGAGCGCTCGCACCGCTTCATCGCCCCGCTGCGCGACACGTTCGCGCCTTTGAGCATCGACGACGCCTACGCGATCCAGCGCATCAACACCGAGCGCCGGCTTGCCGCAGGCCGCCGCATCGTCGGCTGCAAGATCGGCCTGACGTCGGTCGCCGTGCAGAAGCAGCTCGGCGTCGACCAGCCGGATTTCGGCATGTTGTTCGACGACATGGGCTACGGCGACGGAGAACCGATTCCCGCCTCGATCCTCACGCAACCGAAGATCGAAGCCGAGATCGCCTTCGTCATCGGCCGTGATCTGAATGTCGAAAACCCGGGCCAGCTCGATGTCCTCAACGCCATCGAGTACGCCCTGCCGGCGCTGGAAATCGTCGGTAGCCGTGTGGCCGACTGGAACATCCGCATCACCGACACGATTGCCGATAACGCATCGTCGTCGGCTTACGTGATCGGCAACACGCCGAAAAAGCTGTCCGAATTCGACGTCCGCATGTGCGGCATGGTAATGGAGCGCCGAGGCGAGCCGGTGTCCGTGGGGGCGGGCGCGGCTTGCCTCGGCAGCCCGATCAACGCCGTGGTGTGGCTTGCACGCACGATGGCGGCCGTGGGCACGCCGCTGCGGGCGGGCGATCTGGTGCTGTCCGGCGCGCTCGGGCCCATGGCCGTGGTCACGCCGGGCGACATCTTCGAGACCCGCATCAACGGCCTGGGCTCGGTCCGCGCCGTCTTTGAACCTGCCAGCGAGGCTGCACGATGAGCCACATCCACGATTACGCCAAGCTGCTCGACGATGCAGCGCATTTCGCCCACGAAGTCGAGCAGTTCGACACTGACAACCGCCTCTCGCTCGACGACGCCTACGCCATTCAGGCCGCGTCGCTGGCCCGCCGTGCCGAGCGCGGCGAGACGCGCGTCGGCGTGAAGATGGGCTTCACCAGCCGCGCCAAGATGATCCAGATGGGACTCTCGGACGTGATCTGGGGGCGTCTGACATCGGGCATGCAAGTCGAAGAGGGCACGGCCATCGACTTCAAGCGCTATGTGCATCCGCGTGTCGAGCCGGAAATCGCGTTCATCCTGAAGAAGCCGCTCGAAGGCAACGTCACGGGCCCGCAGGCGCTCGCGGCGGTGGAGGCGATTGCACCGGCCATCGAGATCATCGATTCGCGCTACAAGGACTTCAAGTTCACGTTGCCGGAGGTGATTGCGGATAACGCGTCGTCGAGCGGTTTCGTGATCGGTGCCTGGCACGACCCGCACGTCGACTTCTCGAATCTGGGACTGGCGATGACGATCGACGGCCGTACGGTGCAAGTCGGCTCGACGGCGGCGCTGCTCGGTCATCCGCTGCGTTCGCTGGTGGCGGCGGCGCGACTGTCGGCGGCGGCCGGTGAGCCGTTGCAGGCGGGCTGGATCGTGATGGCGGGCGGTGCGACGCCTGCGGAGTACATCAAGCCCGGCCAGTACGTGTCGGTCGAGATGGAGTCGCTCGGGCGCGTGGGTTTCCACGTCTGACCACGCGATCGGGTAGCGGCGTTTGCTACCCCTGCAAGACAAAACGGGGTGTGCCGGTCATGACGACCCGGCACACCCCGTTTTCATTGGATGGCGCAGACGATGACGAAACCGTGAGGTCCCGCGTCGCCGCGCACCAACGTCAGCCAACGTCAGCGCTTCACGCGGGCCATCACGCGCAGGTCGCTCTCGATCATACGAACGTCGGTGAATTCGAGGGCCAGTTTGTCGTCGAGCGACGTGAGCGCCGGCAGATTGAACATGCCCTGTGCGTCGCCGACGATGCATGGCGCGAGGTACGTGAGCAGTTCGTCCACACAGCCTTCGCGCAGCATCGAGCCGTTGAGTTTGTAGCCGGCTTCGACGTGAATCTCGTTGAACTGACGTTCCCCCAGCGTGCGCAACAGCGCGGACAATTCGACCTTGCCGTTCGCGTTCGGCAGATCGAGCACGCCCACGCCGAGATCGCGCAGACGCGACACGCGATCCGGATCGCCGTTCGCGCAGACCACGAGCGCGTTGCCGTCGGCGAGCACCTTGGCGGTCGGGGAGATGTCCAGACGCGAGTCGACGACGATGCGCAGCGGCTGACGCGTGGTTTCCACTTCACGCACCGTGAGCGACGGGTCGTCTTCGCGCACGGTGCCGATGCCGGTGAGGATGGCGCAGGCGCGTGCGCGCCATGCATGGCCATCGGCGCGCGCGGCCGGACCGGTCAGCCACTGGCTCACGCCGTTGTTCAGCGCGGTCTTGCCATCGAGACTGGCGGCGACCTTCATGCGCACCCACGGCGTGCCGCGCGTCATGCGGGCAATGAAGCCGATGTTCATCTCGCGCGCCTCCTGCTCCAGCAGGCCGCAGCGCACTTCGATACCGGCTTCGCGCAGCATGCCGAGGCCGCGTCCGGCGACGAGCGGATTCGGATCTTCCATCGCAGCGATTACGCGTTTCACGCCCGCTTCGATGAGGCCCTTGGCGCACGGCGGCGTGCGGCCATAATGACTGCACGGTTCGAGCGTGACGTAGGCGGTCGCGCCGCGCACCGATTCACCGCGCGAGCGCGCGTCTTTCATCGCCTGCACTTCGGCGTGGTCCTGTCCGGCGGGCTGCGTGAACCCTTCGCCGATGACGCGGCCGTCCTGCACGATCACACAGCCGACGCGTGGGTTCGGCGTCGTAGTAAACATCGCGCGCTCGGCCAGTGCCAGCGCGCGGCGCATGTAAGCAAAATCCTGATCGGAAAACATGAGACGTCGGATCGTCAGAGCATCAGCGGCCGGTCGGTCAAGGCATTGTCCGGTGCTGCGCCGGCTTGCGCCGGCAGGGATTCGCGCGCAATGCCGCGCAGGGTGTTCAGCGCGTCGAGCACGCTCTGGACATAACGTTCGTCACGGAAACCGGCGCTCATCTGCGCGACCACGGCGTCCCACCGGTGACTGTTCACCAGTGCATTGACGCCCTTGTCGGCAATCAGCTCGATGTCGTGATCGGCGATGTTGATGTACAGCAGTATGCCTGTGCGCGCGTCGGTGTGTGCAACCCCCAACTGATGGAACAGCGCAACGGCGCGTTGACGGCAGGTTTGCCCGTGCCAAACGGCCGCGAGCGGCATTGCCGCCTCGATTACCAGACGGATCTCGCAGCGGTGTTCGCGCTCGGAGTCGCGGATCGACGCTTCGAGCGTATCGAGGGCGTCGTCGGGAAACAGCCAGCGGGCGTGCGCGCGCCACGTTCCGGCGTGACGCAGCCAGCGCGAGACATCGTGAGGCTTCTGTGACATCGCGATTTCCTTCTCGTGTGCTGTCGTCATCACCGTCACCAGTTCCCCGAGGAGCCGCCGCCGTCGAAACCGCCGCCGCCTCCGCCGCCAAAGCCGCCCCCACCGCCGCCGCCCCCACCGAAGCCTCCGCCGTCGTTGCGTCCCCAGCCACCGCCGAGTCCGCCGCCGAGCCCGCCAGCAATACCGCCGCCGAAACCGCCGGGACCGATGCGTCCGCGTTGGCCGGTCAGCACGCGCGAGCGCGGATCGTTGGGGTTGGCGCCGGGCAATCCGGGGCCCTGAAAGCGCCGACGGCCTTCCATGATCACCACCATGGCGATGATGAAGACGATGAAGAGCAACGGCAGGAAATCGGAAAGATCGGAATGCGGCGCGCGCGTCGACGGCAGGTTGGGCGCGGGCAGCGCCTCGTTGTTCATCGCCGCCTGCACGGCGGCCACACCGGCGGCCAGTCCGCCGAAGAAGTCGCCGCTACGGAAGTAGGGTGCCATCACGTCGCGCAGAATGCGGCCCGAGATCGCGTCGGTGAGCGAACCTTGCACGCCGCGTCCGACTTCGATACGCATCTTGCGCAAGTCGTTCGGATTGTCCTTCGCGATGAGCATGATCACGCCGTCATCGATCCCCTTGCGACCTGCCTTCCACGCATCGGCCACGCGAATGCTGTACTGATCGATGGTTTCAGGCGCGGTGCTCGGCAGCATCAGAATGAAGATCTGGCTGCCGCGCTGCTGCTCGTACTGCGCGAGCTGGGTTTCGAGCGCGTTGCGCTGCTCGGGCGTGAGCGTGTTGGTCAGGTCGGTCACGCGGGCCGTGAGGGCGGGCACCGCGACCAGCGCTTCGGCGCTGGCCGGCAACGCCAGCCAGCACAGGGTGGCCAGCGTCAGTGCCCACAACGTCCACAACAAACGCTTCGGCTGAGTCGTAGCCGCCATGGCCGGATCCTCAGAACTTGACGGCCGGCGCCGTGGAAATGGCCTTCTCGTTATCCACGGTGAAGTTCGGCTTGGTGGCGTAACCGAACACCTTGGCGGTCAGGTTGTTCGGGAACTGACGCACGTACACGTTGTAGTCGTGCACCGACTGAATGTAGCGATTGCGCGCCACCGTGATGCGGTTTTCCGTGCCTTCCAACTGCGATTGCAGATCGCGGAAAAGACCGTCGGCCTTCAGATTCGGGTAGTTCTCCGAGACGGCCATCAGACGCGAGAGTGCACCGGACAACTCCCCTTGTGCTTGTTGAAAGCGCTTGAAGGCTTCCGGATCGTTCAGCGTCTCCGGCGTGACCGTAATGCTCGTCGCCTTGGCGCGGGCATTGATCACTTCGGTGAGCGTTGCCTGCTCGTGCGACGCGTACCCCTTCACGGTATTCACCAGATTCGGCACCAGATCGGCGCGGCGCTGGTACTGGTTGACGACCTCGCTCCAGGACGCCTTGACCGCTTCGTCCTTGACCTGAATCTCGTTGTATCCGCAGGCGGAGAGCAACGACGCGAGCAGCCCCAGCGTGAGCCAGCGCAGGAACGATTGACGGAGCTTGATCGGCAGCAGCATTTGCATGATGTTTCCCCTTGTTATGGCCGGACGGACATCCGGCGGACTACGCAATACGTGGAAAGCGCCACAGTGCAAATGGTAGTGAGCGCCTCGCGGCACTCACACGAGCGTCCCAAACGCGTCGCGCGCGGCGTCGATGGTCGCATCGATGATCGCGTCGTCGTGCGTGGCGGAGACGAAGCCGGCTTCGAACGCGCTCGGTGCGAGGTAGACGCCGCGATCGAGCATGGCGTGGAAAAACTTGTTGAAGCGCGCAACGTCCGACGTCGTGACTTCGGCGAAGCTCTGCGGCACGCTGGCGCGGAAGTACAGACCGAACATGCCGCCGACGCTGTCACCCGAGAACGGCACACCTGCCGCTTGTGCGGCATCGACGAGCCCGTTCACGAGTTTCGACGTGCGCTTGGCCAGGTCTTCATAGAAGCCCGGCGCCTGAATCAGCTTGAGCGTGGCAAGGCCGGCGGCCACGGCGAGCGGGTTGCCCGAGAGCGTGCCGGCCTGATAGACGCCGCCGAGCGGCGCCAGATGCGACATGATGTCGCGGCGTCCGCCGAAGGCCGCCGCAGGCATGCCGCCGCCGATGACCTTGCCCAGGCACGTGAGGTCGGCGGTGATGCCGTAAAGCGCCTGCGCGCCGCCCAGACCGACGCGGAAGCCACACATCACTTCGTCGAAAATCAGCACGGCGCCGTGCGCGGTGCAAAGTTCGCGCAGCGTCTGGAGGAAATGACGCGAGCCGCGCACGAGGTTCATGTTGCCGGCGACCGGTTCGACGATCACGGCCGCAATTTCGCTGCCCTGACCGGCGAACAGCTCACGAAGCTGGTCGACGTTGTTGTACTCGAGCACGAGCGTGTCGCGCGTGACTTCCGGCGGCACACCGGCGGACGAGGGGGCGTTGCGCGTCGAATCGGCGAACGTCAGCAGGCCGGAACCGGCTTTGACCAGCAGGCTGTCGGCGTGCCCGTGATAGCAGCCTTCGAACTTGACGATCTTGTTGCGGCCCGTGAAGCCGCGTGCCAGACGCAGCGCGCTCATCGTCGCTTCCGTGCCCGAGGACACCAGACGCACTTGCTCGATGGACGGCACGAGGCGGCAGATTTCTTCGGCCATCACCACTTCGGCCTGCGTCGGCGCACCGAAACTGAAGCCTTGCGACATGGCGGTCTGAACGGCGGCAACGACCTCCGGATGCAGGTGACCGACGATCATCGGGCCCCACGAACCGATGTAGTCGATGTAGCGCACGCCTTCGGCGTCCCACATGTAGGGGCCTTGTGCGCGGGCGATGAAGCGCGGCGTGCCGCCGACCGAGCGGAAGGCGCGCACGGGCGAGTTCACGCCACCGGGGATGGTTTGCTGGGCGCGCTCGAACAGCGCGGCATTCGTAGTGTTTTCGGACATGACTTCTGCTTTGCGGCGCGGGGCCTATTCACCTTAATGCGTCGATTCTAGCGGATGGCGCCCCGGTCCGGGACTTCTCCCCGCGCGGGGCTTCTGTTAGATTGAAGGCACCTTTACTCAACGCCCAAGGAAATTCAAGGCCCGTCGACATGTCCACCGTCAACTCGCAACGTCCTTCGATCACTGTCTCGTCTCTCGACCTCGATCGTCTTTATTCGGTCATCGAGAATGCGCCGCGCACGGCATTGCCGTATGTGGAGGCACTCGAAACAGAGCTCGCCCGTGCGAGCGTCGTCGAACCGGAGCAAATGCCGGCCGACGTCGCCACGATGAATTCGGTGGTGCGCTATCGTGATCTCGCCACGCAGCAGGAGCATCGCGTAACGCTCGTGTATCCGCAGCATCTCGCGGCCACGGAAAACGGTATTTCGGTGCTGGCGCCGGTTGGCAGCGCGCTGCTGGGGCTGCGTATCGGCCAGTCGATTCACTGGCAAGTGCCGGGGGGTCACCTGATCGAGCTGGAACTGCTCGGCCTCGATTACCAGCCGGAAGCCGCTGGCGAATACCACCGCTGATTCACGTCTCCGCAGCACCATTGGGAGATTCGGATCTCCCGAGTCTCCCAAGCATCTCCCTCGCTGTCGCGTCTTTCCCGCAGTCCCGCAGTCCCGCAAGTTCCTCAAGCCTTTTCAGTCTCTTCAGTCCCCGCAGTCCCGCCGTGCTTACGTCTTGAGTGTTGTGTTCAGCGACGCAGCCAGCCGCGTGCTATCGGCCATGCCATCAGTCGACGGTAGACGCCTTCGAGAATGGCGGAGACGATGCGGCTCGTCTCGCGCGCACTCGCGGTGCGCATGATAAGCGCCACGACGATCGATACGACCAGCGCACCGAACATATCGACCGGCCAGTGCACGCCGAGATAGACGCGCGCCCAGCACACGGGCAGCGCACAAATCAGAAGGAGCTTGCCGAGCAGACGCGGCGTGCGTGCGACCGTGCCCATCAGCACGAAGGCCGACGTGAACATGATCGCGCCGTGATTGCTTGGGAATGCACTCGTCGGCGCGTGCGGGAGCAGGTTCGTGCCGAGGCCGACGACGAACGGACGCGGCTCGAACCACGCAAAACCGATCACAGCGTTCACGAGTAGCACGAGGCCCACGCCCAGCAGCCCATGCACCGCGCCTTCGCGATCCCGTCCGCCGGCCAGCCACAGCGTGGCGAGCCCGATCGGCAGCAGCAGGATCAGATACTTGGCGAGGAAGACGGCGAGCGCCAGTTCGCCTTCGCTGACATTGGGGGAGGCATTGATGGCCAGGAAGAGGGCGCGGTTGAGCGAATCCATGAAGTCCGGGGGGATCGAGTGCGTGCCGGGTGCTCGGGCGGCTGTCGGGGGGACGGATGACCGTCGCCGCAGCGGGCCGTCGGCCGCCGGCGGGCGGTTTGTGACGATTGGATGACAGATTCTGGCCGAGCCGCCGCCCGGAGGAAAGGGCTTTTGTCATCATTTTGTAACACGTTGAATTGTCACTTTTCTTTCGACGCACTCGGGGGTAAAATCGCGCCGTCATAGCTCTCAGGAGGTCCTTCCGTGGACAGTAGTTCTAGTGGTAGTTGCCGGTCGACCGAAGTCGACACCACCACCGCGAGTTAGTCCCCGGGATCTTCCCAGCCGCTAACTCGCATTGTCGGGTTGGCGCGCACCTCAGATGTTCCTTTCGATGGTCTGCCCCCTCTAGCCGCAGCGTTTGTGCGACGAGGGGTTTCGTTGGGCCGTATCGATAGCGTCCGTCTTTCGTAGCACGCTCCCTTATTGGTTTTACGTCTGCCGCTCGGGCTGTCCCGTCGTGCGCGTGCGTTCGTGTGTTTCCCTGAACCGGGGACAGACGCGAGCGATACGCCTGTGACGGACCGCTGCCGTGTGGCCGGGAGATTCATCGTGTTCCGTTACTCCATGACCCTTCGCTCGGGCAATCCGCAAGCGCTCATGCTGCCGTCCCAGTGCCTGCATCACTATCACGTCGATCCGCACCCGGATGCCGCCGAGGCCCATGACTCGGCCACACGCACCGGGGCGCTGACTCGTGCCGGGCAGTGGCTGCGGTCGTTCGTTCGCGGCCACGGGCAAGCCAGACGCGACTGATTTCGCGCTTCGTTGTTTTTCACGGGGCGCCGCGTTTGTCGGGCGCCCCATCCGTATTTTCAGGATGTATCCGATGCAACAAGCTCTCACGCTCAGCGAGCGACTGATTGCGGTGCTTGGCGCGCGCCTCGGCCTGCGCTTCTTCCGTCGCCGCGACATGCTCGAAACCCTCGACGCGCCCGCGCACGGGCACGAGGCACCGCCAGGTTTGCTCGACGCCGCCCGCGACACCGGGCCGGACCTGCTCGCGCGTCTGCGCTCGACACGCGAGGGGTTGTCCGACGACGAAGCCGCCACGGTGCGCGCGCACGTCGGCCCGAACGAAGTCGCGCATGAAAAGCCGCTGCCCTGGTGGCGACATCTGTTTAACTGCTATCGCAACCCGTTCAACCTGTTGCTCACTGCACTGGCCGCTGTGTCTTATGCGACCGACGACACCGAGGGAACGATCATCATCGCGTCGATGGTGATCATTTCCACGGTGTTGCGATTTGTGCAGGAAGCACGCTCGAACAAGGCGGCGGAAAAGCTCAAGGCCATGGTGAGCACCACGGCCACGGTGCTGCGCCGCGAAGCGCCGGGCGACGGCGTGACCGACACCGACAAGGTGCGACATATCGGCCGTATTGGCCGCATGGGCCGGGAGGTCGCGCTCGCCGAACTGGTGCCGGGCGACATCGTGCTGCTCGCGGCGGGCGACATGATCCCGGCGGACGTGCGTATCCTGGCCGCCAAAGACCTGTTCGTGTCGCAATCGGCGCTCACCGGCGAGGCCCTGCCCGTGGAGAAGTTCGCGCACGCGGCACAGACCGGCGGCAGCAACCCGCTCGCATACGACAACCTCGCCTTTATGGGGACGAACGTCGTGAGCGGCTCGGCCACCGCCGTCGTGGTGGCGACCGGCGCCCGCACGTTCTTCGGCTCGCTCGCGCAACGCGTGACGGCGCAGCAGCCGACCGTCACCTCGTTCCAGCAAGGCGTGAACCGCGTGTCGTGGGTGCTCATCCGCTTCATGCTGGTCATGGCCCCGATCGTGCTGCTCATCAACGGCTTCACGAAGCACGACTGGCTCGAAGCGTCGCTTTTCGCGCTGTCCGTGGCCGTGGGCCTCACGCCTGAAATGCTGCCGATGATCGTGACGGCCACGCTCGCCAAGGGCGCGGTGGTGCTCTCGCGCAAGAAGGTGATCGTCAAGCGGCTCGACGCGATCCAGAACTTCGGCGCGATGGACGTGCTCTGCACCGACAAGACCGGCACGCTGACGCAGGACAAGATCTGTCTGGAGCGTCACACCGACGTGTGGGGCAACGTCTCCGAAGACGTGCTCGAATACGCCTACCTCAACAGCTTCTATCAGACCGGCCTGAAGAACCTGCTCGACGTGGCGGTGCTCGATCACGCCGAGTTGCATCAGCGGCTGGACGTGGTCAACCGCTACCGCAAGATCGACGAAATCCCGTTCGACTTCCAGCGTCGCCGCATGTCGGTGGTCGTGAGTGAGATCAGCGAGAGCGGCGATCACCACGAGCTGATCTGCAAGGGCGCGGTGGAGGAGGTGATGGCCGTGTGCAGCCGCGTGCAGCATGGCGCGAACATCGAACCGCTCACCCCCGACGTGCTGGCGCGTCTGCGTCGCGTGACGGCGGACCTGAACGCCGAGGGTCTGCGTGTGGTGGCCGTGGCGTCGCGTCATCTGCCGCCGGTGCGCGAAAGCTACGGCATCGCGGATGAGAGCGACCTCGTGCTCGTGGGCTACATCGCGTTCCTCGATCCGCCCAAGGAGTCGACGGCCCCGGCCCTCAAGGCGCTGGCCGCCTCGGGCGTCGACGTCAAGGTGCTCACCGGCGACAACGATCTCGTGACCGCAAAGGTCTGCCGCGAAGTCGGACTGACGGTGACCGGCTGCGTGCTGGGCGACGACATCGAGTCGATGAGCGACGCCGAACTCGCGCAGACGGTCGAGCGTGCGAACGTCTTCGCGAAGCTCACGCCGGCGCACAAGGAGCGACTGGTGCGCATGTTGCGCGCGAACGGTCACGTGGTCGGCTTCATGGGCGATGGCATCAACGACGCGCCCGCATTGCGCGCGGCCGACATCGGCATCTCGGTCGACACGGCGGTGGATATCGCCAAGGAAGCCGCCGATCTGATCCTGCTCGAAAAGAGCCTGATGGTGCTGGAGCAGGGCGTGATCGAAGGGCGTCGCACGTTCGCGAACATGCTCAAGTACATCAAGATGACGGCCAGCTCGAACTTCGGCAACGTCTTCTCGGTGCTGATCGCGAGCGCTTTCCTGCCGTTCCTGCCGATGTTGCCGCTGCAGTTGCTCACGCAGAACCTGCTCTACGATCTGTCGCAGACGACGATCCCGTTCGACAACGTCGACAGCGAACAACTCACGCAGCCGCAGCGCTGGAATCCGGCGGATCTGTCGCGCTTCATGGTGTTCTTCGGCCCGATCAGCTCGATCTTCGACGTGCTGACGTTCGTCGCGATGTGGCACCTGTTCGGCGCGAACAGCGCGGCGCATCAGACGCTGTTCCAGTCCGGCTGGTTCGTCGAAGGACTGCTCTCGCAGACGCTCATCGTGCACCTGATCCGCACGCGCCGTCTGCCGTTCATCCAGAGCCGTGCGGCGTGGCCGTTGCTGCTGATGACGGGCGCGGTGATGCTGATCGGCATCATGCTGCCGATGTCGCCGTTCGCCGAGACGTTCCGGATGCAGGCACTGCCGCTCGCCTACTTCCCGATGCTCGCCGCGATCCTGCTGGCGTACGCGGTGCTCACGCAGTTGATGAAGGGCATGTTCGCGCGCCGCTTCGGATGGCAGTGACGAAGCGGCCGTCGTAGTCGGCAGCAAGGAAGCAAGGCAGCAAAGCCAGCGGTGAATCGTTCTCCGCTGGCTTTTTTCATTGCACGAGCACCAACGTCAGCCAGCGGCTCAATCGTCGACCCAACGCCCGGACGGACGGTCGAAGTGCTGCGGGCGAGGGGCGAAGACGTCGCGTGCGTCGTCGAGTTCCAGCGTGACATCGAGCGCGCCGTCGTTGTCGCGCTTGGCGCTGTCGAGCGGATCGTTGCAGCACAGCCAGAGCGATACGTCCTTCGGCATGCCGTCTACGCGGAACGATTTGTGATTGCCGACGAGAAACGGTTCGCCGCTCTCGCCGAAGCGTCCGATGAGTTGCCCCATCAGGGCGTCGCCGCCGTGGTACGGATACTCCTTGTCGCCGGAGACCTTGTGCAGATACGTCGCGCCCGAGTTCGGCGTGCGGCCGTTGGCGTCGCGGCGTCCGAACTTGCGGTCGTCGGTGCGCGTGCACCATTCGCCTTCGGCCCGCAGAATGACCTTCGGTGCGTCCTGTGCGCCGACCCGGTAGCCCGTGTCCTGCCAGCCGTCTGTGGCGGATACCTTCAGGCGCTTGTTGATGCGGTTTGTCGTCATGACACGCTCCATAGTTGACGGGGGGCCAAAGATGGATCGCCGCGCGGCATCCAGCCGAAGCCAGATGCCGGATGTCGTTACGCGGCATGCGTTGCGCCGGGGAAAGTCAGGGGAAGTCGGGCATGCCGGCGGCGCTACGTAGATTACGGTCAGTTCGAGTGTAGCCGCACCGTCGTGCGAGTCGAAGGATATGGACGGAGGTCGGCCTCCAAACGGTCGGGATGATCGTGAGGGTCCGAGCGTCGCCGGGGCGAGACGGCGATGCCGAGTTCGGCGTACAACTCGTCGAGCGCTTCGCGCGTGCCGACGAGCAGCGCCGTCGTTTGTCCGGTGATGTCGGTGATCACACTCACCAGTGTGTGTCCCTGGCACGTCTCGCGTGCGGCCACGAACTGCGTCGAGGTCAGCGCCGCGAGGGTGGCGAAGCGCTCGGCCTGCACCAGCCCGTTGATCTGGAAAACCGGTTGCGCGGCCCCCGTGGCGCGATGCGCGAAGCGCACGTTCACGCCGTCGCTGCGCACGCCGAGCGCGGCAAACAGCTTGTCGCGCCCCTGCGGCCCGAGCGCACAGGGATCGCCATGCACCCATCGCGAGATCGTATTGCCCGTAATGCCGGTGGCATACGCCAGCCGTGCCAGCGTGGTGCCCGAGAGCTTGATCAGCAGACGGGCGACGGTGCGGTGACGCTGTTCGATGTCATCCATGACGAGTGTCCTGACGTGAGAGCGGAGGAAGTCGTGTGGCGAGGGCGCTGGCGCATGCGCTCGACGTGGCGAATCAGAAGGCCATCGTCACTTCGAGTTGCGCGTCGATATCCTTGCGCAGCGCAGCGGAGCAGGGCATGAGCGGGCGGCGCACCGTCTCCGTACACAGGCCGAGCGAGGTGAGCGCAGCTTTGATCGCGACCGGATTCGGCTCGGAGAACAGACGTCGGATCAATGGCTTCATGCCGTTGAACAACTTGGTCGCGTGATCCATGTCGCCTTCGCGTACATAGCGGATCAGCTTCAGATACAGATCGGGACGGATATGCGCCGCTGCGGAGATGCATCCGACCGCACCCGCTTGCAGCGCGGGCAGGATCTGCATGTCGTCGCCGCACAGCACGCGCATGGTCACTTGCGACGGCAGGTGCGTGAGCGGATGCGCGTCGCATTCCTTGATCGCGGCAAACGCTTCATGTGAGGCCAGTTCGCGAATCGTCTCCACGCCGAGCGTCACGCCCGTGCGTAGCGGCACGTTGTAGAGCACCAGCGGTTTGCGCGTGCCGGCGGCGAGCGTTCGGTAATGCCAGAGAATGCCTTCCTGTGACGGACGCAGGTAATACGGCGGCGGCACCAGATAACCGGCGAGCGGCAGGTCGTCGAGATGGCGGATCTGACGCGCGGCGTTCGACGTATCGGAGGCACCCACCCCCGCGAGCACCGGCGCATGGCCGTGAGCGAGGTGGCAGGCCGTCTCGGCGAGCCAGCGACGCTCGTCGTCATTGAGCAGGGTGCCTTCCCCGGTGGTGCCGGCCACGACCAGACCGTTCACGCCGGCAGCGAGGTAATAGTCGACCAGACGCGCGAAGGCGTTGTGATCGATCTGGGCGCCATTGGCGCCGGTCATTGGCGTGACGAGGGGAACCCACACGCCTTGGAAGATGGCTGTGTTCATAACCGGAAGATGCGGTATTTGACGAATGGCGCCGGCGCATTGCCCGACGCCGCTCGTTCGGACGATTCGGACGATTCGATGATGCGGTCTATGGCATCAAGCCGACGGACGCAGGCGCAGTGCCCCGAATTCCGCTTCGGGCAGCGACTGCATGACGACGTCCATCGCACGGGACGCTTCGACGCGCGGCAGGGCAATCGACACGACGGCAGCCGTGTCGCGGCGGATCGGACGAATCGTCTCGACGCGCCAGGGCAGCGGCAGGCTCATCGCCAGCGTGACGGCGAGCGAGGAGACGGCGGCACGGCTGAGCGTGATGTCGAGCGTGGCGTCGAGGCGCGCACGCGGGTTGTATCGATTGCGTTGCCGCGCAGCAGAGAAGGCGTCGGTGGACGGTGCGGCGGCGGTGCTGGCTGGCGTAGCAGCGGCGATAGGGCTGGCCGTGGTGACCGAGGCGCGTGCAGCAGCGGGCGACGTCTGCGTTGCGCTGTAAGCACGGAGCGCGTCGGCGGACGGGAGGGAAGCGGTATTCGCACCGGGGGGTTCAAGGCTGGCGCGTTGAGCGATAGCAGGCATGGCAACGTGTCGTTTAACGACTGAAGTGACAACGAGGCCAGTCTAGGGACGCACAGGTAAAAAAGGCGTCAAGATTTTGACGCCTTTCTTTACGGTCCCGTCTGAATTCCCTTTATTGCTTTATCTCTCTCAGCGCGCCCAGTGCCGTCGCGCGATCACGCCTGCTTCGGATAGTCGGTGTCGTTGAACAGCACACACGCGCCGTGCGGCGCCGCGCCGACGTTGTTGCGGAACAGACCGAACAGGTTGCGCCATGGATCGAACGGCCGCAGGGGCACGGGCGCCGGCGTACGGGCGGCGAGCGTGGCGTCATCGACTTCGCAGTGAAGCGTGTTCGTCGCGCAGTCGATGGAGATGATGTCGCCATCCTGCACGCGGGCGAGCATGCCGCCCTGTTCGGCTTCGGGGGAGAGATGAATCGCGGCAGGTACCTTGCCGGACGCCCCCGACATCCGCCCGTCCGTGACGAGCGCCACGTGATGCCCTTCGTCCTGCAACAGGCCGAGCATCGGCATGAGCTTGTGCAACTCGGGCATGCCGTTCGCGCGTGGCCCCTGAAAGCGAACCACGACGATGACGTCGCGCGTCAGTTCGCCTGCCTTGAACGCCGCTTGCGCCGACTCCTGATCGGAGAACACGCGTGCCGGGGCGCGCACCGTCTGGTGCTCGGGTTTGACGGCGGAGGACTTGATGACGGCGCGGCCGAGATTGCCCGCGAGCATGCGCAGCCCGCCTTCCGGTGCGAATGGTCGCGACGCCGGGCGCACGATGTTTTCGTCGAGACTTTCGGTCGGCGCTTCCTGCCACGACAGCACGTCGTCGCGCAGGAAAGCTTCCTGCGTGTAGGCGCGCAGTCCGTGCCCCATGACGGTGGTCACATCGTTGTGCAGGAAACCGGCATCGAGCAGCTCGCGAATCAGGAAGCTCAGGCCGCCTGCCGCGTGGAACTGGTTCACATCGGCCTTGCCGCTCGGGTAGACATGGGCGAGCAGCGGCGTGACGTCCGACAGTTCGGCGAAGTCCTGCCAGTCGAGCAGAATGCCGCCCGCATGCGCCATCGCCACGAGGTGCAGCGTGTGGTTCGTCGACCCGCCGGTGGCGAGCAACCCGACCACGCCGTTGATGAACGCGCGCTCGTCCAGAATCTGCGATGTGTTGATGCCCGACTTCGCCAGGGCGATTGCGCGGGCGGTCGCGGCCTGCGTCAACGCATGCCGCAGTGGCGTGTGCGGATTGACGAACGACGAGCCCGGCAGATGCAGGCCCATGAACTCCATGAGCATCTGATTACTGTTGGCCGTGCCGTAGAAGGTGCAGGTGCCTTCGGTGTGATACGCGGCGAGTTCCGAATCGAGCAGCGCGGCGCGCGTAACGCGTCCTGCCGCGTATTCCTGCCGGATGCGCGACTTCTCGTCGTTCGGCAAGCCCGACGGCATCGGTCCGGCGGGGCTGAATACGGCGGGCAGATGGCCGAACGCCTGCGCGGCGATCACCAGACCCGGCACGATCTTGTCACACACGCCGAGGAACATGGCGGCATCGAACATCTGGTGCGAGAGCGCGACGACCGACGCCATGGCGATCACGTCGCGCGAGAACAGCGACAGCTCCATGCCCGCATAGCCTTGCGTCACGCCGTCGCACATGGCCGGGACACCGCCGGCCACCTGCGCACTTGCGCCATGCGCGCGGGCAGCGGATTTGATGACATCGGGGAATTCGACGAAGGGCGCGTGCGCCGAGAGCATGTCGTTGTAAGCGGTGACGATGCCGATGTTGGGCGTGCGTTCGGAGCGGATCTTGAGACGGTCGTCGGCGGGCGCGGCGGCCAGCGCGTGGGCCAGATTGGCGCAGCCGATCTTCTCTCGGCCGGGCTGGCCCTCGGTGGCGCGCGCCACGCCGTCGAGATACGCCTGACGCGACGCCCGGCTACGCTCGATCAGGCGCTCGGTCACGCGTTTTACCACCGGATGCAGGGACACATTGTGCGAAGACTGGGTCATGGTGATTCCGGGATGGGGGACGGGGAACGGGACTATTCGATGTAGTCAAAGCACGAGATTTTGTTGATTTGCAGTGTAGTTAAACTACAATGCAGTGTCAAAGTTGCGCTCTCCCAGTGACACGTGGACGTCTTGTCATGAACACGCCTTCACCCTATACCTTTGTGTTGTTCGGCGCTACCGGCGATTTGTCGCTGCGCAAAGTGCTGCCGTCGTTGTTCCGCGCCTTTCGTACCGGGCAGCTCGGGCCGGAGCCGGCAGGCGGCGCCGGTCACGATAGCGGTCTCGATACCGGCCGCATTCTGGCCATCGCGCGCAAGCCGATGGACGCGGCGGAATATCACGCGTGGTGCGAAGAACACGTGCGCAAGCACATCAAACCGGATGTCTGGGACGAAGACGCGTGGCGGCGCTTTCTCGCCACCATCGACTACATGCCGCTCGATCTCGGCCGCGAAGCCGAATTCGGCGTGCTGGCCGATCGGCTCTCGAAGCGCCCCGGCGTGCGCATCTTCTATCTCGCGACCGGCCCGTCGCTGTTCATCCCCATTTGTGAAGGCTTGCGCAGCGCCAAGCTCAACGAGAACAGCCGCATCGTGCTCGAAAAGCCGCTGGGGCACGATCTGGCCTCGTCGGAGGCGATCAACGATGCCGTCGGTGCGATCTTCCGCGAGGATCAGATCTACCGGATCGACCACTACCTCGGCAAAGAGGCGGTGCAGAACCTGCTGGCGCTGCGCTTCGGCAACGCGATTTTCGAGCCGCTGTGGCGGCGCGAGCTGATCGACAGCATTCAGATCACGATTGCCGAGGAGATCGGTGTCGAAGGGCGAGGCGAGTTCTACGAACAGACCGGCGCGCTGCGCGACATGGTGCAGAACCATTTGCTGCAACTGCTCGCCATCGTGGCCATGGAGCCGCCGCTGTCGATGGATGCCGATGCCGTGCGCGACGAAAAGATGCGGGTGTTGCGTTCGCTGCGTCATCTGGACGACGAGAGCGTCGCGCGCAATGTCGTGCGCGGGCAGTACGGCGGCGGCGCGATCGGCAAGTCGGCGGTGCCGGCTTATGTCGACGAGCCGGGCGTGCCGTCCGACAGTCAGACGGAGACGTTCGTGGCGCTGAAGGCCGATATCGACAACTGGCGCTGGGCGGGCGTGCCGTTCTTCCTGCGCACCGGCAAGCGGCTCGGCGAGCGTGTGGCGGAGATCGTCGTGAACTATCGCGCGACGCCGTACCCACTGCTTGGCGATGTGACCGCGCAGCCCGGTGTGAACCGTCTCGTGATTCGCCTGCAACCGAACGAATCGATTCGTCTCTACTGTCTGGCGAAGCAGCCGGGCGAGGGCATGAACCTGCAATCGGTGCACCTCGATCTGGCATTCGACCAGTTCTTCAAGGGGCACCGGATGGATGCCTACGAGCGCTTGCTGCTCGACGTCATCAACGGCCGTCTCGCGCTCTTCGTGCGACGCGACGAGCAAGAGCAGGCGTGGCGCTGGGTGGCGCCGATTCAGGCGTACTGGTCTCGTCAGCACAAGGGACCGAAGCGATACGCCGCCGGGACATGGGGGCCGCCCGCCGCGAGCGCGCTGCTCACGCAGTACGGCACGAGTTGGGTGGAAGAAGACAACTGATAACGTCCACCCCCAGGGAACGGAGGCAGACACGCATGATCCACTGGCGCACCTTTCCGACGCGCGATGCCCAGGCGCACGCTCTCGCGAACGCCGTCGTCGCGGGCATCGACGAAGCGCTAACGATTCGTCCGCGCGCGTTGCTCGCTGTGTCCGGCGGCACGAGCCCCCGGGCGTTTCTCTCGCAGCTTGCGCGCTTGCCGGTCGCGTGGCGCAACGTCGACATCACACTGGTCGACGATCGCTGGCTGCCGCCCGATCACGCCGACAGCAACGCGCGTCTGCTGTCGGAGACGTTGCTGCCCGGTGCGACGGGCGCGCGCTGGCTGCCGCTCGTCGATACCGCAACGGCCGCTGACTTGCAGGTGCGCACGCTCAACGACACGTGGACGCACGGCGTGCCGCAGGTCTGCGTGCTCGGCATGGGCGAGGATGGGCATACGGCATCGCTGTTTGCCGATGCCCCTCAATGGCACGACGCCATCACCACCCACGACAAGTTCGTTCTCGTGCAGCCGCAACGCGCGCCGTATCAACGCGTGTCGTGGTCGCTCGCCGCGCTCGCGGCCTGCGATCGGCTCATCCTGCAAATTCAGGGGCACGCCAAGCGCGCCGTGCTTGAAGCCGCACAGGCAGACGAACAGGACAACGCCATCTCCCGGCTGATCCACCGCGAAGGAGTCAAGATCGATGTCTTCTGGAGTGAGGAATAATCCGCCGCATCTGAGCGGCCCGCGCCTGCTGGCCGATATCGGCGGCACCAACGCCCGCTTCGCGCTGGAGATTGCGCCGGGCGATCTCGTCGAGATCCGCGATTACGCCTGCGACGGCTACGCCGGTGTGCCGGAAGTCATCCGCGCCTATCTCGACGAAGCTGATCACGCCGAACCGGTACAACACGCCGCCATTGCCATCGCCAATCCGATCGAAGGCGATGAGATCCGCATGACCAATCGCGACTGGCACTTCTCCATCGAGGCGACGCGCCGCGCGCTGCGCTTCGAGACGTTGCTGGTCGTCAACGATTTCACGGCACTGGCGATGGCGCTGCCCTACCTGACGGATGCGCAGAAGCATCCGGTCGGTGGTGGCGAGCCGCGTCCGAACGGTGTGCTGGGTCTGTTGGGGCCGGGCACCGGTGTGGGCGTATCGGGCCTGATTCCGGCCGGCGACCGGTGGATCGCGCTCGGCAGCGAAGGCGGTCACACCACGTTCGCGCCGGCGGACGAGCGCGAAATCGATGTCCTGCGCTACGCATGGAAGCACTTTCCGCACGTGTCGTTCGAACGCCTCGTCGCGGGCCCCGGTATGGCACTTGTCTATCAGGCGCTGGCCGAGCGTGCGGCGCAACGTGTCGAATCGCTGGAGACGCCGGCCATCGTCAAGCTCGCGCAGTCGGGCGATGAACTGGCGCGCGAGACCGTCGACTGTTTCTGCGCGATGCTCGGCACGCTCGCGGGCAATGTCGCGGTGTCGCTCGGCGCGGTCGGTGGCGTGTACCTCGGCGGTGGCGTGATTCCGAAGCTCGGCAAGTTGTTCGAGGATTCGCCGTTCCGTGAGCGTTTCGAAGCCAAGGGACGTTTCGAGGCCTATCTGAAGAAGATACCGACGTACGTCATCACGGCCGATCATCCGGCGTTTCTCGGCACGTCCGCGATCCTTGCCGAGCAACTCGGCACACACGCGGCCGGCGCGGGCGCGCTGATCGACCGTCTGCATCGTCTGCGCGATCGTCTGAGTCCGGCGGAACAACGTGTGGCCGAACTGACGCTCAAACAGCCGCGTGCGCTGCTCGCCGAACCGGTCGCAGAGATCGCGCGTCTGGCGCGCGTGAGTCAGCCTACGGTCATTCGCTTCTGTCGCAAGCTGGGCTGTCAGGGACTATCGGACTTCAAGCTCAAGCTCGCGAGTGCACTGACGGGCACGCTGCCGGTGCGTCACGGGCAGGTGCACGTGGGTGACACGGCGGCAGAGTTCAGCGCCAAGGTGCTCGACAACACCGTGTCGTCGATTCTGCAAATGCGCGAGCATCTCGACGCCCGCACCGTGGAAGCGGCGGTGACGCTGCTCGACGGCGCGCGCCGTATCGAGTTCTACGGGCTGGGCAACTCGGGCGTGATTGCGCAAGACGCCCACTACAAGTTCTTCCGTTTCGGCAAACCGACCATTGCCTATGGGGACCCCTATCTGCTGCAAGCGTCCGCGGGGTTGCTCGGTGAGGGAGACGTGGTCGTGGCGATCTCGGCTTCGGGGCGCTCGGCGGATCTGAACCGCGCCGTCGACATCGCCCTTACGCGCGGTGCGAAGGTCATCGCGCTGACCGCACGCAATTCACCGCTCGCGCGCAAGGCGACGCTGGTGTTGCCGAACGATCACGTCGAGACGATGGGGGCACACGTCACCATGATCGCGCGCATTCTGCATCTCGCTGCCATCGACGTGCTGGCTGTGGGCGTTGCCATTCGACGGGCGGGGCCGGGGGCGGAAACCGCCGGTGAGGGCGCGCTCGACTGGCTCGGTCACGGCAGCCGTCAGGATTCGGGAACGCCCGCCGCAGCGTGATGCCTTGCCGTGTGCATCGGCGGATCGTATCCGATCTCGCCGAATACCGTATTTAGGGACGGATCGCCGCGTTGGTCATGTTGGGAAACACGCAGGCAATGCTGCGGATGCCGAATCTTCGCCGCCTTGATATCCCTAAACATGTTCAGCATAATGCGGCATATGAAAGTGACCGATTCCGCCCAACGTTTCGGCTTTCTCGTGGCAGACATCCAACGTCTGTTCGGGCGCCGCTTCGAGCAGTTTGCACAGCGCACGCTGCCGATGACACGTGCCCAATGTCGTTTGCTGGCCTATCTCTCCGTCAATCGCGGCGTGAGTCAGACGGTGCTCGCCGACATCCTCGAAACCCCGCCGCAGACGCTCGCCCGTACGCTGGAACGTATGGAAGAGGCGGGCTGGGTGCGTCGCCGTGCGGATGCGCGCGATCCGCGTATCGAACGTCTGTTCGTCACGCGCGCGGCCGTCGCACAGCTACAGATCGCCCGCAAGCTCTCCGACGACGTTCGCGACGAGGCGCTGCATGGCCTGACCGCTTTCGAGGCGGTGCAGCTCACGCAGTTGCTGCAAAAAGTGCGACGCAATCTCAACAACGTCGTGCCCACGCCGCTCGACACGGTCGTGCCCGCCATGTTGCGTCGTGATCCGGGGGATGCGAGTGGGGCAACGCGCACGAACGACAGTGCCGACGTGACGTCCACACGGCTCGACGCCGCCGAATCGACCGACGACGGTTTGTCGGGGTTCACTGACTTGCGGCCGCAGTAGTCCGCGCCTGGCTTCCTGATATCCCGGTCGGGATGGCCGCGAGAACTGCGTGTTTTCCCGGCCGTCGTTCCTCCGAAGTCCTTCAGCAATGTCCCCCATCGTCCTTGTACGCTCCTGCGTTTTCGTCGCCCCGGTAAATGGGAATCGACGGGCTTCAATACCCCGCAGATGTCGTACAGTCGTGTCACAATAGGCGCATACTCCAGATCATGAAAAAGACAGAAGAGGTTTGCGCATGTCCGAACAAGAGCCGGTCCATGCCACCCGATCGATCGCAGATCCGGTGGAAGCCGTCGCCTACCTGAAGACGATTTACGACGCCAACACGGCGTATCTTCGCGCCGCCTTCGAGCGCTTCTCAAAGCAGAAAGATCAGGCGCGTCGCGTGAGCGCGCATTACCCGTTCATCCGCATCACCACGGAAGACATCACCCAGCTCGACAAGCGCCTCTCCTACGGTTTCGTGTCGGGCCCGGGCAGCTACCAGACAACCGTCACCCGCCCCGATCTGTTCGAGAACTACTACATCGAGCAGCTTCGACGTCTTGCCCATAACCACGGCGTGGCGTTCGAAGTCGGTGTCTCCGACGAGCCGATCCCGGTGCACTTCGCCTATCAGGACGGCGTGTATCTCGAGGGCGATCTCGATCAGACGCATCTGCGCGCCATGCGCACGGTGTTCGACGTGCCCGATCTGGCGAAGATGGACGACAGCATCGTCAACGGCACGCGCGATCCGCTGCCCGGCGAGATTCTGCCGCTGGCGCTGTTCACGGCGCCGCGCGTCGATTACTCGCTGCATCGCCTGCGTCATTACACGGCCACCTCGCCCGAGAATTTCCAGAATTACGTGCTCTTCACCAACTACCAGTTCTATATCGACGAGTTCGTCGAACTGGGTCGCGAGTTGATGAGCGCCACCGACGATCCCGCGCTGCGCGAATACCGCAGTCAGTACACGGCGTTCGTCGAGCCGGGCAACGTCACGCACTGGAATCAGAACCTCGACGCGCGAGCGGAGGAGGGTATGTCCCCGCCGCGTCTGCCGCAGATGCCGGCATATCACCTGGTGCGTCCCGACAATACGGGCATCACGATGGTGAACATCGGCGTCGGGCCGTCGAACGCGAAGACCATCACCGATCACATCGCGGTGCTGCGCCCGCACGCGTGGGTGATGCTGGGACACTGCGCGGGGCTGCGCAATTCTCAGCGTCTGGGAGACTACTGCCTCGCGCATGGGTATGTGCGGGAGGACCACGTGCTCGACGACGATCTGCCGCTGTGGGTGCCCGTGCCGCCGCTGGCCGAGGTGCAGGTCGCGCTGGAGCGCGCCGTGGCCGACGTCACGCAACTGGACGACTTCGAACTCAAGCGTGTGATGCGCACGGGCACGGTGGTGACCGTCGATAACCGCAACTGGGAGTTGCGCGATCACCGCGAGCCGGTACAGCGCATGAGCCAGAGCCGCGCGATTGCGCTCGACATGGAGAGCGCGACGATTGCCGCCAACGGGTTCCGTTTCCGTGTGCCGTACGGCACGTTGCTGTGCGTGAGCGACAAGCCGCTGCATGGCGAGCTGAAGTTGCCGGGCATGGCCGACCGGTTCTATCGCGAGCGCGTCGATCAGCATCTGAAGATCGGCGTCAAGGCGATGGAACTGCTGCGCGACAACGGTCTGGACCGGCTGCACAGTCGCAAGCTGCGCAGTTTCAACGAAGTCGCGTTCCAGTAACGCGACCCGGCGGCCGCGATGTTTCGTCGACTGAAACTCGCCGCCGCACCCCGCCTGCCCCGTATCACGGGGCGTTGCGGCCCGTGCGTGCACGCGGCCGACTCCGGTAGCACAATCCCCTCACACACCGGCTGCGCGCTGCGCACCGGTGTTTTCGTTTCTCGTCATCAAGGATCATCGTGGAGATAGTCAACCACGTCGTGCCTTGGGCAGCGCACGACACTCGCCTTCTGCTGTCCTGTCTCGTCGGCCTCGTGGCCATCATCGTTTTCATTAGCGCGCTGAAGCTCTCGCCGTTCCTGTCGATTCTCATCGGCACGTTCATCGCAGGGCTAGGGGCAGGCTTGCCGCTCGAAGCGGTGGCGAGTTCGTTCAGCAAGGGCGCGGGGAGCCTGCTCGGCGACGCCGGCATGATCATCGCGCTCGGGGCCATGCTCGGCGCGTTGATGGCCGACACCGGGGCGGCAGACCGGATCGTGACCGTGTTGCTCAAGTTCGCCAAAGGGTCGGCGTTGCCGTGGATGATGGCGCTCGTCGCCATGATCATCGGCCTGCCGCTCTTCTTCGAAGTGGGCCTCGTCATGATGGTGCCGATCATCTTCGTGATGGCGCGTCGTGCGAATACGCCGATTCTGCGTGTCGCGATCCCCGCGCTGGCGGGTATGACGACGCTGCATGCGCTGGTGCCGCCGCACCCGGGTCCGCTGATCGCCGTGTCGGCGCTGCATGCCGATCTGGGCATGACGATGGGCCTCGGTCTGCTGATCGCCATCCCGGCGGTGATTCTCGCCGGGCCGTTGTATGGCATGTGGCTCGCACCGCGTCTGCACGTGGAGGCGCCGCAGCAACTCGGCGATCTGTTCACCAAGCGCGACGACGACGTCGCCCCGCCGCCGTTCGCGGCGGCGCTGCTGGTGATTCTGATGCCGGTGGTGCTGATGCTGGGCCGCACGCTCGCGAAGGTGGCGCTCACGCCGGAAACCCCGGTGTTCGACGCGCTCAACTTCCTGGGCGAGCCGATCATCGCGCTGGCGCTCACGGTCGTCGTCGCGATTGTGGTGCTGGGATGGGGGCGTGGTTTGCCGCGTGCCCGTGTGGGCGAGACGCTGCGTCGCGCGTTGCCGCCGATTGCCGGGCTGCTGCTCACCATCGGTGCAGGTGGCGGTCTGAAGCAGGCACTGGTGACGGCAGGCATTGCCACGACCATCGGCAAGGTGGCCGTCGGCACGCATATGCCGCTGATTCTGCTGGCATGGCTGATCGCTGTGGCGCTGCGTCAGGCGACCGGTTCGGCGACGGTGGCTACCACGACCACGGCGGGCATCGTCGCGCCGCTGGTGATGCATCTGCCGCCGGTGCAGGGCTCGCTCATCGCCTTGGCGATCGGTGCGGGCTCGGTGTTCTTCTGCCACGTCAACGACGCGGGCTTCTGGATGGTGCGCGAGTACTTCGGCTTGAAGCTCAAGGAGACGCTGTGGGTCTGGTCCGTCTTGCAGACCATTGTGTCCGTCGTCGGTCTGGTGATGACGTTGCTGCTCTGGCAATTGCTGGTGTAACTTGCATCGCCTGACGGCATAAAAAAGCGCGCTGACCTTTCGGTCGCGCGCTTTTTCGTTGGTGGCAGCGACGGTCTGGTGGATCGTCCGCCCGATGCGTTGGGATGTGCTCAGGAAAACACGCGTTTGGCGTGAATGCCGAGGCCGAGCGCCACGCTGGCGAGGCGGTCGCCGAAGACCGGCGTAGCCTTCGGGAAGGCGGCGCACATCGCGCCGGACAGGCAGCGCAGGCCGGTCGAGCCGCCGGTGAAGTACAGCGCATCCACGTCTTCCGGACGCAGCCCGGCGAGCGATGCCGTATGCACGGCACCGGCCGTGATGCTCGCGATCTCGTCGCTGACCGCGTCGACCAGCGCCGTTTCCGAGAACGCGACACTCAGTTCACGCTCGATCACCGAGAGGTCGATGCGGGTCTCGCCACCGGCGGACACGTCGATCTTGGCGTCTTCCGCATGGCCCACGAGCGCGTGTCCAAGGCGTTGCTCGACGGTGCGCATGAGGCGACGATGGTGCGCCGCGTCCGCATAAAGATGGGCCGTGAGCGCCAGCTCGCCGACACGCTTGGGCGTGTAGACGGTGTTGATCAAGTGCCACGTGGCCAGATCGAAATAGATGCGGTTCGGCACTTCCTTGCCATCCGGGCCGAGTGCCTTGTAGCCGAGTTCGCGCAGGATCGTCGCCAGTTCGATACGGCGGTCGAAGTCCGTCCCCGCGATGTGCACGCCGTGGTGCGCGAGCACGTCGTCCTTGCGATCCAGATGACGGGCACGGTCCGGGCCGACACGCACCAGCGAGAAGTCCGAGGTACCGCCGCCGATGTCGATGACCAGCACTTGCTGCTCTTGCGTGAGACGCGACTCGTAATCGAAGGCGGCCGCGATCGGCTCGAACTGGAACTGAACGTCCTTGAAGCCCACGTCGCGCGCGCTTTGCTCAAGCGAGCGTTGTGCAGCGGCATCGGCCTTGGGGTCGTCGTCGACGAAGAACACCGGGCGTCCCATGACCACATGACGCAGTTCGCCGCCGTCGACCTTGAGGGCGTGCGTGCGCAGATGACGCAGGAATGTGGCGATGATGTCGATGTAGCGCATCGCCGAACCGTTACCGAGGTCGGTGGTGCTTTCGATCAGGGAGGAGCCGAGCAGGCTTTTGAGCGAGCGCATGAGGCGCCCGTCGTAACCATCGATATAGTCGGAGACGGCTTGACGGCCGAACGACGCCCGGCCGCCCTCGTCGGCGTTGAAGAACACGGCCGTGGGCAGTGTCCCGTAGCCGGCTTCCAGTTCGACCAGACGCATGGCGCCGCCGCTTTGCACGGCGACGGCAGAATTCGAAGTGCCGAAATCGATGGCGCAGAAACTCATGGCATTTGCGGCCCGCGCGGGCGAGCCGTAAAAGGTCGGCAGTGTAGCACGGCCGGACGGTCGGCCGGATGAATGCGCTTAGACCGACGATTCCGACGATTTCGCATCGGGCTGGGCCGAGGGCAGCGTGCGCAGGCTGCTGACGACGGCGGCGACGGCCGCGAACGCTGCGGCCACATACAGCGAGGCTCGCGTGCCGTAGCCCTGCGGCGCCACGCTGAACACCAGCGCGACCAGTGCAGCACCGGTCGTCTGTCCGGTCAGGCGTGCGGTGCCGAGCATGCCGCTCGCGCCACCGGTGCGATGTTTCGGCGCGGACATAAGCATCGCGTAGTTGTTCGGCGACTGGAACAGACCGAAGCCGAAGCCGCACAACGCCATGCGCCAGACGATATCGAGCGAGGTCGGTTGCGCAGGCAGCAAGCCGAGCGCGAGCAGCCCCAGCGCGAACGCGGCCAGCCCGATCGCACCGAGTAGCCCCGGCTTGTAGTGCTCAAGCAGACGCCCGGCCAATGGGGCGACGACCACGATGGTGAGCGGCCACGCCGTCATCAGCAGGCCGGTCTGCACGTGATCGAAGCCGAGCGTGTCCTGAAGGAAGAACGGCAGTGAGACGAAGGCGAGCATCTGCGCGCAGAACGAGGCCATCGACGTACAGATCGAAAGCCCGAAAATCGGAATGCGCAGCAGATCGACGGGCAGCAGCGGCACGGGCTGGCTGAGTTGGCGTCGCACGAACACCGTGCCGATGACCACGGCGGCCACGAGTTCGACCGCCACGAGCCAGCGTTCCTGTCCGTGACCGAAGGAATCGATCCCGGAGATGAGCAGCCCGAACGTCAGCGCGCTCAACAAGGCGCCTGTCCAGTCGAACGGATGCGAGGCGCGCGCGCTGTCAGGTAGCGAGCGCACGGCGATGACGAACGCGACGATGCCCAGCGGGACGTTGATCGCGAAAAGCCAAGGCCAGTGGGCGATGGACAGTACGCCGGCGGCGATCGTCGGCCCGGCAGCGGACGAGAACGCCACGATCAGCGAGTTGAGCGCGACGCCGCGTCCGAGCCAGCGTGACGGATAGATGGCCTTCACGAGCGCGGTGTTCACGCTCATGATCCCGGCGGCGCCGAAGCCTTGTGCCACGCGCGCCAGCGTCAGGGTGACGAGCGAATCCGACAGTGCGCAGGCCAGCGAGGCGACGGTGAACAGTGCGAGGCCCACGGTGTACACGCGCCGGTAGCTCACGATTTCGCCCAGCGCGGCGAGCGGCAGCAGGGAGATGGTGATCGCGAGTTGGTACGCGTTGACAATCCAGATCGACGTGGCGGGACTGGCGTTCAGGTCGCGCGCGATGGTCGGCAGCGCAACGTTGGCGATGGCGCTGTCGAGGACCGAAAGTGAGATCGCGAGCATGACGGTCGCAACGGCCCAGAGCCGTGCGGGCATCGGCATGCCGTCGGTAAGTGTGTCGGACATGAGTGTGGCGCAGGAGACGGTCGCGCATTCATCGCGCGTCGGAATGGCGCGATGACGATGGGCGAGGGGGAAAGCGCCATCCTGCCCGAATTCCCGGAACCCCGATGCGATCCCCTGCAAAGCCTTGTGTTTACAAGGTTTTCGAATTTGAGGATTTGTTTTATCTGATGGAATTTAAGTTTCATCAAATAAAACAAGTGAAATTCGCGCTGGCGATGCCGTTCCGACGCGCTAGCCGCTACGCGGAAAACTTCGCGATACGCGCATTCGCCAGCGAGTGGTAAGCCGAGCCATCGGCGACGGTGGCCAGATCGACCCCGCTGTCTAGAATTGCCTGCACGCCGACAGCAGCGATCGTGCTGGCGGGGGAGCGTCCCGGGCACCCGTGGGCACCGAGCCCAAAGGTCCAGGCGACGTCGTCGGACGCCGGGCCTGACGGCGCGGATGCCAGCACGACGAGAATGACGTCTCCCATGGAGAGCTTGTGCCCGTTGATGACCGCGGGCGCATGCAGGAACCGGCGTGTGTTCTGCACGGGCGGATCGAACCGGATGACGTCGCCCACGATCTGGATAGCGTGGCGCATACCGGGGGAAAACGAACCTGTCGAGTTGCCTGTCGATGCGCCGGTCGCGGTGTCCGTCGGCGCAGTGCGGGCAAGCCGTCGAATGCCATTGGCGACGAGCCCGGCGCAAGCGTCGTGCGTCTGCGTGAACAGACCGACGAGGTTCGCGTTCAACACGCCGAAGTCGATGCCGTCGTCGCGCGCTGCGCTGCGGGCTGTGTCGCGCAGCCATGAACCGGGCGCGGCGTCGTTGTCGAGCCAGCGCGTGGCGCGTTGGCGAAGTGCCGTGGCGGCATGGTGCCCGTGAGCCAGCACGTCGGCGTTCGGCGAGGGTTTGCCGGAATCGGCCATCGCGGCAACCAGTCGATGGACGTCTTCGTAAACCTCGGTCCACTGCGCAGCGGGGACACCCAGCCACGCGGCGAGTCCATAGACCGGCTGCCGGAAGACGAAGTCGTCGAGACGCGCGGCGGGCGCTTCTCCCTGAGCGAGGTAGGCATCGGCACAGGCGGCCTGTGCGGCGTCTTGCAGTCGGGCGAGTGCGTCCCGGTCGGTGCGCAGCGCAGCGAGCCGCGTGGCCAGCCACGGCTTCATCGCACCATGGGCGGCGCCGTCGTTCATGCGCACGAGCGCACCGAACCAGTTTCCGGCGGGACCGTCTGCCAACGCCGGCGGGACCACCTTACCTGCGGGACGCACCCCGCACGCCGGGTGCCGCAGCACTTCAGCAAGCGCTTCGGGACCGGCTGCCACCCACATGCCGAGCGAGGCGTCGAAACCGAACGGACGTCGCTCGGCCAGCGTCGCGTAGTAGGGGTAAGGGTCGGAATGGACGACGGCGTCGATGGGATTCGCGGGCGCGGAGAGGGACGGTGAAGCGGCGTTGGCAAGAGCGAAGGACATGGCGAGGACCGGAGGAACGAGTGTCGATGGTGCCTAGCATGCGCTCTGGCGCGACCGGCACGTTTCATCACGTGCTGAAGTGTTGAACGCATGGCCGGGCCTATACTGCGATGCATGTTCTTCAATGGAGTCCTGCCGTGGACACCGCACGTGATCCGACCCCGGGCGTTAGCTCCCTGGCCGCGCTTCTGGCCGACGCTGGTCGCATGACCATGCTCTGGGCGTTGATGGACGGCTCGGCGCGTCCGGCGGGGGAGCTGGCGCTCGTCGCTGGGCTTTCTCCTTCCAGCGCCAGCGGGCATCTGGCTCGCCTCGTCGATGGTGGCGTGCTCGCGCAGGAGTCGCGCGGACGCCATCGTTATTTCCGCATCGCTACACCTGAGACGGCGGCCGCCATCGAGGCGCTGGCCAGTGCGGTGCTTGCTACGCGAGAGCTTCGGCCGCGTGCGGTGCCGGTAAGTCGTGCGACACCGGTGCCGCTGCGTCATGCCCGCACCTGCTACGACCATCTCGCCGGGGAAATCGCCGTCGATCTTTTCTCCCGGATGCACGACAGCCGCTGGATCCGGATCGACGGAAGCGACGTTGCGCTGACCGACGAGGGCGTGGGCGGGCTGACGGCTCTGGGCGTCGATCTCGACACCGCTCGCGCCCGCCGCCGCCGTTTCGCCTGCACCTGCCCCGACTGGAGCGAGCGCAAGCCGCATCTCGGCGGCGCTTTGGGCGCAGCGCTTCTCAACACCTGTCTCAACGCGAAATGGCTCGAACCGACACGTGAGGCGCGCGCGTTGCGCGTCACGCCGCTGGGCGAGCGGAAGCTGTCCGCCATCGCCGTCTGATCCATCGACGCGCAACAAATCCCGTCGCCAAAAAGAAACACCCCGCCGAGATGGGCGGGGTGCGAATGCCTTACCGGACGTTCAGATCAATTGCCCCGATAAGTCGAGTTCATCAATTCGGTCGAGCCTTGCACGTGGCCGCTGACCGGGGTGCCGTAGGTCTTGAGCACCGGATACTGGCTATCGGTCTGGGTGAGCGAGCCTTGTGCGTCGATCAGTTCCTGACGCACCTGAGCGCGCGGCACGACCAGCTTTTGGCTATACACGCCCGATTGCCAGAAGAAGTTTTCGCTCGGATAACCGTTGCCGCCAGTGCCTGCGAAAGCGGCCGGAACAGCGGCCAGCCCAAGGGTTGCGGCGATCATCAGATGGGAAAGGGTGCGGGTCATGATTTTTCTCCTGTCATTGCTTTTTCTTGGTGGTCGGCCAGCTCATCTTTGAGTCCGGCACCGCCTACGCCTCTAAGGTAGGACGACCACGTCGCAGGAGTAACCACATGCGGCGCAACAATGCATTGCGAAGAACGAAAAGCCTCGAAACCCGCTTAAAGCAAGGGTTTCAAGGCTGTCAGAGCGAGACGGTGAAATTGAGAGAAAACTCTAATGAAGATATTAATAAACAGGAGTGCGACAGGATGACGCAGCCTCCCGTTCAGAACTTGTACCCAACCCCCGCCAGGAAGATATCGCTGTCGCGGTCATAGCCGGTGACGACCCGGTTCCATGACACGCGTCCGACCCAGTGATCGGCGAAGCGGTATGCCATGCTCATCGTCAGCAGCCCGGCAACGACGTTCTGCGCACCGCCCGCCGCGCGATTTTCCTTGTACTTGTTCCACGTCACATACGGCCCGAAACCCAGACCGAGGCTGAACCGGTCGTTGAAGAAATCGTCCTTGACCCAGACCTGCGCCGCCGCGCCCTGACGGCTGCCGATATCGCTATGCCCCTCGTTGATCAACGACACCGTGCCGTCAAACCAGGGCCCGAAGCCGTGACGATATTCGATGGCCTCCGCCGCCGCATTCTGCGAGTCGAGACTGTTGACGACCGACAACCCCGCCATTACGGAGAGCACGTCTCCCGTCGGCACGCCCGGCTTCGAATTGCCAGAGAGCGGCCCCGGCGACGAGGGCTTTTCCAACTGATAACCGACGCCAAGTAGATACGTGACGGTGTTGATGCTCGACGGCGATTGCACGTAATTGACCCGGGCTTGCAGATACCAGCGGCTTTCGAAATACCACGTGGTTGCTACCGAGAACATCGCGCCCCAGCCGTGATCGTCTTCATAGCGACGTCCGCGACTGCCGGCGACCGTGTCGTAATAGTGATACGGACCCACGCCGACCGCGACGTCGAAACGCCGGTCGAACAACGGTTGGTGTGCCCACATCTGCATCGCGAAACCGTCACGGTGATGGTCCGGCACGTGGCCTTCGTTCATCCACGTGAAGCTCGTGGCGAAATGCTCGCTCAGCGCCTGACGGTAGTCGAATCCCCACGCGTAGGTGTGGGCATTGTCATCGTTGCGCGCGTTCATGCCGCCCGCGAAAACGGTTGCTTCCTGTGCCTGCGCAAACGCTGAGGCACCACAAAGCACGCCGGCCATCGCCACGTGCTGCCACCACGGAAAATTGTTCTTCATTGGACTCGCCACTAAGCGGACATCCGCACGCCGACGACACATCTGTCGTTGGTACGGTGCCTCTGTCCGGTGGGAAAATCCTAGCAAGCGATCGCGACGCCCGGGGGCGCCGAGAGGGGAACGTAAGGCGAAATCGGCGTTACGGCATGTTACGCAGCGGGCCGTTTCGGTGCGTGTAATCGACACATCCGTGTCGCTTCGCCGTGATGACGAGGGGGCTCCCCCAGCCTGAATGTCCCGCAAGCCAAGGCATCGCGCCCGTTGGTACGCTTCAGGCGCGCTCTGCGGCGGCGACGAAAGCTGGCGCGTCTGTCAGTAATACGGCGAGATCGGCCGCCCCCGACTTGACGACGCGGGCCGTGCGCTCGCGCGTCGCGGCATCGGTGCCGACCAGCGTGCGAGGTCCGGCAACGCTCAGGGCTGCCAATGGCCTGCCGTGAGGATCGAGCACGGCGGCAGCGCAGGCGTCGATGCCCGCCTCGAAGCCGTCCTGACTCCATGCGCATCCGGCTTCACGATCACGGGCCAATTGGGCGTCGAGTGCGGCGTAGGTGCGCGCGCTTTGCGCCGTGGCGGCCGCAAGCGGTTCGGCGCCGAGGAGGGCGCGACGGCGCTCGGTGCTCAGATGCGCCAGCAACGCGCGACCCGGCGCTGTCAGATGGGCGGTCACCCGGCTGCCCGCACGAATGTTGCTGACCAGCGGCAGGGCTGGGGTTTCGCACAACAGGTAGCGGACCTGCGCGCCGTCGAGCACCGTCAGATAGCTCGACAGGCCGGTTTCTCCCGTCACCCGGGTGAGCACGCGGCGTGCCGTTGCCAGATGATCTTCACCGGCCAGCGCGCTGGCGGCGAGTGTCAGAAAGCCGAGGCCGAGACGGTGACCGCCGTGTGGCAGGGGTTCGAGCACCCCCTCGACCTGTAACGTCTCGATCAGACGCATGACCGTCACCCGGTTCACCCCGATACGCCGGCCGACGTCGCTCATGTTGGCCGTCGAGCCGCCGTCGGCCACGTAACGCAGCAACTTCAGCGCGCGCATGACCGGCGTCACGAGACCGGTCGGCGCAGTGTCCTGTGCGCCGATGCCGGACGTGTCGGAAGTGCCGGTGGTGAGTGCGTCAGCGGGCGATGCTTTCGTCATGCGTTCGATTCCATTCGTTTGGCGTCGGGCCGGAGAGAGACGGCCCGCGAGACCTCAAGCCGCGAGCGGCACTTGCCATGCGTCGTATTCGTAGACCCAGTCGGCGTTGCCGCCTTCCTTGAGCCACTGATTGCCGCGCGAGCCGATCTGCACGCGGGCCGTGCGCTCGCGGCGCGCTGCTTCGTACTTGGCTAGTGCGCCAGCGAGCGTTGCGGCGTCTGCCGTCGGACCGGCTTGCGTCAGGTGGCGAGACAGTACCACAGCATCTTCGATCGCCATGCCCGCCCCCTGCGCCATGAACGGCATCATCGGATGACACGCGTCGCCCAGCAGCGACACCCGGTCACGCGACCATTGCGGCAGCGGATCGCGCACATACAACGCCGACTTGAGCACGCTGTCGCAGGCGTCGAGCAATGCGCGAGCTTGCGCGTGATAGTCGGCGTACATGGCGCGCAGCTCGTGCACATCGCCCGGCGCAGTCCACGATTCGAGCGTCCAGCTATCTTGCGGGGTGGTGGCAAACACGAAGATGTCGCGGCCGAGATTGAGCGGGAACGTCACGATCTGGCTCGATGGCGTGGGGCCCCACCACTTCGTGAACGCGCCGAGATTCGGCACGCCGCTCAGTTTGTCGGCCGGCACCACCGCACGATAGGCCACCACGCCCGTGAACTCCGGCGATTCCTTGCCGAACAGGCCTGTGCGCACCACGGAGTGAATGCCATCCGCGCCGATGAGCACGTCGACGTCGTCGTGCGTGCCGTCGGCAAACGTCAGGCGGATGCTGCCGGTCTGACCTTCGCCCGGCGCTTCGAACGACACAAGCCTCTTGCCCAGCGCGATCGATTCGGCCGGCACCGCCTGCTCCAGCGCTTGCAGCAGGTCCGCGCGGTGCATCGTGAGTTGCGGCGCGCCGTACTTCGTTTGCGCCGTCTGCGCCATCTCGAGACGCGACGTCTCCTCGCCCGAGTCCCATGTGCGGCTGATGCGATGGCTCGGCTGTGCAGCCGTCTTGCGCAGTTCGTCGCCGACGCCGAGACCGTCGAGCGCGCGCACGGCGTTCGGCGTCAGGTTGATGTCCGCACCGACCCGGGCGAACTGTGCCGCCTGCTCGTACACGCGCACACGAAACCCTGCGCGCAGCAGACCGATGGCAGCGGCCAGACCGCCGATGCCGGCACCGTTGATGCCGATGAGGGGAGCTTGCATGGGGACATCCTTTTACGAAATTTAACGAAAGAGACGATGAATCGAAAAAATATAACGTTCAAATATGAACATGATGTTCAAATATTATTGTTTTTGATTCAATGGACTGCAACCCCTCCTCGGGTAAATCCTGACCGTCGACACGCCACGCGCAACGCCCGTCGTTCGGGACTTCCGGCAACGCGAATGGGACGCCCGGTGCCCCGAAAACACCTTAACGACGGTTCACCTGTGGTTTGAAGTCCGCGCGTTATCACGCCAATTTCCGATCATCAATTCGTGTATCTCCGCTGCGAGTGTCGCGCGTCTCCTGGCCTAAGCTCCGCATAGTTGGTTTCATAAGTAATCCAACGTTTCACAGGTGGAACGTAAGTGGGCGGGCGCGTATGGGGGTGTGACCGGCTGGGCTTGGCCGGTCGATGCGCCATGCCGGACGTATCCATCGTCTTCGAATCATGGAACATCAATGAACGACGGGAGTACACAGATGAAGCGGTTTCCGATGGGGCGGATCCCGGGCATGACGAAGCTGGCGGCGCTCATGCTGCTGGCCGCGGGCGTGCCGGTCGCAGCGCACGCGCAGAGCAACGTCACGCTGTACGGCAGCATGGATGCCGGGGTGGCATTCGTGAACAACCAGGGCGGCAGTTCGAACTGGATCGCGCAACAAGGCGGTTCACAACCGGATCGCTGGGGCTTGCGCGGCGTGGAGGATCTCGGCGGCGGCAATCGCGCCATCTTCCTGCTGGAAAACGGCTTCTCGACGCTCACGGGGAACACCCTCAAGGCCGGCGCGATGTTCAACCGCCAGTCGTGGGTCGGCTTGCAGTCGGACAAGATGGGGACCGTCACCATCGGTCACATGACCTCGTTCAACTTCGACTGGCTGGGCCCGTTCAGCACGGCCTATCTGGGCATGAACTGGTACATGTTCCACCCGGGTAACCTCGATGAACTCGCCAACACGTCTGTGGTGCAGACCGACAACTCGGTGCGCTACGTCACGCCGGACTTCAAGGGGTTCAAGGCCGGCGCGATGATCTCGTTCGGCAACACCACGAACTTCGCCACCGGGCGCAAGTGGAGTGTGGCGGCGAACTACACGAACGGCGGCTTCAAGGCGTCTGCGGTGTACTCGAACGAAAACGACCGCACGCCGAACGTCGCCGTGCTCGGCGGCGCCACGTTCCAGGGGCAGCCTGTCGCGACTTACGCGGCGCAGAACGTCGAAAACATGGGCGCCGGGGTCTCGTATGGCTTCGGGCCGTGGCTGCTGCACGCGTTGTACACGCGCGTGAAACTCCAGTCGCCGGGCGGCAGCGACACGTATCAGGCCTTCGACGGTGGCGTGAACTATGCGACGAGCGTCGCCAACACGATCACCTTTGGTGCGGCCACGACCAACATGTCCGGCAAGCGCTGGACGCAGGTCAGTCTCGGCGATGTCTACGCGTTCTCGAAGCGCACGCAGGTGTACGTGAGCGGCGCCTATCAACACGCCAGCGGCAATGGCGCGGTCACGGCGATCAACACGATCAGCCCGTCGTCGACGTCCAACCAGCTTGTGATCATGTCGGGCGTGCATCACTCGTTCTGACATCCATCGATTCACCCAGTGGTCTCTCTTGACGCGCCGGCCGGGCTATCGCTCGCCGGCGTTTTTTTATCGCCGAGCCCTCGAACGATCCCGCTTTACCCCTCCGAATTCGGGTTTCCCCTAGGCAAAAAACAATTTTGACTGCGCTTGCCACTCCCTATAATTGATCCATAAGTAAATCAACGTTTCACCAATGAAACGTGATGCGAAAGAGAAAGACAGGCTGGCAAGTCGTGCACGTGAACAGACGTCGCAGGCTGCCCGAAGCAAGTTGAACATCCAGAAACACGGTGGTTTCCCATGCTCAGGTCGATTCAGTTGAAGGACGCAAACGTAGCCGAGGCTTATGCCGACGCACGTCAGGCGCAGCCGGCGGCAATGCCGTTGCCGTTCGCTATCGAGTACCGCGGCGTCACGCGTCGGTTCAAAAATCGCCAGGGCAAGGGCGAGATGACGGCCGTCTCGAACGTGTCCATCGGCATCAAGGCCGGTGAGTTCGTCTCGCTGATCGGCCCGAGCGGCTGTGGCAAGAGCACGCTGCTGAACATGGGCGCCGGCCTCTACGCCCCGAGCGACGGTCAGGTGACGCTTGCCGGCAAGCCGGTGCGCGGCCCGTCGCAACAAGTCGCGTTCATGCTGCAAAAGGATTTGCTCATGCCGTGGCGCTCGATTCAGAAGAACGTCGAGCTGGGCATGCAGATCCGCGGCCGCAGCAAGGCCGAGCGCGCAGAGGTCGCCAAGGCGCTGCTCGCGCGCTGCCATCTCAAGGGTTTCGAGAATCACTATCCGCACCAGTTGTCGGGCGGCATGCGCCAACGTGCGGCGCTCGCACGCACGCTGGCCGTCGAGCCGGACGTGCTGCTCATGGACGAGCCGTTTTCCGCGCTCGACGCGCAGACCAAGATGGTGCTCCAGCAGGACCTCGCGCAGATGCTCGCTTCCGAGGGCAAGACCGCGCTGATGATTACCCACGACCTCGCCGAGGCGATAGCGCTGTCGGATCGCGTGTTCGTGATGAGCGAACGTCCGGGCACGATCATCGAAGAGATCACCGTCGATCTGCCGCATCGCGACAACCCCATCGAACGTCGCAAGCAGGCCGGGATGAACGAGTACGTCGCGCATCTGATGGAACTGCTCAAGGTCGGTCGCGACGATCACCTCGGTTGATCGCACCGTCGCCCGCACCTGCGAACCACGCACAAGACACTGGAATCTCCGCTATGAAATCCCTCTCCAAAACGCAATTGACCGCCGGCAGCGTCTTGCTGCTGCTGATCTTCGCGGCCGTATGGCAATGGGGCCCGACGGCGTTCGGCGTACCCGAATTCGTGCTGCCGAAGCTCTCGTCGACCCTGGTCGAAGGCGTGCGCATGTTCGAGGTCGAAAACCTCTGGCTGCACATCGGCGTGACGGCGCTCGAAGTGATCGCAGGCTTTGTGATCGGTTCGGCGCTCGGCGTGCTGATCGGCGTGATTCTCGGCCTCTCGCCCTCGACCGAAGCCATGCTCTCGCCGTACATCCTCGCGTTGCAGATCGCGCCGAAGGTGGCCTTCGCGCCGCTGTTCGTGATGTGGATGGGCTACACCATCTACCCGAAGATCCTCGTCGCCGTGCTGATCGTCTTCTTCCCCGTGATGATCAACGTGCTGGGCGCGGTGCGCTCGGTCGATCCGGACATGGTCAATCTGGTGCGTGCGCTGTGCGGCCGTCGCTGGCAGATCTTCCGCTTCGTCGAATTTCCGTCGGCCATGCAGGCGCTCTTTGCCGGCCTTCGCATCGCCTCGACGCTGGCCGTGATCGGCGTGACTGTCGGCGAACTCGTCGGCGGCGACCGTGGCCTGGGCTACCTGCTCGTGTACGGCGAAGGGCAGGGCAATACCGCGATGGTGTTCGTCGCCATCGCCGGGCTGACCGTCATCGGTATCGCCGCCTACGCGGCCGTGGTCTGGCTGGAACGTCGCGCACTGCATTACGTGCCGCGCGCCGCCATGAACATCGCGTAAGCGCACGACGTCATAAGGAATGCATCGTGAACGAACTGCCCATCCTTGCGCTTGACACTGCCACGCTTGCGCCGCTCGACGGCAAGAAGCTGCTGATCACCGGCGGCGCTCGCGGACTCGGCGAAGGCTTCGTGCGTGCGGCTGTCGCGCGCGGCGCACAAGTGACGATCGCCGATATCGCTGTGGAGGCGGGTGAAGCGCTCGCCGCCGAATTGCGCGATGCCGGTCATGCCGTGTCGTTCGTACGTGTCGATCTGTCGGAACCAGCGTCGGTGGAATCTGCCGCGCAGGCTGCCGCCCAACGCATGGACGGTGTCGACGGCCTCGTCAACAACGGCGCCATCACCAACTCGGGCGGCAAGATGGCCACCGAGTTGAGCATCGAGACGTGGGACGCCGTGATGAACGTCAACGTGCGCGGCACTTGGCTCATGACGATGGCGGCGCTGCCGTTTCTGCGCGCATCGACGCAGGGGCGTGTCGTGAACATCGCCTCGGACACCGCGCTTTGGGGCGCGCCGCGTCTGCTCGCCTACACCGCCAGCAAGGGCGCTGTGATGTCGATGACGCGCTCGCTCGCCCGCGAACTCGGACCGGACGGCATCACCGTCAACGCCATCGCGCCGGGTCTCGTCGAAGTCGAAGCCACGGCGTACGTGCCGGCCGAGCGTCATCGCCACTATCTGGAAGGTCGTGCGTTGCCGCGTGCGCAAGTGCCCGACGACGTGATCGGCCCGGTGCTGTTCCTGCTCTCCGACGCCTCCCGTTTCGTGACCGGTCAGGTTCTGCCGGTCAACGGCGGCTTCGTCATGCCCTGACGAGCCACTCTCACTCCGATCTCATTGGTAATGCCTTCAAGGAGTTACACCATGGCGCAAGCCGAAGCAAAAAACACCGCGACGGCGCAGGCCGTCGAAAGCTGGGCACAGGCCGACGGCCAGACGTTCGGCGAATGGTTGGACACCCGCGTGGCGCGTTTCTCGACGCGCAAGTACGACTGGGACGCCCTCAAGTTCCAGGCGGACTACGACCCGAAGTACCGCCGTGCGCAAATGCGTTATGTCGGCACGGGCGGCACGGGTGTGGCCAAGGACATCAACACGGTGCCCGCCGGTCACTTCACGTTCTCCACGATGGTGATTCCGGCCGGCAACATCGGCCCGAGCCACATCCACATGGATGTCGAGGAAATCTTCTTCGTGATGCGCGGAAAGATGAAGGTGATCTGCGAGCGCGACGGGCAGACGTGGGAAGCCATTCTCGGCGAGCGCGACCTGATTTCGGTCCCGCCGGGCGTGTACCGCACGGAAATCAACATCGGTGACGAAGACGCGCTGATGTGCGTGATGCTCGGCTCGCAAAAACCGGTCACGCCGACGTACCCGCCGGATTCCCCGCTCGCGAAGATCAAGCGCGAAGCGAAGTAAGCCCGGCATAAGTCCGGTGCGACGTGTGCGAAGCGGGATCACGCCGCGCACGCCGCACCGGCAGGAATTCACCAAGCCAGACGTTCAGCCAGAAGCCATGCAAGTCGAAGCCATTCAGTCCGAAGTGTCAGAGATGCCAGAGGATGCCGCCGTCGCCGCACTGCGCGCGCGACTCGACGCCTTTGCGTACCGCACCGTCGCCACGCGCACGGGTACCGTCGGCTATCGCTGCGCGGGCGTCGCGAACGACACTGGCCTGCCGGTCGTGATGCTGCACGGCATCGGCTCGGGCGCCGCGTCGTGGGTCGCACAACTGGACGCCACGGGATTGGGCGCCGCCCTGTACGCATGGGATGCCCCGGGTTACGGCCAGACGTCGAACGTCGCCGATGCCGAACCGCACGCCGATGCTTATGCCGATGCACTCGAAGCCTGGCTCGACGCGCTGGGGCTGGATCGCGTCGCACTGGTTGGTCATTCGCTGGGCGCGATCATGGCGACGAAGTTCGCGAGCCAGTCGCCGCAGCGTGTGCGTGGACTCTTTCTCTGCTCGCCGGCCAACGGCTACGGGCGTGCGGACGTGCAGGTGCGGGCATCGAAGCGCGACAGCCGGCTGGCGATGCTCGACAAGCTCGGTCCCGCAGGCATGGCGCGCGAGCGCAGTGACAACCTCGTCGCACCGGACGCCGCCGATCTGCCGCGCGCCTGGGTGAAGTGGAACATGGCCCGCGTGCTGCCCGACGGCTACCGTCAGGCGACGCACCTGCTCTCGAACGGCGACGTCGCTGGCGACCTCGCGCAGTACGTCGCTGCCCACGCCGGTCCGGTGGCCGTCGCCGTGGGGGCGCACGACGGCATCACGCCGCCTGCGGCCTGTGAGGCCATCGCTGAAGTAGCGGGCGTGCCGCTGCAAATTATCGACGGCGCGGGACACGCGTCGTATATCGAAACGCCGGACGTTCTGAACGCTGCGCTAGCCGCGTGGCTCGGACGTGTCTCGGCAGGAGCGCGTTGAGATGGCACCGGTGACACCGAAGCGCGAAGCGCATATGGAAGACGAAACCTTGCTCGCATCGTCGACGCTGGTCGATGGCGAGGAAGCCGCCGAGGGCAATGAAGGTGCCCCCGCCGAGTCCCGCTATCTCGTGCCGGGGCTGGAGCGTGGCCTGCGCATCCTGACGGAGTTCTCGCCGCGCGAGCCGGTGTTCAGCGCGCCGGAGTTGTCGCAGCGTCTGGGGATTCCGCGCACGACCGTCTTCCGCCTGTTGCAGACGCTCGAAGCCATGGGCTTTCTTGAGCGCGCAGGTGGCGAAAAGAATTTCCGTCTGGGCGTGGCCGTGCTGCGTCTGGGCTTCGAGTACCTCAGTTCGCTGGAACTGACGGATCTCGGCATTCCCATCATCGAACGGCTGCGCGACGCCACGCAACTGACCTCGCACATCGTGATTCGCGACGGTCGGGACATCGTGTTCGTGGCGAAGGCGCAAAGCGTGGCGGGCGTTTTCAACTCGATCAAGGTGAACGTCGGCACCCGTCTGCCGGCGCACGCCACGGTGCACGGTCACGTGCTGATGGGCGACCTGACGCTGTCCGAACTGCGCGCGCTGTATCCGGAAAAGACGCTGGAGAAGTTCACGCCGCAAACGCCCGAAACGCTCACCGAATTGTTCGAACGCGTGCGTGAAGACGCCGAACGTGGTTACGCGGTCTCCGCTTCGTCGTTCGAGCGCGGCATCAGCGTGGTGAGCGCGCCGGTGCGTAACGACGCCGGTCGCATCTGCGCCGCCATCACGGTCACGATTCCGCGCGCCAACATCGATGCGTCGATGCTCGACGCAGGCCTGATCGGGCAGGTGCGCGAAGCCGCCGATGCGCTCTCGCACCGTCTGAATTATCGGCCGGGCAGCGACGGCCAGACCGCCCCTTACATGAAGTCACTGGGATTGAAATGATCAAGATCGACCTTTCCTCACGCGCGGCACTGGTGACGGGTGGCACATCCGGCATCGGGCTCGCCACCGCCGAGCGTCTGCTCGACGCGGGCGCGGCCGTCGCGATTTGCGGCCGTAACACCGAGCGTCTGGCGCAAGCCGAAGCGCATTTGCGCGAGCGTCACCCCGACGCGCGCCTCATCGCTGCCCAATGCAACGTGCTCGACGAGAGCGACGTGGCCGCGCTGGCCGAGCGTATCCGTGGCGAGTTCGGCCGTCTCGACATGCTGGTCAACAACGCCGGTCAGGGCCGTGTCTCGACGTTCGCCGACACGACCGACGATGCCTGGCGCGAAGAGCTCGAACTGAAGTACTTCAGCGTGATCCGGACCACGCGGGCGTGCCTGCCGATGTTGCGCGACGCCGCGCGCGAGACGGGCGACGCCGCCATCGTCTGCGTCAATTCGCTGCTCGCGCTGCAACCGGAGCCACATATGGTGGCGACCTCGTCGGCGCGCGCCGGCGTGCAGAACCTCGTGCGCTCGATGGCGAGCGAATTCGCCCCCGACAGCGTGCGCGTCAACTCGATCCTGATCGGTCTGGTGGAGTCGGGCCAGTGGCGTCGACGCTTTGCCGCGCAAGGCGAAGGCAAGACGTGGGAAGCGTGGACCGGCGAGCTTGCGCGCAAGAAGCAAATCCAGTTGCAACGTCTGGGCAAGCCTGAAGAGGCGGCCGCAGCGATCTTTTTCCTGGCAAGCCCGCAATCGTCCTATACGACGGGCAGCCACATCGATGTTTCCGGAGGCTTGGCAAGACATGTCTAACAAAACCACCGTCGGCGAAGTCATCGCGGCGTTTCTCGAACAGTGCGGTGTGAAGACCGCATTCGGCGTGATCTCGATTCACAACATGCCGATCCTCGACGCCATCGCGCGTCGCGAAAAGATCCGTTACGTCGGCGCACGCGGCGAAGCCGGCGCCCTGAACATGGCCGATGGCCTGTCGCGGGTGTCCGGTGGTCTGGGCGTGGCGTTCACGAGCACGGGCACTGCCGCAGGCAACGCGGCCGGGGCGATGGTCGAAGCGCTTACGGCCGGCACGCCGGTGCTGCACATCACGGGTCAGATCGAAACCGAATTCCTCGACCGCGATCTCGCCTACATCCACGAAGCGCCGGATCAGCTGAGCATGCTCAACTCGATTTCGAAGGCCGCTTACCGGGTGCGTTGCGTCGACACGGCGCTCTCGACCGTGCGTGAGGCCGTGCGCGCAGCACTCACCGCACCGACCGGTCCGGTCAGCGTCGAGATTCCCATCGACATTCAAGCCGCCGAAATCGACTGGCCGGCCGATCTCGCCGCGCCGCACATCCCGGTGCCGACGCATGACGACGCCCGCGTGGCTGCACTGGCCGACAAGCTGGCATCGGCCCATCGTCCGCTGCTGTGGCTGGGCGGTGGTGCACGCGGTGCCGAGGGCGCGGTCAAGCGTCTGGTCGAGATGGGCTTCGGTGTCGTGACGAGCGTGCAGGGTCGCGGCATCGTGCCGGAAGACCACGCCGCGACGCTCGGTGCGTTCAACATCCACCCGACGGTCGAGAAGTTCTACAAGACGTGCGACGCCATCGTGGTGGTCGGCTCGCGTCTGCGCGGCAACGAAACGCTCAAGTACAAGCTGGCGCTGCCGCGTCCGCTGTATCGCGTCGACGCCGATGGTCTTGCCGACAACCGTGGGTACCGCAACGACCTGTTCGTTCAGGGCGACGCCGCCGCCGTACTGAACGCGCTGGCCGACCGCCTGCAAGGTCGTCTGTCGGTCGATCCGGCGTTTCACGCCGATCTCGCCGCCGCTCGCGACGCTGCCGTCAAGCAGGTCGCCGAAGGCCTCGGTCCGTATCGCCAGCTCGTGGCGGCCCTGCAAGGCGCGCTCGGTCGCGACTTCAACTGGGTGCGCGACGTCACGATCTCGAACAGCACGTGGGGCAACCGTCTGCTGAAGATCTTCTCGCCGCGTGCCGGTGTGCACGCGCTGGGAGGCGGCATCGGCCAGGGCATGCAGATGGGCATCGGCGCGGCACTCGCAGGCAATGCGAAGAAGACCGTTGCGCTGTGCGGCGACGGTGGCCTGATGGTGAACGTCGGCGAACTTGCCACGGCAGTGCAGGAAAAGGCGCCGGTCGTGATTCTGCTGATGAACGACCAGTGCTACGGCGTGATCCGCAACATTCAGGACGCGCAGTACGGCGGTCGTCGTCACTACGTCCAACTGCATCAGCCGGACTTCGCCGCGTTCTGCGCCAGCCTGCAACTCAAGCACGAGCGCATCACGGCGATCGATCAGGCGGAAGGTGCGGTCGCCCGCGCCGTTGCGCACGACGGTCCGGTGCTGCTCGAAGTCGACATGCTGTCGGTCGGCAACTTCGCCTCGCATTTTGCCGGCCCGCCGGTACGGGAGCCTGCGAATGCATGAACTGAACCATCGTCCCGTGGATGTGGCGCTGATCGGTTTCGGCGCGATCGGCTCGAAGGTCTACGAGGCGTGCGCGAGTGATCCGTATCTGCGCGTGGGCCACGTGATCGTGCCGGAAGACGCCGCCGAGCGCGTGCGCAGCAGCGTGCGCCAGGGCACTGAAGTGGTGTCGTCGGCGCAGGCGCTGACGAGCCGTCCCGACTTCGTACTGGAGTGCGCGGGGCATAGCGCACTGTCGGGCCATGTCGTGCCGCTGCTCAAGTCGGGGGTGGACTGCGCGGTGGCATCGATCGGTGCGCTCTCGGATTCGGAATTACTCGCCGCGCTTGAACAGGCAGCGAAGGACGGCGCGTCCACCGTCACGCTGCTCTCGGGCGCCATCGGCGGGATCGACGCCATTGCCGCCGCCCGCGAAGGCGGTCTGGACGAAGTGCTGTACACCGGCCGCAAGCCGCCGATGGGCTGGCAGGGCACGCCCGCCGAACAGGTCTGCGATCTCGCGTCGCTCACCACGGCCACGGTGATCTTCGAAGGCAGCGCGCGCGACGCCGCGCGGCTGTACCCGAAGAACGCCAACGTGGCGGCCACCGTCGCCATCGCCGGTCTGGGCCTCGATGCGACGCGCGTGCGGTTGATCGCCGACCCGGCGACCACGCGCAACGTGCATCACATCGCGGCGCGTGGCGCGTTCGGCGAGATGTCGCTGGAGATGTGCGGCAAGCCGTTGCCGGATAACCCCAAGACCTCTGCGCTGACGGCCTATTCGGCCATTCGCGCGCTGCGCAACCGCGTGGCGAACTGTGTGATCTAGCAGGAAAAGCCTCATGAGCCATCAAGATTTGCTGCAAGGGTTTTCGAGCGACATTCTGGTCGGCGGCGAATGGCGTGCCGGTACCGGCAAGCGCTATCAGAGCCTGTATCCGGCGGACGAAAGCGTCAACGCCGAGATCGCCGCCGCTGGTGCTGACGACGCCGTCGAAGCCGTCGAAGCCGCGGACGCCGCCTGGCGTCGCGCCGACTGGGCCGGTCTCAAGCCGCATCAGCGTGCAGCCGTGTTGCATCGCGTGGCCGACGGCATCACGCAACGCGCCGAAGCGCTCGCACATCTGCAACGGCGCGACAACGGCAAGCCGATCAGCGAGACGCGTGCCCTCGTGGCGAGCGCGGCGGGTACGTTCCGCTACTTCGCTTCGTGCCTGGAGACGCTGGAAGAGACGCTGACGCCGTCGCGCGGCGACTTCCTGACGATGAGCGTGCACGAGCCGCTGGGCGTGGTTGCGGCCATCACGCCGTGGAACTCGCCGATTGCCTCCGACGCACAAAAGCTTGCCCCGGCGCTGGCTGCCGGCAATGCCGTCGTACTCAAGCCGGCGGAAGTCACGCCGCTCGCGTCGCTCGAACTCGGCCGCATCTGCGAGGCTGCCGGTGTGCCGCGTGGCGTGCTGTCGGTGCTGCCGGGCAAGGGTTCGGTCATCGGCGACATTCTGGTGCGTCACCCGAAAGTGAAGAAGGTGGCGTTCACGGGCGGTACCGAAGTCGGTCGCGGCATTGCCCGTCTGGCGGCGGAAAAGCTCATGCCGGTGTCGCTGGAGCTGGGCGGCAAGTCGCCGACCATCGTGTTCGAAGACGCCGACATCGACCATGCCGTGGCCGGTGTGCTGTACGGCATCTTCAGTTCGTCGGGCGAGTCGTGCATCGCCGGCTCACGTCTGTTCGTCCACAAGACAATTTTCGACACGTTCGTCGAACGTCTCGTCGCCGGGGCGAAGCAGTTGCGCGTGGGTGATCCGCTGCGCGAAGACACGCAGATGGGACCGCTGGTCACGTCGGCGCATCGCGAATCCATCGAACGTTATGTCGCGATCGGTCTGGAAGAGGGCGGGCGTTTGCTGTGTGGCGGGGAGCGTCCGGTGGGCGATCGTCGCGAGCAGGGTTATTTCTATGCGCCGACCATCATCGCGGGGCTGACGAATCAGGCGCGCATGGTGCAGGAAGAAATCTTCGGGCCGGTGCTGGCCGTGTTGCCGTTCGAGAACGAAGACGATCTGCTGCGCGAAGCCAACGACAGCGTCTACGGGCTGGCCGCAGGTATCTGGACGCGCGACTACAAGCGCGCCTGGCGCATGGGCCGCGCGTTGGAGACGGGCACCGTCTGGATCAACACCTACAAGCAGTTCTCGATCTCGACGCCGTTCGGCGGCTGGAAGGAGAGCGGCATGGGTCGCGAGAAGGGACGTCTGGGGCTGCTCGAATACACGAACCAGAAGAGCCTTTACTGGGGCATGAACGATCAGCCGCTCGCTTGGGCGGGCCAGGTCTGACGTGGGTAGCGAATGGTGGCAAGCCGCGATGCACGGGGCATCGCGGTCATCCGAAACTTGAGCGAGGCAAAGATATGTTGTCGATTTTCCGTGCATCGTTGGCGCGTCGCGCCTTCCTGACGGCCGGCCTGTGCGCCGTGGCCGGACTCGCGGGCGTGGCCGCACCGGTCATGGCCCAGCAGCCGGCGACCCAGCAGATCACCTACCTGCTGCCGGCACCGGCGAACCTGCCGGCGTTCGCGCCGCTGATGCTGGCCGAGAAGAAGGGCTACTACGCCGCCGAAGGCCTGTCGGTTCGCTGGTTGACGGTGCAGGGCGGTGCCGACGTCGGCAAGCAGCTCGCCTCGGGTAACGGCGATCTGGGTGGCGGTCTGGGCGACACGCCGATCGTGCTGCGTCCGAACGGCATTCCGATCAAGGGCGTGGCGCTGCTCGGCGGCCGCACGCTGCACCAACTGGTGGTGCGAGACGATGCGAACATCAAGTCGCCCGCCGACCTGAAGGGCAAGACCATCACCGTGCTGGCTTATCAGGACACGGGCTTCTACGCCACGCTGGGTCTGCTCGCCTCGGCCGGTCTCACGCGCAACGACGCCCGCATTCAGGGGGCCGGTCCCGCAGGCGTGTGGCAGCAGGTCGCCACCGGCAAGGCCGAAGTCATGGTCGGCACGCCTGAGTGGGCGCAGAACATCGAAGACGCTGGCGTGAAGGTCACCATGACGTCGACCGACAAGTACTTCCCGGGCATGGCGCAGGCAATTCTGGCCTCGGACAAGACCATTGCCGAGAAGCCGGAGATGATCCGCAAGTTCGTGCGCGCGACGGTCAAGTCGGTCGCCGAAATCATGCGTGATCCGGCGGGCGCTGCGAAGGAATACTGCGCCACCGTGCCGGGCTACAAGGGCAAGGAAGCCGAGATCGAGAAGATCCTCACTTACTACGCCCGCAATGTGTACCCGGGTCAACAGCGTCTGGGGGCATTCGACCCGGCACGTGTGACGAAGCTGCAAGACTTCTACGCACAGGAGAAGGTCATTCGCGAGAAGTCGAAGGTGGACGATCTGTTCACCAACCAGTTCGTGCAGTGATGCGAGGCCAGCGATGAGTGAGACCGCACCGGGCACGGCCCAATCCGAAACGATGTTGCTGACGGTGTTCCTGCGTCACGATCAGTCGAACAATCTCGACGATTTTCAGGAGCGCCTGAAGGCGGCCGAATGGTGGGAACGCTTCCCGCCCGCCGGCGTGAAGGTGGTGTCCTGGACGGTGGCGATGAGTTTCGGCCAGATCGTCACGCTGGAGTTGCTGCCGCACTTGCTGCCCGCAGTGAACGTCGAGCTGGAGCGCTCGGCGTGGGGCGTGTTCCGCACCGAATGCTATCCGACTTACGACTTTGTACCCGTGCACGCGCGCATTCGCGAACGGGTTCGCAATGGAGGGAAATGATGGACCGTTATCTTGAACCGCATCAGGCGCGTCGTCATGTGCCGACGCAGTATGAAAGCCTGCTGGGCGACGCCATCGAGCGCGCCTACGCCGCCGGCACGCACGATCTGGCCGGCCTCGTGGCTTATCTGAATCGCACCGGCCCCGGCCCGCAGGACGGCGACGTGTGGACGGAAGACGTCTACAAAGCGCAGATTGCCCGACTGGCCGAAGAGTAAATACATCAGACAGCGCGATCGTCGCCCGCCACGCAGGCGTTGGCGGGTGATGCGCGCGATGGAGACGTCCCCCATGACAACGCAACAGCCCATTCTTACCGCCGACGCCATTCTGGAGCGCGGCCTGAAAAACCTCTGGTACCCGATCTGCCCGTCGGGCATGATCGGCCGCGAGCCGGTCTCGCTGCGCCGCCTCGGCAAGAAGCTCGTGTTCTGGCGCGATCAGGACAATCAGGTGCATGCGCTCGACGATCACTGCCCGCACCGTGGCGCCCCGTTGTCGAAGGGCATCGTGATGGGCGACCGCATTGCGTGCGGCTATCACGGCGTGCAGGTGCGCTGCGACGGCACCGTGATGCGTGTGCCGGGCAGCCCGGGCTGCAAGCTCGAAGGCTCACGCCCGACGCAGGCGTACCACATCGTCGAACGTAACGATGCCGTCTGGCTCTACAACGCCACCGAGAACATCGACACGCCGCCCCCGCTCGTGCTGCCCGAAGAACTCGACGCCGACGGTGAATTTTCCTCGTTCCTTTGCTACACGGAATGGAAGGGCGACTACCGTTACGTGCTCGATAACGTGATGGACCCGATGCACGGCACGTATCTGCACAAGCAGTCGCACTCGATGGCCGAGGGCGACAACTCGGCAGCGTTCCGCATTCGCGACACCGACCGTGGCTTCGTGTTCGAGAAGGAAGGCCAGCGCGACGTGAACTTCGACTGGACCGAGTGGGCGGACACCGGCACGCACTGGATGCGTCTGGAAATTCCGTATCCGAAGACGGGCGGCCCCGGCGGCAACTTCGTGATCGTGGGCAGCTACACGCCGATTTCGCCGACGCTCGCCGCCGTGTTCCACTGGCGTTGCCGCAAGCTCGACGGCTGGCAGCGCGACACGTGGCGCTTCCTTTATCGCAATCGTCTGGAAGCGCGTCACTGGGCCGTGCTGGAGCAGGACCGCGTGATGCTCGAAGACATGGAGCCGGACGCCAATCAGAACGAACATCTGTATCAGCACGACATGGGTATCGTGCGTCTGCGTCGCCACCTGAAGAACCTTGCGAAGGCGGAGCTCGAACGTCTCCAGCAAGGCAAGGCATAACGGGTACGGAGCGCAAGACAAGCATGCAGATCGATCCACCCCTCAAGGCCGAGCGCATCCGCGCGCAAGCCGTGCCCGATCTGGGCACGGCGACGTGGAGCAACGGCATTCGCTTCGGCAACGAGATTCTCCTGTCGGGCATGACGGCGCATCCGGCCACGCGCGATGCGCAAGCGCCGCTCTCGACTTACGAGCAGACGCTCGTCGTGCTCGGCAAGATTCGCGCGCTGGTCGAGGCGGGCGGCGGTCGTCTCGCGAACATCTACAAGCTCGTGGTGTACGTGACCGACATTGCCGACAAGGATGAGGTCGGGCGCGCGCGCCGCGAGTTTTTCGCGGACGTGGCGGCCAACGGCGGTGCGTATCCGTGTTCGACGCTGGTGGCCGTCAGCGCGCTGGTATTTCCGGAATTGCGTGTGGAGATCGAGGCGTTTGCGCGTCTCGACATCGATTTGTCCGTGGCGGGCTGACCCGCGCGGCCATCAAGAAGATCAGCAACATCAGAGAGCGGTGTTATGAGCAAGTCAAACCTGTCGGCAATGGTGCGCACGCTTCGCTTCGAGGCGGCAGGCATCATGAGCATCGAACTCGTGCCTGTGGCGGGCAGCGCCACGGCCTTCCCTGCTTTCACGCCGGGGGCGCACATCGATCTGCATTTGCCGAGCGGACTGGTGCGCAGCTACTCGCTCGTGAATGCGCCCGGTGAGACCAACCGCTACGTGCTCGGCATTCTGGCCGACCCGAAGAGCCGGGGCGGGTCGCGTTTCATCCACGACAACTTCCGCGTCGGCATGACGCTGGACATTTCCGAGCCGCGCAATCACTTCGAACTCATGGAGAGCGCTGAGCACACGGTGCTGGTGGCGGGCGGTATCGGCGTCACCCCGATCCTGTGCATGTATCGCCGTCTGCGCGCGCTGGGGCGCAACGTCAAACTGCTGTACTGCGCGCGCACGGCGTCGCAAGCGGCCTTCGTCGATGAATTGAACGCGCTGGGCGGCGATGTGACGTATCACTTCGACGAGCAGCATGACGGCAAGCCCGCATCGCTCGCGGCGTTTCTGGCGGATCAACCGGCAGGCACGCACGCGTACTGCTGCGGGCCCGGCGTGATGCTCGATGCCTTCGAGGCGGCGTGCGCCGAGGCGGGTATCGCTAACGTGCACATCGAGCGCTTCGCCGCTGCGCCGGACGCGCCGCCGCCGGCAACGTCCGAAGGCTATGTCGTCACGCTCGCGAAGTCCGGCAAGGACATCGCGGTGCCGGCCGGTGCGACGCTGCTCGATACGTTGCTTGCCGCCGGTATCGACGCGGAACATAGCTGCATGGAAGGCGTGTGCGGCGCGTGCGAGACGCGCGTGCTCGACGGATGCCCCGATCATCGCGATTCGGTGCTCAGTGCATCGGAGCGCGCGTCGAACAAGGTCATGATGATCTGCGTGTCCGGTTGCAAAGGCGACCGTCTGACGCTGGATCTGTGAATCTCCTGACCCAGAACCTTTTCCCGAGACTGTCATGACGATTCTTGGCATCGAACAAATTACCTACGGGGTCACCGACCTCGACACTTGCCGTCGGTTTCTCGCCGACTGGGGCCTGACCGAAGTGGCGGCCGACGCCAATGGCGCGCACTTCGAAACGCTCAACGGTTGCCGCGTGCTGGCGGTGCGCCACGACGATCCGTCGTTGCCGCCCGCCATGGAAGACGGCCCCACGCTGCGCGAGGTGACGTGGGGCGTTACGACGGCTGAAGAAGTCGCCGCGGTTGCCGACCGTCTCGCCGATCAGCCGGGTTACTTCTTCAAGGATGGCGCGACGGGCTGTATCGACCCAAATGGGCTGGCCGTGCGTGTGACGGTGACGAGCAAGCGAGCGCTCGACGTGCAAGGTGCGCCGACCAATCCGTGGGGACTGCCGGCGCAACGTGTGAATACGCCGAGTCCGGTGTATGAGCGTGCCCAGCCGATCGAAGTCGGTCACGTGGTGTTTTTCACGAACGCGCTGGCGGCGACGCAGGCGTTCTACGAAGACAAGCTCGGCTTCGAGTTGTCCGATCGCTATCCGGATCGCGGCGCCTTCATGCGCTGTGCGCCGCATGGCGGCCACCACGATCTGTTCCTGCTGGCGTTACCCAACGGCAAACGCGGTCTGAACCACGTGGCATTCACCGTGCGCGATATCCACGAAGTGTTCGGCGGCGGCATGCACATCGACCGTTGCGGCTGGGAAACCCAGTTGGGGCCGGGCCGTCACCCGATTTCGTCGGCGTATTTCTGGTACTTCAAGAATCCGTGCGGCGCGCTCATCGAGTACTACGCGGACGAGGATATTCTCACGCCGGAATGGCAGCCGCGCGACTTCGAGCCGGGACCGACGGTGTTCGCGGAGTGGGCGGTGGATGGCGGGCTGGATGGCAATACGCGTCGCCAGAAGAAGGGCGGTGAAGCGCCGACCGGCAAGTTCATGACCGACACGGCCAAGCGCTGAGTCGGTACATCGTAGACGCGTCGGACCTGGGGGGACGGCGCGTCTGCTTTCGCGAGTTGTCGCGAGAAGCGGGGACCGGCGTGTGATGGGGCGGCCATGCTGGCCGTGCGTCACGCGCCGGCGACCGTGTCGTCGGCGCGGTGACATCGGGGGCAGCAGCCCCCATGAGGCAACTTACTTGGCCAGTTCTGCGTCGATGGCAGCGACCAGACGCGGATCGTCGGCCTTCACATCCGGCGAGAAACGGGCCACGACCTGACCGTTACGGCCGACCAGGAACTTCTCGAAGTTCCACAGCACGTCGGCGCGGTTCTCGCGCTCGACGCCAAATCCCTTCAGACGTTCGCGGAACGGGCCTTCGCCGATGGCTTCAGGTTGCGCGTCGACGAGTGCCGTATAAAGCGGGTGACGGTCGTCGCCCAGTGCCGAGAGCTTGGCGAACAGCGGGAAGGTGACGTTGTATTGCGTGGTGCAGAACTCCAGGATTTCGGCGTCGGTACCCGGCTCCTGACCCTTGAAGTTGTTGGCGGGGAAGGCCAGCACTTCCAGACCGGCGGCGCGCTTGTCTTCGTAAAGGCGCTCAAGCCCTTCGTATTGCGGCGTCAGGCCGCACTTCGATGCGACGTTCACGACCAGACGCACTTTGCCTGCGTAATCGGCCAGCGTGGCGGACGAGCCGTCGTTACGGTTGACGGCGATGGTTTCGATGTTCGTGCTCATGAAAATTCCTGTCGATGGAGAGGGGCAGCAAGTGACCACAGCGGGTCCGGCGAGTGTAGCGTAAGCCCGCCGGACGTGCTGAGCGTCGCTCGGGCTAGTGCATGTTTGCGTTGCCTGCCGTATCCGGCACGTCGGGTGCGCCCGCATCGAGCAGATCGCGCGTGCGCCGCCCGAAGGCGCGTGGCGTATCGCCCGCCCAGCGCTTGAACGCCCGCGAGAACGCCTTCTCCGAGGTATAGCCGACTTTGTCCGCAACTTCCGCCACGCGCAGCGTGCGCGTCGCGAGCGCCTCGGCTGCGAGATGCATGCGCACGCCCGTCAGATGCGCCATCGGCGCGCTACCGACCAGCGTCGTGAAGCGTGCCACGAAGCGCGAACGCGACATGCCCGCCAGCTCCGCCAGTTGACGGACATCCCAAGGGGCAGCGGGCTCGCGATGAATGGCGAGCACGGCACGTCCTACCTGCTTGTCGAGCAACCCCTTGAGCCAGTGGGCGCCCACGCGTTCGTTCTGCAACACATGCGCGCGCACCATCTGGACACACAGCACGTCGGACAGACGCGCTGCCGCAATCATCCAGCCGGGCTTGCACGCCATCGACTCCTCGATGAAGGTCTGCAACGTCGCCTTGAGCCATGGGGCGACCGCAGGGTCGTCGTGGCGGATGTGAATGATGGGCGGGAGGATCGCGAAGATCGGATGCCGGTGCGCGGAGGCGAATCCCACGATTGCGGTATGCAACTCACACAGCGGGCCGTCAGCGCCGACGACCATCGCCAGTGGCGTGTCTGAGCGTGGCGTGATGCCGCGCTCGGCGAGCAGGTCGTTGAACGGGACGGCGGGTACGTCCGGCGTGCTCGACATGCGATGCGCGCTGCCGTGCGGCAACAACACGACGTCGCCTTCCCGGATATACACGGGGTCTTCTCCTTCGACATGAAGCCAGCACGACGCCCCACGGCAGATCCGGAAGGGGATGCCCTGCACGGCCTCCTTATCGAACGCCCACGGCGCGTGCAGTGTGAAGTGACCGGTGACGACGGCGGTGGCGTGCACATCCGCCAGAACTTCGCTCAGTTGATCCATGACGTCTCGCTTTTTTTTGTGGGGTGGCCGTGCGGTTGAGACGAACGGCAACTCAATTGAATTTTGCGGTAGTTCCTTGCGCGCGTCTTGCGATCAAAAATCGTCGCATCTCCCTGCCATCCCCCTGCCATTCGAGACGCCATCATGCTTAGCCAAGAAAAGAACAAACTCCTCACCGAAGTCGGTCCGGGCACCGCCATGGGCGACTACCTGCGGCGCTATTGGCATCCCATCGCGGGTGTGTCGGAATTCGACGGCAAATCCGTTCGTCCGATCCGGTTGTTCGGCGAAGACCTCGTGCTCTACAAGGATCTGTCCGGCAACTACGGGCTGGTGCAGCGGCGCTGTCCGCATCGCAACGCGGATCTCGCGTTCGGCATCGTCGAGCAATGCGGCCTGCGCTGCGCGTATCACGGCTGGGAGTTCGGCCGTGACGGCGCGTGCACGCATCAGCCGTTCGAGGAAATCGTCGATCCCACGGCGCGGCTGCGTCAGAAAACGCGCATCACCGCCTACGAGGTTCGCGCGAAAGCCGGATTGCTGTGGGCGTACATGGGGCCGCTGCCCGCGCCGGAATTGCCCGATTGGGAGCCGTTCAGTTACGAGCATGGCTTCGCGCAAGTGGTCATGGCCGAGATTCCCTGCAACTGGTTCCAGTGCCAGGAAAACTCTATCGATCCCGTGCATTTCGAATGGACGCACAACAACTGGACGGCGCGTCAGCAAGACGCCGGCGCCGCCTACGTGCCCACGCACTTGAAAGCCGCTTACGAAGAGTTCGAGCATGGCTTCGTCTACAAGCGTTTGCGCGCGGCCGAGACTGAGGAGAACGTCATGTGGACGGTGGGACGCGTGACGTTGTGGCCGAACGGGTTCTATCTCGGGCATCACTTCGAGTGGCGCGTGCCCATCGACGACGAAAACACGCTGTCGGTGTTCTGGGTCTTCAATCGCGTGCCGAAGGAACAGGAGCCCTATGTCCAGACACGCATTCCGACGTGGTACGGCCCGCTGTACGACGAGAACGGCGACTGGATCACGTCGCATGTGGCGAATCAGGATTTCGCCGCGTGGGCCGGACAGGGGCGCATTACCGACCGCTCGAAGGAAACGCTGGGCGCGAGCGATCGCGGCATCGTGATGATGCGCCGCAAGTTCTTCGAGGAGCTTGAGGCCGTGGCCGGTGGCGCTGCGCCCAAAGGCCTGATCACCGATCCTGCGAAGAACGAGCGCGTGTTCCTGCCGTCTGCCTGTCGGGACGAGATGTTGACGGGGCTCACGCGCGAGGCACTGTCGGCGCATCCGTTACTCGGGCCTTATCTGCACGACTTCTTCGGGCAGGCCGGGCAGCCGGACGATGTGCGCGAGGCGTACGAACAGGCGGTGGGGCAGAAGATGCGCGGCGCGAAGTTCTTCACGGTGCACGGTGCGGGCGAAGTGCAAGGCGACGAAGCCGATAAGGCAAGCAAGGCGTAGCGGACACGTAGCGATCGATGGGATCGGGATGCGATCCGGATGTGAACGTTGGGTGTGGTTCATCCGAAACATAACTTCAAGAACGCGAGGACAAGGTGAACGTAAAGGCAAAACTGTGCGGGCTCGGCCCGATGGCGAGGGGCTGGCGGGTGCTACGTGGTATGTGGGTTGCGGGCGTTCTGGGAGCAACGGCATGGTCGGCTCAGGCACAGGGCACGGCGCCACTCAAGGAGGTGACGTTCCTGCTTGCGGCGCCGCCGGGCGAGCTGGCGTTCGCGCCGTTCATGCTCGCGCAGAGCAAGGGCTATTACGCGCAGGAGGGGCTGAAGATCCGATGGATCACCGTGCACGGCGGCGCTGCGGTCGGCAAGCAGTTGGCGGCGGGCAATGGCGATATCGGCGACGCGCTTGGCGACACCGCTATCGTGCTGCGTAACAACGGGATTCCCGTCAAAGGTGTGGCGTTGCTCGGCGGACACCCGTTGCATCAGTTCATCACGCGGGCGGATCGCAATATTGCGCAGGCCAGCGACCTGAAGGGCAAGACGTTGTCGGTCATGTCGTACGAAGACACGTCGTATTACGTCACGCTGGGCATTCTGGCCGCAGGCAAATTGAGCAAGAGCGACGTGACGATATACGCGGGCGGGCCGAACGGTGTCTGGCAGGACGTCGCTAACGGTCGCTCGGACGGGTTGGTCGGCACGCCGGAGTGGGGCGCACGCGTCGAGGAGACCGGCGTCAAGGTGCATTACCGGCCGACGGATCAACTGACGCCGGGCATGGGGCAGGCGATCATCGCGTCGGACAAGAAGATCGCGTCCGATCCCGAGACCATTGCGAGGTTCGTGAAGGCGACGATGAAAGCGATGAGCGAGATCGAGGCCGACCCGGTGGCCGCGTCGAAAGCCTATGTAGCGGCGGTGCCGACCTACGCCGACAAGCTGGATTTCGTGACGAAGGTGCTGACTTACTACGCGAAGTATGTCTTCCCGAGCCGCCTGCGTCCGGGAGAGTTCGACCCGGCCATCGTGGCTTACGTGCAGAACTCGTACGTCGACAAAAAGGTGGTGCGTTCAGCGCAACCGGTGGAGTCGCTTTACACGAATCAGTTTATTCCCGGGAGCAAGTAAGGCACTTGTAAGATTTTCTAGGCATACAAACCATTGTGCACAAATAAGAGGCGGCGCCATGAGAGTGGGCTGCCTTTTATTATTGGCTTGTAATGATCTGAGGAGGATTTACCAGAGAGCGACGTTGTTTTTTGAGTCTCTTTTTATCTCAATAGAATCATGTGTTTAAGATGTTATTCGGTTTGGCGATTGACAGTCGGGTAAGCGTGTGAAAGGATTCGGTCGATAAAGAAAATTACCAGAAATAACACACGCAACGCGTTCGCCAATAATAACGGGGTAGTCCGAATGTTTCGTATCGCTTCTCGCCAAATCGATACGCCTGTGTCAAGCACAGGCCGTGCCAACGTTTCCACCTTTCGCGAAGCCTGTCTCCGCCATTAGCGAAAAGGGGCCATAGCGCTCCTTACCGCGCTTTCCGCTTTTCCGCCGTCTTCGGCAATTCGCCGAAGTCTCAGTCCGACAGACATTGATGCCCTTCGCTCATGCGGCGGAGTGTTTGCGTTTGCCTGCGCGCATCGTGCTGATCGTTGGCAGTTCCCGGAAAGTCGCGCAAGCCGTTCCGAATTCAGACACTCGTGCATCAATAAAAACAAAGACCCTGGGAAATCAAATGAATCACATTTATCGCGTGGTGTGGAGCGCCAGTCTGGGCATGTATCAGGTGGCCTCGGAAGTGGCCAGCGGCCATGGTGGAAAGTCGCGCTCGGTCGATCGCCGTCGGGCGCGCAAGGCAGCCGCTGTGGCGGCGGTGGCCGTGGCGTCGATGGGGACGGGGATGGCGTTTGCCGTACCGGTGAACCCCGTCGCCACGATGGATGGCCTGACGACGCTGTTCGGCGGGCAGCCGGATCCGTTCACCTCACCCGCATGGGCGTTCGACGGTACGAACCTGACGATTTCCGGCACGACGTTTGCCTCGATCACGGGAAGCCTTGGCACGATTTCGAACGCGGGTACGCTCACGGGTACGTATGCCCTGTCGTTCTCTGCGGCAGCGAATGTGTCACGTGTCGAGAACGATGGTTCGATCAACGTGACCGGTAATAGCTCCGGGTCGTACAACAGCGGCACGATCGGCACCTTCGTCAATCGCGGATCGGTGACGACGGGCACGTTTGGCGGTATTGGCAACGGTGGCTTGATTTCCCAGTTCGAGAATAGCGGCACGATCACCGGGTTCCTGCAAGGTCTGAACAACAGCGGCACGTTGACTTCCGCCGTCAATACCGGATCGATTGCTGCGACAGCCGGATATGGTGTGTTGAATACGTCGCAGTTCGGCGAACTCAACAACAGTGGACGTATCTCGGGCATTTTCGGCGTCGCGGCGGTCAATACCGGTTTGCCGAATCCGCAACTCGGTTCGCTGGTCAACAGCGGCACCATTGTCGGAACGGAAACGGGTATTTCCAACAGCGGCACGTCGATTACGACCGTGGAAAACCGTAGCGGTGGACTGATTACGGGCACGAACGGCACGATCGGCGTGGGCATCGCTAACCGAAGTGCCACCGTCAATTCGGCGCTGGTGCATGGCTCGATCGGCACGATCAACAACGCCGGTACGATCTCCGGCGCCGTCTATGGCATCTATAACGTCGATTCGATCGGTACGATCAACAACCTCGCGGGCGGGGTGATTACCGGGTCGTCCGCAGCGATCACCAATCCGTCTTCGGACGCTTCGGTGGGGCAGATCAATAACGCCGGCACCATTGTCGGGAACGTCCTGTACGGCGGGTCTCAAGCATTGTCCATCGCCGGCGCGTCGGGCGCGTCGTTCGGTACGCTGACCGGCTACGGCGGTTCGATGGGGACGCTGGCGAGCTCGTTTGCCGATGTGCACTTCAACGGCGGCAACCTGCTGCTGAACGATAACATCGACCTCCTCAATGCCCGCACGGCGTTCAACGACGCGTCCGTGTTGCAGGTCAACCGGCCGATCTTCGTCACCGGCAACTACTCGCAGGGTGCCAACGGCACGTTGCAGATTGGCGTCGGCACCGGCGCGGTGACGACGGGCAATATCGGACTCGATGCCGGTTACGGCCGTCTGCTGGTCTCGGGTAACACCAGCCTTGCCTCGGGTTCGACCATCGCCTTGCAGTCGCTGGGATACAGCTTTGCCGCAGGCCAGCGTTTCGTCGTGATCGATACGACGGGCAGCGCCACCTACAACGAAGGGACGTTGCGTTACGTCGTCAACGGCGCGCCGCACCTGTCCGGCACGGGGGCGAACGTCTTCAGCAGCGGTCATCAGGACCTCGTCGTCACGGTCACAGCGCCGTATGTCGGCGCCATGGGGGCAACGACCGCGCTCGTGGCCGGTACGCCATCGGCGTCGCTGCCGGACTGGAGCTACGACGGCACGAACCTGTCCGTCACCGGCACCTCGTTCGCGACGATCACCGGCAGCATGGGCACGCTGACGAACTCTGGCACGCTGACCGGCGCTTACGCATTGTCGACCTCGCCGGCGGGCAATATCGGACGTCTTGAGAACGACGGCGTGATTGCCGCGACCGGCTCGGGTAGCTCAGGTCTCTATAACGGCGGCACGATCGGGACGCTGGTCAACCGTGGATCGGTGTCGACGGCGGCGTTTGGCGGTGTCAGCAACGGCGGCACGCTCACGCGCTTCGAGAATTCCGGCACGGTCACGGGGGCATCGCAAGGCCTGAACAACAGCAATGTGCTCACGTCGGCGCTCAATTCGGGCACGATTCAGGCCGCCAATGGCTACGGTGTGCTCAACTCCGCGCAATTCGGCTCGTTGACGAACACCAGCACGGGACTGATCTCGGGCTATTACGGTGTCATCTCCACCAAGACCGGTTTGGCGAACCCGTCGATGGGGACGCTGACGAATAGCGGCACCATTACCGGCACCAACAAGGGGGTCGTGAACAGTGCCAGCTACCTCGGTCTGCTCGACAACCAGTCGGGCGGACAGATTCTCGCCACGGGGGGCACCACGGCGGACATCGCCGCGGTGACCAATACGGCTGGCGGATCGATCGGCCAGATCAAGAACGCTGGCACGATTTCGGGCGGTTACTACGGTATCTATAGCGAAGCCGCCATCGGCACGATCGACAACCTCGCCGGTGGCCTGATCAAGGGGCTGGGTGGCGCGATTTCGAATCAGTCGCCGACGTCCTCGATCGGTCAGATCAACAACGCGGGCACGATTGCCGGCTGGATCATCAACCGTTCGCCGAACACGCTGTACATCAGTGGCGCGACCGATGGCACGTTCGGCACGCTGACCGGCTTCGGTCCGACGTACTCCAGCACCATCGTCAGCACGAACGCCGATGTGCATTTCAATGGCGGCAAGCTGGTGGTCGACGATCACTTCGATCTCGCCGGTACCCGCACGGCGTACAACGATTCGTCGGTGCTCCAGATCAACAAGGCGCTGAACGTCAGCGGCAACTATTCGCAGGGAGCCGACGGCACGTTGCAGATCGGTGTCGCCAGCGGTGCGATCACCACGGGCAATGTCGCGACGGATGTGGGCTACGGGCGCCTGTTCGTTTCGGGCAACACTTACATTGCGCCGGGCTCGTCCATCGCGCTGCAATCGCTGGGCTACAACTTCGCGGCAGGCCAACGCTATGTCGTGATCGATACGGCAGGTTCGGCGATCTACAACGAGGGAACGCTGCGCTACAGCGTGAACGGCTATCCCGCGCTGGCCGCCAGCGGCGCCAAGGTCGGCAATGGCAGCAACAACGATCTGGTCGTGACGATCTTTGCGCCGGCCAACATCGGCACCATCGGCGGCACGACGGCGCTTACACCGGGTGTCGCCACGGGCGTTGCCCCTGACTGGGCGTACGACGGTGCGAACCTGACGATCACCGGCACGACCTTCGGCTCGATCAACGGCTCGCTCGGCACGCTGACGAACAACGGCACGCTGACCGGAACGTCGGCGCTGTCGGTCGGCGGCAACGGCGGCAGCATCGATCGCGTCACGAACAATGGTCTGATCCATGCGACGGGCACGACCGATTCGGCGATCTACAACGGTGGCGTGATCGGCACGCTCGTCAACAACAACACGTTGCTCTCCGAGAACATGGCCGGGGTGAATAGCGTGACGGCCCTGACGCGTCTCGAAAACAGCGGGCAGATCACTGGCGGCCGATTGGGTGTTGCGAACACCGGCGTGCTGACGACGCTGGTCAATACCGGCACCATTACGTCCACCTCGACGATTTCGACGGGCGTGGGTCTGTGGAGCACCGGCCAGATCGGTTCGATTAACAACAGTGGCCGGATTACGGGCTACACCGGCATCATGCTCGCGCCGTCGGGCAACGTCACACCGCGCTCGACGCTCGATACGCTGACCAACAGCGGCACCGTGGTGGGCAGTTTCTCCGGGTTGAGCAACTACGGCGGCACGATCGGTACGATCAACAACCTGGCGGGCGGACGCATCACCGCCACTGATTCTTCCTACTCGTCGGGTATCGTCAACGACTGGACGACGGTCAGTGGAACGACCTACGGCGGCACGATTGGCGCGATCAACAACGCCGGTACGCTCACGGCAGGCTATTACGGTATCTACAACGCCAACGCGATCGGCACCATCAACAACCTTGCCGGTGGCGTGATTACGGGGTTGGGCGGTGCTATCTCGAATCAAAGCGCAACGTCCTCGATCGGTCAGATCAACAACGCCGGCGTGATCGCCGGGTGGATCATCAACCGTTCGCCGAACGATCTGCGTATCGCCGGTGCGACCGACGGCACGTTCGGCACGATCACGAGCTTTGGTCCGACGTACGGCGGCACGATCGTGAGCACTAATGCGGACGTCCGCTTTAACGGCGGCAATCTCGTCGTCGGCAACAACTTCGATCTGGCGGGCACGCGCACCGCTTACAACGAAGCCTCGGTGCTTCAGATCAACAAGGCCATTCAGGTCTCGGGTAACTACGCGCAGTCCGCTGGCGCAACGCTGCAACTTGGTGTGGCAAGCAATGCCGTCACGACCGGTGATGCCGCGACCGACAGCGGTTACGGTCGCCTGGTGGTGAGTGGAAACACGACACTTGCCGCCGGGTCGCGTGTGGCGTTGCAATCGCTGGGCTACAACTTCGCGGCGGGTCAGCGCTACGTGGTGATCGACACCGCAGGCACGGCGACCTACAACGCGGGCTCGCTGCTGTACAGCGTGAACGGCTCGACGACACTCGATGCCAGCGGCGCTGAAGTTGCCAACGGCAGCCACAAGAACCTGGTGGTGACGCTCGCCAACGGTACGGGGGCGAATAACAGCACGGGCAACGGCGGTATCAACAACGGCGCCGGGTCAGGCATTGGCGGTGGTGGTACGGGCGCGAACCCGGAAGCGGGCAGCGGTAGCAACAATAGCGGCGTGCCGGCATTCGACCCGCGTACGAATGCAACGATCGCGTCGACGCCGAACGCCGTGTCGGCCTTGCGAGGCTTGCTGGGATATACCGGCGTGAGCGACCCGCAATTGCTCAACCTGTTCAACGCGACGCTCGGTTCGCTGAGCGATCGCTCCGGCGATTCGGCCAACCGCGTCGGCAAGCAGCTCGCGCCGGCACAGAACACGCGTGCGGCGGGTGCGGCGACGTTCGATTCGATGGGCGTCGTGAACTCGCACGTCAACGGCCTGCGTGTGGCGCAAGCGGGCGGTACCGGTGTTGCGACAGGCGATGCCGCAGCCAACTGGGGCGTGTGGGGGCAAGCCTTCGGCGGCCATGCGAGTCAGTCCGCACGTGATGGCGTGGACGGCTACAGCGCGAATTACGGCGGGTTGCTCGTCGGCGCAGACCGCGCGTTCGGCGACCACGTGCGTGCCGGGGGAGCCTTCCAGTTCTCGCGCACGGTCATCAACAACGATGGCAGCACGGCGGGCAATTCCTCCAGCGTGAACGGCTATGGTCTGATCGGCTATGCCGCATACACCGGCGAGCCGTGGTACGTGAACTTGACGGGTTCGGTCGTGTTGCAGCGTTACGATTCGAAGCGCTTCGTGTCGATGCAGGGCTTCAACGGCATCGCCAACGGCAATTTCAACGGCCAGCAATACGCGACGAGCGCCGAGTTCGGTTGGCCGTTGGCATTGGGTCGTGCCATCGTCACGCCGCTCGCCAGCATCACGTATAGCTATCTGAACCAGAACAGCTACACGGAAACGGGCGGCAACGGCACGGCACTGTCGGTGGGTAGCGCGGGCAGCAGCTCGGTGCGCAGTGCGTTGGGCGCGAAGATCGCGCTGCCGTTCGAGACGTCGTCGGGCACGTGGACGCCGGAGTTCGGCCTGCGCTGGGTGCACGAGTACAACCGCACGCGTCAGACCACCGGGGCGAGCTTTGCTGCGGATCCGACCGGTCAGACGGGTTTTACCACCGTTGGGGCAACCCCGGTGTCGGATCTGGCCGAGATGTCGGTGGGCGTGACGCTCATGCGCGCGAACAACCTGAGCGCGTCGATTCGTTACGATCTGCAAGCGGGCTCGGGCTTCGTGTCGCACACCGGTATCGTGCGCGTGCAGCAGCGCTTCTGATCGTCTGAGGCGTGCGGGCAAGACCCGGCGGTCGCAGCCATTGACACGGCTGCGACCGCCGTGGAAGTATCACGCAGTGCCCGCGGCCTGACGATGTTTCCGGCCGCCCCCCCGCCTTTCTCCCGGTTGTTATCCGATGTCTTCCGCTCCCGCATCCTCGTCGGCGTCCTCCGATCCGGCTCACGACGCTTCTCAGGCTGCTTCTCAGGCCACCTCTCAGACCGTTCCTCAGACGCTGACCTTCGCGCAGGCGATGGCGCTGGCGAATTCGCACTGGCAGGCGGGGCAGGCGCAGCAGGCCGAAAGCTTGTGTCGACGCGTGCTGGAAGTCGCTCCCGAACACCCCGATGCGCATTATCTTCTGGGGCTCATGGCGCATGCGTTCGGCAAGCGCGACATGGCGATCAGGCATCTTGAGACGACCTGCCGTGCGGCAAACGGGCACGCCGCCTGCTGGTCGGATCTGGCCGAGATGTACCGGCAGGCGGGCCGTCTGGATGAGGCCGTGACCGCCGGGCGGCGCGCCGTCGAGATCGATCCGGCGTTCGCGGCCGGATGGAACAATCTCGGCATCGCCTTGCAGGAGGCCGGGCAGCTCGAATCGAGTCTGACCTGTCTGACCCGTGTGGGCGAGCTGGAACCCGGCTCGGCCGATGCACAGAACAATCTGGGCAATACCGCGCGTTTGCTGCGTCGCTTCGATGTGGCCGAAGCGCATTACCGCCGCGCGCTTGCTCTCGAGCCGCAGCGAGCCGACACCCTCAGCAATCTCGCGTCGTTGCTCAGCGTGCAGCAACGATTCGACGACGCCGAGGCGCTGGCCCGGCGTGCCATCGATATCGCGCCGAACTTTGTCGACGCCTATCGCAATCTTGCCGACATCGAGCTGTCGCGAGGCAATGTGGCGTCGGCGTTACAGGTTGTCGAGGTGATGTCGGCATTCGCCGCACAACATCCTTCGACCCTCGTGGCGCGCGCAAGCATTCTGCGTCTGGTGGGGCGTCTCGACGAAGCACTGATCAGCGCTCGTGCCGCGGTCGAGCTTGCACCGGACAACGCCAACCTGCGGGCGACGCTGGCGGCCGTGGAGGCGGACATTGCCGCGCGGTCGGTATCTGCACAATCATCGGACGCGGTGCACGGTGAAGCGCGAGCGCCTGCGATGCAGGATCTCGCTGCCATTCACGAGACGGCCGCCCAACATATCGCATCGCAAGACTTCGCGGGCGCGGAAGCGTTACTGCGCGAGGTCGTATCCGCCGGCGCGGCACCGATGTCGATGTGGCGATTGCTGGCGGTCGCCTTGCGCGCACAGGGCAAGGCAGAGGAAGGCCGCGACGTGCTGGCGATGCTTGCGCGTCAGGTGCCGGGCGATCTGTCCAACCGATTCGATCTTGCAGAAGCGCTGCTCTTGCTGGGGGATTTCGAACGCGGCTGGCAGGAGTACCGCTACCGGTACAGCCTGGAGCACACGCAGTCCATTGAACGGAAGGTGCAGCGTCCGCGTTGGAACGGTCAGCCAATTCCCGGACAGACGTTGCTCATTCACGACGAGCAGGGATATGGCGACACATTCCAGTTCATGCGCATGGCGTTGTGGGCGAGGGAGCGGAGTCAGGCGCGGGTGATTTTCGAGGTGAATCCAGAGACGCTGTCGATCGCGCGACGCATGTGGGGCGACACCGATATCGTCGCTCGCGGCACGTTGCCCGTGACGTTCGATCAGCATTGCGAGTTGATGAGCTTGCCGATGGCCATGGGCCTGAAGCTTGACGATTTACCGGGCAATGCCGCCTATCTGCGCGCAGATCCGGCGCGCGTGGCGCATTGGCGTGCACGGTTGGCCGAAGTGCCGAAGCCATGGGTGGCCGTGGTGTGGGCCGGGCGTCCGGAGCACGTGAACGACAGGAACCGCTCGGTGGCGCTTGATCAGTTGGCACCGCTGGGTGCGAGCGGCGCCACGTTTCTGTCGATTCAGAAGGGCCCCGCGGCTTCGCAGGCGAATACGCCGCCCGCAGGCATGACGATGGTGTCGTTGAGCGACGAGATTCGCGACTTTGAGGACACGGCCGCGATTCTCCATCTCGCGGACCTGCTGATTTCGGTCGATTCGTCACCCGTCCATCTGGCCGGCGCCATAGGGCGGCCGGTGTGGGTAATGCTGCCTTACGTGCCGGACTGGCGCTGGTTGCTCGGGCGGGACGATTCGCCGTGGTATCCCGGCATGCGGCTATTCCGTCAACCGGCGGTCTCCCAGTGGGCGCCGGTGATCGAGCGCATGGCACAGGATCTGACGCAGTTCGTCGCTCGATGGACGCCGGCGCAAAGCGACGAGGAATGACGATGGCGAGCGATGCACGCATGGACACGCTGCGATGGGCAAAATGGGTCGGGTGGGCCGGGTGGGTGATGGCCTTGAGCGCAGTGGCGCTCATCTCAGGTTGCGCGAGTCTGGATCGCAACGCCCATGCCGAAGCGATTGCGCAGCCCGCTGGTCTGAAGCGCGAAGTGCTGGCGGCAGGGGACTTCCGGATGACGGCATTCTCTCGCGTCACCCGCCCGGACAGGCCGTTGCGGATCTACATCGAGGGTGATGGCTTGGCGTGGGTGTCGCGCACGGAACCGTCGATGGATCCGACACCGGTTGCGGCAACCGGGCTCGCGCTGGCCGCAGCGGATCCGTCTGCCAACGTCGTCTACCTCGCGCGTCCCTGTCAGTTCACGCCGATGGCAGACAATCCGCGTTGTGGCATCGCCTATTGGACGGGCAAACGCTTTGCGCCCGAAGTGCTCGATGCGATGGACGCAGAGATCAGCCAGTTGGCAAAGCTTGTGCCGGGGCAGCCGCTGGAACTGGTCGGGTTCTCCGGGGGCGGGGCGATTGCGGTATTGCTCGCGGCCCGTCGACACGACGTCGCTTCGCTACGAACGGTCGCAGGCAATCTCGACGTCGAGTACGTGAACGAATTGCATCGTGTCTCGGCGATGCCCGATTCGCGCAATCCCATTACCGTTGCCAGCCGGGTTGCGCGCATTCCCCAGATCCATTTCAGCAGCGCCGAGGACACGATCGTGCCGCCGGATGTCGCGAAGCGCTTCGCTGCTGCCGTGGGCGGTGCGTGCGTCAGGACGTCCGTGGTGACCGGCCTGTCTCACGACGGTGACTGGGCAGCGCGGTGGCGCGACCTGCTCGCGCAGACGCCGGTCTGTGGCAGCACGCCGGGCGATGCTCGATGAGCCGACGCGGTAGCCGTCGGTGGCGAGTCAGGTTTCCCGAACCAGTGCGGCAATCGCATCGAGAAGCGTGACGTCGCCCCGCAAGGCGTGCTTGCCGTCATCCCGGAATCGGAACGTGCCGTCGTTGAAGGCGTCCAGCATCTGGATGCGCGGCAGCGGGTTACGCATGCCCTGCGCACGGAATAGCGGGTCCCATCCCGCGCGCGGCACGGCCTCGGCGCTCACGTCGCGAACCAGCGTGCGGGCGAGGGCACTGGCGATATCGTCTGGCGAATAACGCTCTGGGCCTTCGATCTCCCAGATTCGCTCGTCACTGAAATCCTCCAGCATGGCACGTGCGGCGAAATGACCCACGTCGTTGGTCGATACCATCGGGATCGCGCGATCCACGGGCGCCAGATAGCTCGGAAACTCGCCGCGCTCACGGGCGGGCGAAATGTCCCACGCGAAGTTTTCCATCAGCCATGCCGGACGCAGGAATGTGACTGGTAATGACAGCGAGACCATCGCCGTCTCGAACATGTGCAGTGCGGTGAGCAACGTGGGGACTTCGACATCGGCCCCGATGCTCGACAGGCAGACGACGCGCTTCGGACGTGTAGCCGCAAGCGCCTGACGCACGGCGTCGATCAGATGACGGGCGTGCGAGAAGTCCGGCTCGGGGTCGGCATTCGGCGGCAGCATGACGAACACGGCTTCGCTGCCGCGAAAGGCATTGGTGAGGGCATCGACGTCGCCATTCTCGGCAACGGCGATCTCACCGCCGAGCGTCGCCCATCGGCTCGATTTGACGGGGTCCTGAACGACAGCCCGCAGCGGCACGCCCGCCTTCAGCAAATCGTGGCCGATGACGCCGCCGACGCGTCCCGTGATACCCATTACGGTGTACATGGTCACTCCTCGCGCGCAGTCACGTTGCCGTAAAAGTAACACGGGAGCGCCAACGTCTCATAACTGCATGGCATCCACGGCGACCGCCCGGGGTTGCTGCGGCGAACGGCGGCGGGCATTGAGCAACGCGGCGCCGGCATCGGCCAGCCGGACGGCCTCTCTCGCGCGCTCGCACATGTCGCGTTCATAGTCGGCGAGCGCTTGCGATAGCGGCATGCGGCCCTGCGCCACGGCGTGCAGATGTTCGGCGAGACGGGCGGCGTCGCGCAAGGCGGTGTTGGCGCCCAGTCCGCCGGCGGGACTCATGGTGTGGACAGCGTCGCCCAACCCCGTGACGCTCTCTACTTGCCACGGCAGCGGACTGGTCGTGCTGCGCACGGGCATCGTCCGGATGGTTTCCGGTACCGCGTGCGAGAACAGCGATTCCAGATGCGGATGCCAACCGGCGGTGAGCGCTTCGATGCGATTGAGCGGTGCGTTGTCCGCCAGCCCGATGCCGGTGCGAGGCGCGCCCAGCAATGTCTGCGACGGGCCGATGAAGGCCCAGTACAGATAGTCGGAAACCGGGGAGAGCGGCATGCGGGCCGGGCAAGCGACGTCTGGCGTGGACAGCGGGGTGGCCGGCGGACGACGGAACAGCATTGCCTCGATGACAACCGCGAAGCCGTCGGCAAATACGACCGTACTGCCTTCCATCGTCGTGGCTTCGCCGTGTGCGTCCATCAGAACGAGCAAGGCGGTAGATACCGGTGTCAGTCCGTAAATGCAGACGTTGCCCGTGTCGCGCGGGGTCATGCCGGGCAACACGTATTCGCGAACACGGGAATGAGTGCCGTCCGCTGCCACGACCAGCCCCGGTGCGCTGTGGGAGCCGTCTTCGAAATGCGCGATGCGGCGACCGTCTTCGGCGGTGGTCGTGCGGGAGAAGGTCTTCCCGAAGTGCACGCGGTCGAGAATGCCGTCGAGCAGGATTTCCCGAAGCGTCTGGCGATGCACGCTGACGTCGCCCGGAATCTCGGGCACGTGCGGCGCCGGGCGTGCCGTGACCGCCGCCGTTCGGCGGCGATGTGCGGTGACGCCCTCGTCCGTATGGGCGTCGTGCCAACTGGGCGGCAGGACGACATCGGCGTCGTCGAGCTGCGGCGTGACGAAGCGGCCGCCGGTGCGGGTCGCCGCTGCGTGCTCGCGCACGCGCTCGACGCGGCCGTCGGGCAGGCATTGGGTGAGGGCGTCGAGGCCGTCGGCGTCGATGCGCAGACGGTATCCCTGGAAGCGGGCTTCGGGGGCGGCATCGCGCTCATAGACATCGAACGGGATGCCTGCGCGACGCAGGCCCTGAGCGAGACACAGGCCGCCCAGACCCGCGCCGATGATGGTGACATGCAAGGCAGACATGATCGTGAAGGTGCCCCCCGAAGGCGGCTGAGTGTGGTACTTCGCTCATTGTCTGCGCGCTCGGCACTGACCTGATAACATCGTTTGGTCATAAAACAATGCAAATCGGACAAAGGTATGTGTGCCACCCCTGCCGATCCCGTGGATCCTGTTCGTCCCGTCCATCGTGAGGACACCCTCGATTCGCTCCCGCTGACCGCGCAGTCGCGCAGGAAGTCCGACGTGCCGATGATGTCGCTGGATAGTTCACCATTCGCCCGGTACAAGCCGAACGATCGGCCTGACGGCCCGCCCGTGTGGGCGTTCGGCGGAAGCGATCATGAGCGAAGCCTTTTCAAGATCGGCACGCGTGAGCTCGACTGGCATTCGCATGTGCGCGGGCAGTTGTTCTGCATTCACTCGGGTCTGGTGCACGTGCACACGCCTTACGGGGCCTGGGTGCTGCCGCCTTATCGCGCGGGATGGATTCCACCGAACGTGACGCATCGCGTGTCGTTTGCCGGTGTGGTGAGCGGGTGGATCGTGCTCGTGGCGCCGAGCGCCGCGACGGTGTTGCCATCGACGCCACGCGTGGTGGGCGTGTCCGAGTTGCTGGCGGCGCTGGTCAAGCGGGCGGTGGCGTGGGCATCTCGCGATGCGTTGACGGACGAGGAGGCGCGTCTCGCACAGGTGCTGATTGACGAGATCGCGCGTGCACCGGCGGAGCCGCTGGGGTTGCCGATGCCGACCGATGCGAGGGTGGTGCGCGTGGCGCGTGCCGTGCTCGACGATCTGGGCGGACAGGCGTCGCTCGACATGCTGGCGCAGCATGCCGGGGTATCGTCGCGTACGGCACGGCGGCTTTTCGTCGCCGAAACGGGGATGGGGTTCACGCAGTGGCGGCAGCAGGCGCGTCTGGTGAGTGCGCTCGAACGACTGGCCAACGGGGAGCCCGTCGGCACGATTGCCGACTCGCTGGGGTATTCCACGCCGAGCAATTTCATCGCGATGTTCCGCCGTGCCTTCGGCGAATCTCCGGGGCGGTATTTCCGGCAGGTCGGACCACGCATGCCGCCGGATGAAGAGGATGCCGAATGAGCCGACAAGACATTTCCTCCGAGGGGCGAGAGGCTGGAGGCGCTGCGAAGGCGGTGCGCTACGTCGACACGCTCGTCATCGGTGGCGGACAGTCGGCGTTGGCGACGGCGTATTTTCTGCGCCGCTGGCACGTGGACTATGTGGTGCTCGACGATCAGCCGACAGCGGGTGGTGCGTGGCAACGCGCGTGGACGTCATTGCAACTTTTCTCGCCTGCGCAGTGGAGTTCGTTGCCCGGGTGGCCGATGCGTGGCGGCGAGCAGCATTACCCGTCGCGCGATGAGGTGGTGGCTTATTTGCGCGAATACGAGGCACGCTACGAGGTGCCCGTGATGCGTCCGGTGAGTGTGGCGCGTGTCATTGCGCAGGAGGCGGGATTGCGCGTTAGCACCGATCGAGGCGACTGGCTGGCACGTACTGTGATCAGCGCGACCGGATCGTGGCGTTCGCCCTATGTGCCTTCGTATCCGGGGCAAGCCTCGTTTCAGGGACGTCAGATGCATTCCGCCGACTATGACGGTGCCGAAGCGCTGCGCGGTGCGCGCGTGCTGGTCGTCGGCGGAGGCAATTCCGGCGCGCAGATCTATGCCGAGGTGTCGCGAGTGAATGATGCGACCTGGGTCACGCTGAGTCCGCCATCGTTCTTGCCGGATGACGTCGACGGGCGTGTGCTGTTCGAGCGTGCCACCGCCCGGTGGCAGGCGGCACAGCGCGGGTTGCCGGATCCTTATCCCGACAATGGGCTCGGGCATATCGTCATGGTGCCGTCGGTACTTGCGGCTCGCGAGCGCGGCGTGTTGCAGGCAGTGCGGCCGTTCGTCCGCTTCGTGGAGGATGGTGTGGTCTGGGAGGACGGCGCGTTTTCGGCGGTCGATGTCGTCATCTGGTGCACAGGATTCCGACCGGCGCTGGGGCATTTGCATTCGCTACCGCTGACGCAGGAAGACGGACGTATTCGCGTTGCCGGAACCCGAAGTATCGATGAGCCCAGACTTTGGCTCGTCGGCTATGGCGAGTGGACGGGATACGCGTCGGCGACATTGATTGGCGTGATGCGAAGTGCGCGTGCGACGGCGCAGGAGATCGTCGCCTATCTCGGCGAGCCGATGTCGGAGACTACGTAGCGCCGAAAGTCCCGGGCAACGGGATAGAGTGGTTTCCATGCAGTGACGAGAGCGAACCGTTCGGTGTCGCAAAGCCACGGAAAAAGCCGCGGATTTCCTGCCGAATCTCTCGCACTGCACTTCGTTTTTTCACGCGTCGCCACTTTGGATATCAGGTGAGACGATGCGACAGAAGGTGGTGATGAAGATGGGAACACTCCGGAAAATTGATTCGCGATTTACACGTTTGAAAGTTAGTCATACGGATACCAGATCCAAACATGACGAAATGAGGTTGCAGGCTCGCATCGCTTCAGTCGAAGCGATTCTGCCCACCCTCGCGACCAAAGAGGATCTGGCCAAGGAGATCGGCACGCTGCGTGCCGAAGTGCACCAGGAGGTTGGCGGCCTCAGAAGTGAGATGCATAAGGAGTTCGCGACGGTGCATCGTGAGTTGCATGCACTGACGTGGCGGCTGATCGGTACGATGGTCACGCTCGGCACGGCGCTGGTGGCCGCGACACATTTCGTTTCGAAGGCCGGGTGATCGCAAGCGTCTGCCAAGGTCCTGCGTGACATGCGGCCATGCATCGGGACGTGCGATCAGAAGTCATGGCTCGTCGTTCCCGACGAGCCATTGTTCCCGCCTAACCCATAAGCTTCGGCCGTTTTCCAGGGCCGGGCGAATGAAGTACCCGGCAAGGACTGACGAACTTGTCGCATGCGACCGCCGCTTGCGCAAACGTCTCGAAGTAGATCGCGTGATCGTCATCCGTGACGTGAGCCTTTTCGATCTCCGCTGCCGTGTCGTTCCATGCCAGCCCAAGGTACTTTCCGTGGTCATGAAACCAGACGACATAGCCCTCTCTTGCTAACGATTTCGGTAATTTCGGCATGGGCGCCTCCTCGCGCCTTTTCTTGCCTGTCCCATTGTGTTTCACGTGTTTGGTGTCTTTCGACGTGGTCATGAAAGTCTCCGTCACTTCCCGGTGAGTTAATTGGATTGGGGGGCGAAGTCATGATGTCAGGCGTGAAGTGACCTGAGTTTCAGCTTCATCCGAATAGGAAGTGCCGGAGCGCCGTACCCGACAGGTTTCGGCGTTTTTCACAAATGCGCGCATTGCTGCGCCGGATGCGCAAATCCACGTGGTATGCGCGTCTCAGAGGAATGTCGGGCGTTCGTCGGGAAGGCGGCAATCTGGACCGACGCGAGACGCGACTGAGTGCCCGTTTAAGAAATTACGTAATCCTTTGGCAGGCGGCGCGCCGGCGTATTGACGTAGACAGCGGCCGCCGGTGTGCGATTGATCGCGGCTTCGCACGATGTGTGTCTCGGCGATGAGCGAGCTATGGAATCGGACGGCGGCACCAGACGAATAGTCTGGTCGTACAAAAATTAGTACAGGGATGCTTCTTGAAAGTCTTACGTCCAAGCCCCGCAATTCCCCCGCATGACGTTGTTGCCACCGACTGTCCGCGTCGACCCAAACACACCGAGATAGCCCGCGATTTCCTCGGCTCACGCAATGTGAGCAGCGGTCTGCGGGACGGCGCCGGTTGCGGTGTCGGTAGGGAGCCCATATACGTCGTGGACATGACGCTACTGGAGGAAGTGATTCGCGCTCGCATGTCGCCCGCTGGCAAGGGGGCGCCGGTTCAGGGCATTCCCGGTACGGCGCCGTGCGCCGATAAGCGTGCGATCTCGCTGATGAACACGCAGACGGGGCAGATCGTCAGCGTTGGAGATCCTCATCACCGGTTTTCGCAGCAGAGCATGTCGAAGCCAATGGCGATGGCGTTGGCGATTCGCTTGATGGGTGATCAGCCGGAACACTACCGGCAGCGCATCGCGTCGGAACCGTCCGAGCTGCCTTACAACGACCCTGCGCTCATGCCGGATGGCCGCCCGTTCAATTCGAGCGTGAACATTGGCGCCCTCGCCACATGGATGTTGATACACATCCATACGCCGTCGGGAAGGGAGCCTTTCGATTTGTATCTGGAGATGATGCGTGCGCTGACGGGAAATGCCTGTCTGACGGTCAACGAGGAGATGGCGCTTGGCGAGTTCAGGTATTGCCCGCCCGGGGCCGAGAGGAGTCGCAACCGGTTATTGCTCGCAAAGTTGACCGACGTCGGATTCGTCGATGACGACAGTTTGCTGCGCTATGCATTGCGCAAACATGGCGGGGGCACGATCAAGGCGCACACGACGCGGGACGGGATGCTGGCGCCGTCGTTTGTCGTCGCGTGCCGGCATGCGCTATCCGAAGATGCATTGCTCAGCTACTGCCGCGCTTGTGCAGTGATGGTGAATACCGTAGACATGGTCCGTGTCGCCGGCGTGTTTCGCAACGCGGGCGTGCGGATCGACGGCGCAGACGGAGCACGAAAGCAGGTGTTGCCCGCAGCGATTGCGGACTACGTCCGACATTCAAACGACATGGGGGGCAGTTACGAGGAGTCGGGGACGCAGTACGCAAAGAATGCGTTCGGTGGAAAGACGGGCGTGGACGGTGGGATTTTCGGCAGCCTGTATCGACATGCGAATCTCGTGGTCGCGACACATCACTCGGATCTGAACGCAGCGGGGAATTCGGGCGAGGGGCAAAAGTGGATCAATACGCTTAATCGCCTGAACCTGACGTTTCCCTCGTTGCCAGGTACGGTGAAGGCAGGATCATTGCCCGTGACCCGAGTGCGATCCATCGCCATGCGTTTGCCGATCGGTGCATTAGGTCCGTCGCCGCGCGACGTCGACCGAAGGTTGCAGATGGACATGACAGACGAAACAAGGCGCTCGCTAATGGACGCGATGCCGCTGATCGATGGAGCGCCGCAGCAGTTTTACGCAAAAGCGCCTGACGGCCGGAAATCGAAGGATCAGACGTTGGGCGGGACACTGCTAGTCTCCGCAGTCGACATCCACGGCACCATGAAACGCTACTACCACATGTCGAAAGATAGGCACGCGCTTGGCAAGGTGGTTGTGGTCGATGAGGCGCATCAGCCGGAAGCCCCACGGAAGCATCGGAAGGGCAAGTGAAGGATCGGAATGCGTCCCTGGCCGTGTGCAACCAAAAACGTAGAACGGATCGAACATTTTTGCGTCGCGACGTACGTTGCCCACGTTTTCGTACTGCGTCGAACGTGGAGCCCTGATGAGCAAGTCAAATGCTGATTCGGGCGGCATCGCTCCGATCTTTACGCCAAACCACCGGGAATGTCTTGCCAGATAAGGCTGTTGTGGTGCCAGGGCCGGACTGGAATTTATAAGGAAAAGCCGCGTTGGTGCTTGGCTCGTATAAATTTCAATTTTTTATGCCCCCAAAGATGCCCCCAAGATCGGGTTGCTATTTGCCCGCCCGTGACGCCTGGTGGAATGTCCAGGGTTGATCGCCATGAAATTGCAATGGAGGTTTTGGGCGGGCCAGGGCATCTGAGTTGTGCCAAACGCTAAACACCCCCGATCATCTCGTGATAACGCCTTGTGTCACGCGGGGTCAGCATTTTCGCGCGAGTCTTCGTCTTCGACACGAAAGCCGTTTTCCTTCGCTTCACTCAGATACCGGCGAACCGTTTTTGGGTCGATACTGCCTCCAGTGCGTTGTGAAACGAGTTTGGCTACGTTCGAGGCAATACCACGAACCTGCCCAGCCTGCTTGTTGGCCGCAGCCAGTTGGTACAGCGCCCCGATGATGTTAATCATCGAATCATACTGCCCCTGCCCACTATGAACGTCCTTGTTGCGGTTGCGCTCAAACTCAATGCCAACTACCCGGGCGAATTTCTCAAAGTCGGATCGCGTTATCGCCAGTTCGGTAAGACCCCAACTGGGGTGATGAGCCGTCACATTTACCCGACTACCATTCTCGGCATGAATTGCATCGATGCGGCCGAGTGCAAGCATTGCGTGAAGCGTGTCGAGATGATTATCCACCACGCTCATCCAGTCCTCTCTCGCTCGGACCTCGATTACCGTCAACCCGGTACGATTGGTTAAAACAATTTCCGCTGTCGTTTCGGCTGCTTCAGTTGCCAAATACGTCGCCTTCGGCTTGATCTTCGAACTGGCGATGATTCCCAGCGGGTTACAACGCCGCTCCAGATTTTCTCGTTCTTCTCGTTGTCTTGCCCTCGCTTCTTCAACCTGCCACTGCTCCAGCGGTTGTGCCATTTGAGCCAGCGCTTCTCCAGTCATTTCGAGGCCTCGTCATCTCTTTAGTGGTAATGCTTGCGGAATCCACGTGCTTCCACATTGTGAAAGGGGGGATGTCCATTCACAAACGGACATGTCCCCTCATCGCTGCAACCCGCCTCCAAAATGCGTCTCAGGTGCTCGACGGACCGCACCGGTTACCGCTGCAACGCGCTCTTCACGCCACCAAGGAAAGCAATGGACCCGCCCTCTCAATCTTTGAAGCAAAAACAAACGGAAAACGGCATCGCGTCGCGTGTTGACGCTTCTCCGATCGATCCCGTACTGCGCCGTCAGGTAGTACGCGAAATGTTGGGGGTTGCGAACTCGACCTTGCACGTGTGGATCAAGGATGGTCGTTTCCCGCCCCCTCTGGAGCTCGGCCCGCGCGTGCGTGGCTGGCGTCGTTCAGTTGTCGAGGATTATCTCGAGAACTGCGCGAAGGTATCCACGACCGGCCAGTAGGACTGTTCCACGGACGCGCACACTGTGGCCGTGCGGACGATTCTAACGCTTGCCGGAGTGACGCGGGGGGCATTCACGATCGCCGCAGGTTCACTTGGTGACGTGTCTGAGTAACGCGGACTAATTTTGAAAAGGAGATTACCAACCATGACGATCTTCATGCGGCTCGCCCAGTGACCTGACATGTCGTGCGTTGACTTTTCCGACTTGTACGGCGTCGTTGTTCAAGTCGGGAAAGTCGACCACGGGTGTGTCGCCGGTAACGCGCACGGATCGAAAAAATCCCTGAAAAATAGACTCATCAGCGCAGTCTGCCTTGGCCCATATGCATCGATAGCCAAGTCAGGAAACTCAACCATTTATCGCACAAGTGCGCACGTCTGTGCCACCTCGATATCGCAGCAGCCCTTTATTTCTAGGGTATTTTCGCGGATCGAACAGACTCACGGCGCGGCTGTAATAACTGTATTACCCCCTACTACTAATAGCACTACCTACAACAGTTGTCGCTATTCCGAAGTCATCTGCGTTTGATCATTCAGGCATTGAGAAGCCGCCTGATGTTTGACCCGTTTCGCATCCACCGATGCAGGGAGTTTGCCTAGCGCGTACCGCATAAATATCTTTCGCTTGGACAAACAGAGCACGACGCTGGTCGCACAGCCAGTGCACTGTGGTGATGCTCGCCCGGAATTACGAAAAGGGCAGCACAGCGTCCTAACGTTTCGCTCTCTTGCATGGGGGAGCGCCATATGTACTCGCCCGTAAGGGCATCAGTCTGAGGAACAGTTATGAAACAGCGTGATCCACCTGCACTGCAACCGAAGGCCGGCAGCACCTTTCCGCTCGATCATATTCAAGATGTCGGGATCGACAAGCTGAAGCTTGCCTTGCTGAGCAAGCATATGGACGATGCACTCATCGAGTCTGTCGTGCAGCGCCTGAGTGATATGGAAAAGGAAGGGGCGAAGCGGCAGTCGGTCAAGGGCCGGGCGTTCCGAGATTGCCTTTCAGCCCGTGTTGGTGACGGCTATCTTCGGATTGAGTGGTCACCGAACCGCGCCAAGTATCCGTACTGGCTCACGGTCGAGTTCAATCCGAATCCCTACCTGCGCTCCGGTGCCGAAGCCATTCGCGAGCTGGCCAGCTTCTTTCGGTTGCTGTTCGGTACCGAGTCTGCTCGGATCATGGAGCGGGCTCTGGTTTTGCGCATGGACATCAATATCGATTACGACATCAACGTTTTGGAGGGTACGCTCGTATCAGTAAAAGGAAAGAGCGGTGGTGCAAACGTGATGCGCGATTTTGACGGCAAAGGCACACTCGCGACGCTTTATGTTGGTGTGCTCGGGTCAGATTGTCGCTTATCCGTTTACGACAAGGCGGCCGAGACGCTTCGCCGTGAGTTGAAGTCGACGGCGTCGGTTACTCTTGCTGCGCTCGCATCGCCGAAGGGCTGGCAGCTTGCGATCAAGAAATTGAAGGACAAGGAAAAGGCGATCCAAAATCACTGGCGCATGGAAGTGCGTTGCCAGCGCAAGGGCGGCTATCGACTGTCCCAAGTAACTGAGCTTGCATCGAGCTTCGACAGCGTGCAGGTGTTTCATCTTCCGCCGGATCGAGCACCGTTCAACCAGTCGCTTGGCCGCACGTTCATGGGGCTTGCCTGTCATGTCGGCATCCCCACCGCGCTTAAGGCTCTGGACGAAAATGACCGTCGCCGCATGCAGCGGGAAATTTCCAAACTGGATCAGGTGGAATGGTTCAACGCGGAAATTCTACGTGACCACATCAAGGTCGCCATCGAGCAACTCGCCCCGATGTTCCGCGCACCCGATCGTCCCCGCTTACCCGGGCAAGGTCGATGCGTGACAATGCGGCCACTACCGGTGAAGCTGTCGCTTACGGTGCCCGACTGTGGTGCAGCCGCAGGAAAGGCCTCGACACAAGCGGTGAGGGTTGTGACCAAAACGGCGGCCCGGCCGTTGATGAAATCTGATCCGCCTGCGAACCGGTTGGTTGCCAAGCATCGTCCGCCCGGTCCATCGGAATGTAAGTCGCGCGTCAACCGAATCGTTTAGCAGTTCGCCTGCGCTCGTGATGGCTTGCCGTGTGCCTATCGTGCCCGACACTGTAATCTGAGTGTCGGGCACGAAGGCCCGCGTTCTTAACCCGTGCCAGCAGACTCTGAGTGCTGAGTCAACGGCCCTGACGGGGATACCCATGCTTATTAATTTCCGCAAAGCCTCGGAGAACATCGACGCGATCTGTGTCGATCTTGTGAAAGGGGGGCATGGTCGAAACCTTCCGAGTCAACTACAAGCGCATTGAATTCGATGTTAGGCAAATTATTCAGGGCTGCATTGTCCTCGGTCTTGCCATCAAAGGGGCCGATCAGGACTAGCATCATTACCTGATCAACACCGATGTTGACGACTTCGAGTCCCCTTCAAAAAGTGAGCCCGTCGCGCTGGCGATTGCGAAGTGGCAAGCTGTTAGTTCGCCGCTTCCCTACAGTACCCGGGCGTGAAGAAGCCGTCCCTGCGTTGAATTGTTGCTGGTTGCCCGAAGTACTGTTCCGGTTCTTTGGCGTGGTTCAATTAACACTTGATTATGTCGAGACTTACGCTAGTTTTGGATGCGCGTGATCGTCAGTCTTACGGCTTAATGCGCCATGCTTTGGTTCTAATCGCACGCGACCTTTCAAATCGGCTGCTGCTATGCAGACACTTCTTATCCCTGTGACAGCGTTGTCTGGTACATCTTTACTAGCAAAGGCTCCATCAATTGTTCGGTGGGTTCCCAATCCTCTTCATTCAGCATCTTGTACTTCTCCGTCAGGTTAATCTGATGATCGAAGACGAAGTCGGTGGGTGTTTCCAGTCCGACGATGAGTTGCATGCCTGCTGGTAAGTCGTTGGCAATGAACTCGAGCACTGCGGGCAGGTTAAAGTCGTCTTGGGCCTGTTGGTTGGGCGAGTCAATGACTACCGGGATGTCGTATGTGCCCATCTTGCCTTGAACGGTCCGCCAGATCGATGCGTAATAGGCGAGAATTGATCGCGGCCCGCCACTGCCCGACAGAGACGGGCGTGATGCCAACTGCATAGTTTTGGTCGTCACGGATTGAAGCTGTAATGCAATGCGACTGGTCACGTAGTGTTCGCGGAAATCGGTCAGGATGGCCTTCGTGCGCTTGGGAGAGCGCAGCTCGCTCATCTTCGTTTCAAGTGCTTCGACAGTAAGAACCACAGCATCAATGGCATTTTGAATATGTTTGCGCTCTTCCTCGAAGGCCGCGAATGCCGACTCCGCGCCCAGACTACCTACTACGTCTTGGAACTTCAATTCGCCTTTGCGCGTGTCCAACAGGAGGGAGATGCGCAGATAGTTCTCGTTGAGTGAGCTTAGCTCCGAGAAGGCCTTTTGTGTCCGCTTGCGAACCTCGGCGGCATCCTCCCGCAGTCGCGTAGCGAGCTCGCGTAGAACGCGAGCATCTTCTGCGAACTCCAATAGGTCAAGGAAGGGCTTCTCGTGTTCAGCATGACATGTCGGGCACACTAGTGGCGCTGCACCATTTTTGAAAAGGTACTTTGCGTCGCTGTCATATGCGGCAAGAGCGGTTTCAGCCAGATGAATCTGATGATCCAGATTCTTCAAAAGTTCTTGCTCCCGAACGGCCACGTCACGCAGTGCTTCCTGTCGGATGTTTAGCTGGTTGACTTCCTTTGTAAGTTGTTCAATCTCTACGGCAAAGTTGTCAGCATTGACCTTTGGGCCTGATAGCGGGATCGTTTTGCTAAAGCGCTCGATAGCACGCTCGAGCAGGCGGTACTCGCGTCGGTTATCTTCAAGAACCTTGGCGTGTTGGGACTTCTCTGCGCTTGCCGCGTAATAATCAGGCGGACATACACCAGTGAAGTACTCAAGGATTGGCTTGAACGGTGCGGTAAAGCGCTTCATGCCGCCGAACGTGTTCCAGTCTGATTGCCAACTGCCATCTTGGTTTACGTAGAACGGCACGAAGAAGCACGCGGGGTCAGCGGGTACCACTTCCGCCTGCTTCTTGTCTGAGAACACCAGGTTGAAGTTGGTTATCTCGCAGAAGTGCTTGGACCAATCTCCAAATTTCGATGTTGAGACGATGAGTTCGAAGTTCGTATCAAAAAGCGCGCGTCGTCCATCTTGGTGGAGAGCGAAGTAGCGCTTGTCATCCACCGAGAATTCAAGCAAGGAAGTAGCGTTCTCGTCCCATTGCTCAAGCTTGCCTTGCGGCTTCGCGCCCAGTGTCTCAAAAAGGCTCCGAATCACCGTCGTTTTGCCCGTGTGGTTTCTCCCCACGAGCAGGTTCTTGTTCGGATGGAACTCTATGTGTCGAGCTTTCCTCTCGCGATGAGATAGCAGCCAGATGTTGTTGAATCGGAAGCGATGCATAGTCTTTTGTTCTCAGGCTTCGTACGAGGCGTCTTAGTTCGGGTCCACGCATTTCGTTATGGCTCTCATGACAAACCGTGCCATCAGGTCGTGATCACGATGTCCGCTGAACTTGACCCTGAGTACGGCAAGCGCGGCTTCGACAAGCGGCCGCAAGTTGGATGTCCATGGATTGGTTGCAATCCAATCGTCGCAGAAGCTGTCGATCTCATTCGAGATGTTGGTTCCCCCCATGAGCCGATCTCGCTGCGCACGTGCTGCTGCGGTGCGTACTGATGTGATGGTCATGAAGTCGACGCCCTCGGTCTGGAGTTGTTTCAGCCAGACGTCAAGCAACGCGAGGCGATCGGGAACCGTCTCCAGATCGGCCAGAGCCGCCAAGAATGCGTTCCTCGAGAAGCCGCGTTCTTTGACGAGTTTTTCGAACGATGTGCAGGCGTCGGTGCGGCGGGTCAGTGGAGATAGCTGCATCACCAATGAATCGACGAACGCCTTTGCCTGACCTGCGTGCTCCGGACTACGTTCGTTCAGGAGCTCCAGCGCAGCGGCAATCGCCGGTGCGGCCAAATTATCGGAGTGTATGGCGACCTTCTCCAGCCTCACTCTGGCCAAATCTGGCGGAGGGGCGCCTGGTGATAGCGAAGCGAAAGCATCAATAAGTAGCTGCACGTGCGCAGTTGCTAGGTCGGCAAGTGAGCAAGGCATTGTTGTGGCTGCCGAGCCGCCGCTGGCGAGCGGGAAGTCGCATCCTGCATTTGATAGGAACACGCCTTCGACCGGCAGTGAGCTAAAGGCCGTCAGGCTGAGATGCAGCTTGCCGAGAGCTGATTCCGAGACCTTTTCGAAGGTGGGTGCTTTGACTGGTGCCGTTATGGCCTTAGTCGACTTACTTTGCTTGGGCGACGGGGCCTTAGGGGCGGATGTGCCGGTCAGGACCGACCAAGTCCAAGTGCCAGCGTCCTTCTTTTTGACCTGATAGACCCTGGCGCGGGATGGTGTGGTTGCGGAATCAAGCTCTGCAACGTCCTGGATAGACTCAAAGAGTAGGAGGAAGTCTGGTTCGTTGGCCTTCTCCAACTCGATCATCCGGAATACAGCCCACCAGCGAGGGAAATCAACGCCCTTCGCCCCATGTCCCCCACCAGTTTCTGAATGTTTGGGATCGTTCGAAACAAGCAAAATCTCTGCCGCACCGTCGACTAGGCTCAACGCGCCTCCCCGTTTGCCTCCGGCCATGCAGAGGAATTTTGTTTTGGACTAGAAAACCAGCTTGGCGCACGACCCAGATTAGAGCCGGTCGACTTTAAATTTTTGTCATCCTTATAATAAGGATGTCTACAAGTTTTGTAAATCTGAATGGTGAGCGATGGGCCGCACGAAAAAATAACGATGAATTGCTTGGGGGGGGAGGAGATTGTCGCCGCGAGATGAAAGGCCGGGTCGTGAAATCTGGAACTGCCACCCTCCTGCAGAAATTTTCGAAATATGATTTTGGCAGCCAGAGATGTCAGTATGAGAGTTAGGCGGATGAACTCGAAATCGATGAAGTTACACAATTCACCGTACGTGGTCATTCGGCCAGGGGCCTCGGTAGATTGTGGATACCTGCAGCTGATAATGAAACTAAGAACGTCTTATCCTTTCGCATAAGCGCGACGATCCCCGGTAACCACCGGGGTTTAAATCATTGCTCTTGAGAAGATCAAGGTCGTTGGCATAGAGAGAGTTGATTGACTGCAGCCAACAGAATCTAAACGACCATTCGATGTCGCTTTCGTTGTCCTCCGCTGGCCGACTTCTGTCATTGGAAACGGGAAGCAAGCCGCAACGTGGCCTCGGAATATCGACGCTACGACTTGCTTTGTCCCCTCTTGGTAATGCTCAGGCGATCCACTCAGCTACGATGCTCGTTCCAGTCACTGCGCCGAGGTATATGCCGACGATCTGCGGTCCGAGGCTCCAGCAAAGTCGTGCCCAGACTGCATCGGAGATGCCTCCTTTGGCAATCAGTATGTCGGGCTGAAACACTCGTCGCACAGCATCGCCGCATCGAATTCCAATGTAGCCAAGTAGGGTTCCAATCGCCCAGAGAGAGAAGAACTTCACCGCAAAATGGCTCGAATGCTGCGGAAGATATACGGATGTTGCGAAGAATGCTACGACGAATGCGACGGCGAACCACACAGTAGCTCCGAGCCTACTGCGTCGCCGTGTTTTCGTTGATGCATCGTTCTCGTTTTCGTGATTGATGGGTTCATTCATTTCAAATCTCTCGTAGTCGTTGCTTGCTGGTGTGCGTTGAGGCTTACCGCCCGCATTTGCTGTGCTGTCATTCGCCCCGAAGAACACTAATAGTCAGGGCACTTTGGTTCCGCAGGCGTGAGCTAAGGCGGTTTGTCGGGGCACCGCCTTCTTCGAGGTGCGGGGCGAAGCGATATCGCTTCAGTAACTACCACTCGCTTTCGATCAAATGTGGTTTCGTAGACCGCATGTCTGGCGGACCGTCGGTCGTCATCGCTCCACGTCAGCCGAGCGTTGTAGGCCGCAAGGCTCGGCTCGACTTCAGATGAATCGATGGCCAAGAGCGTATGGCCCTCGAACGTTCTCCCGATCTGCCGACCCTCGACCCCGACAACCAGAACGGCGTGTTGGCACGTTCGGTGGCGCTCGCGAAAAGCCATTACGACAGGCTGTCCTTGTCGCGCTTCGTGTTCACAGAAGCGAATGACATCGGCGTGAGCGCCTTCGAAATAGACCGGTCTCAGTTCAAGATTCAGCTCCCACATCAACGTGTGCAGGTCCGCCATTGGAATTCCTGAATGCCAGTACGGAATCGCACGGCGAATGAAATCGCGCTCGCTGTAGGAATATCGAGACGTCGGGCGCAATGGGTTTTGCATTCGACGATGTAATGCAAGAGCCATCGCGGTGGCATGCAATGCGCACGAAGAATCAAAGCTGCCCTGAAAACTGAACGTGGGTGAATTTGAACCTGTGATCAGCAGGCGTCGTCCAGATCGAAGGGCCGGATGGAGTTTTTGCACGGTGAACTCCATCAGTATTCCGCCGGGGTAAGGATGCTCGTGGCACTTCGATCAGCTTCAGTAATGATCCACACGCGTTCTTGCCGAGGTCCGATTTCGTAAGCGGAAAGAATTCGCCCCCCGCCAGAAACCGCTTGTTCGTTTAGGAGGGCGTCGGTGGCACACACAACACCCCAGTCGCCTGAAGCATGACGTCTCAACAGTTCAACGACGTTCGTTCCGGTGCGATTGAGAACTTCGACGGCTCCTGCGGTCGCAAGAATATCGCCGAGGAGAAACCGAGAAATTTTTGTTTTTTCGTTCTTCATATGTAGGTGTACTAAATAAATAGGCAAAAGCAGGCCACTGCCGATGCGGGCGAACAAATTCAAGGCAGAGGGAAATTAGTCGGTGGGACGTTAGGCAGGCCGTTCGGCGTCAGCCCAGAGACACCTGCAATTGACGCTTTACCGACTATCCAAGGTGCGAGGAAAACGCGGAGAAAAGCTGCGTCGCAACAGGTGCTCGAAATCGCTGAGGTAACGTCGAGCGAGGTGGATTATTTGACGGTCGAAAACCGCGACTCATGTCAAATAAAATCCACAAAAATCACAAAAATCGCATGAATATCCCATGATTTTTGAAAATCGTAGCACGATTTTTCAAATTCTTCGACTGGGACGCAAGACGGTCGGATCTTCTTGCAACAAGGATTTGTTGCAAAAAAGAGACGGATGGGCCATTTTTATGTCCGTAGATGGGGCAAATCCCCGGGGCGATGGCTTCTGCGAGCCGTAAAACGGGCTTAGAGGGGCTATCTCGGGCAGGGAAAGGGGCTGGCAAGTCCTTCGAGCGCGACGGCTCCAGTGCGCCCTATGCAGGGATCGCCAATGACTTGCAATTAAGGGCAAACCCCTATCTCAGCCGGGTGCGCTTGATTTCGGGAGGGGTGGCGGCGTTTGCCCTTCGCTCTCCAGTCGGCGCAAGTGACACGTCATCAAGCGTTGCGAACAATTCGGCCAACGTGTAGCCGAGTGCGAAGCAGATGTTGGCGATCGTTTCGATGGTGGGGTTCGCAATTCCCCGCTCGACAGCCGAAATGTAGGTGCGATCTACCCGTGCCTCAAACGCTAAGGTTTCCTGCGACTTTCCCGCTTCATGGCGGCACTCCTTAACCCGTCGACCAATTGCCTCAGAAATTGGCGATGGGGCCGCGGGTGCAGGAGGCTGTTTCTTCTTGGTGGTCATGGCGGGCAGGATGCCCGTCTGACGACTGATTAACGACGTAGTACACACAACAAACATTGTCGAGTTTATTCTACAATGCGATTTCTTAGATTTGTTCTGACGTCATCCTCCCCGTCTTTCGTCTGTCGCACGCGATTGTTGGTTGGTGGCTGACGCTGAGGGCTCATTGAGCAACGTCGAGAAGAAAACCGCTATGTTCGAGAAAGAAATCGGGGCTGGAATCGGGAAGAACGTCGACCGGATTTTGCGAGGCCGAAGTGACTGGAGAGGCAAGACCGTAGTCGATCTGGCATGCGGAGACGGACGGACAACGTATGTACTGAGGAATCTCGGCGCAGACGTGCGGCCTTACGACATCCTGCCGGAACGATGCAAGTTGGAAGACGGTGCGCAATACGCCGACATCATGGAGGGGCTACCGATCGAAAGCGATTCCGTCGATGTGGTGATTTTGCAGGAGGTAATCGAACATCTGCCGAACCACTTGTCGGCGTTACAGGAGATTTGTCGAATCCTCAAGCCGGGTGGAGAGCTATTCCTGACTACGCCGAATCGCAGCTCATTGGCGTCAAAGTTGGCGTATCTCTTCTTTGAAAGCGAGATTCTGCGCGGTACGCCACCGAGCGCGATGGAGAGCGTCTGGGGCGAGTCTGGCGACAAGCGGTATTACGGCCACTTGTTCCTAATGGGGGCGCAGCAACTTCGGACGCTGTCTATGCTGGCTGGCTTCAGTTCGATGGAGGTTCATCGAACCGAGAAGAGTACGTCGTCGCAATGGTTGATGTTGCCGCTCTATCCCGCGCTTCTTGGGATCAGCTATCGCGCTTACCGGCGAGCAGTTCGAAAGTCGAAGAGTCACGCATATGCGAGCGAAAAAATGGCTCAATTGAAGCTGAACGTCGTTGGTCGTGTACTTACTAACAAATTCCTTATCGCATCTTTAAGAAAATAGACGACCCCATTCCACAAACTCAGAATCACCAAGCCGCGGCGCTAAAACCGTCGACTTGTGACCTGAATTGGTCGTTTTTTCTGCGAAGCGGCCATTCCCTAAAATAATGCAGGGACGATACCATTACGGGGAAGTGCATACCCGTTTATGGTTGATTGTGACCTAAGCTTTCCCCTCCATTTTACATCACCCCGGGGCTCGCTGAACTGGAAGCCTCGCGTGCTTGAGTGCGTGGGAGTGTGGATTAGCAGGTCCGGTCGAGCTGTCTGGAACAGCCGGTGAGCGCGGCGTGCCGGTCCTCCGAGCAGAGCTACCCCGCGAAGCCGCTAAAGCAACGGGAGCTGGCCTCACTCAGCTCCCAATGACCTGGTACCGGCTGAATACGCCCGGCAACTTGTGTTTTTGTCCGAGACGACTTGCCCCGATACTCCGAAAACGCGCTCTGGATTTTGTACGAAAAACCCAAGCGGATCACTACCAAGTGATCACGGCGAAGCACGAGCCGTTAGGCAAAAAATACATGAAAAAAAGGCTCCGGTAGGAGCCTTTTGCGTTTTCACGGTTGTCTGCCGCAATTGCTTGTGCTTTCTTGTAGTTACCGGGATCGGGAGTGACTGTCTCAATTTGGCCCAAGCCGGTCGCGGTTAGTCCAGAAGTAGAGCACTGAGTGCACGGTTTGGGCCACGTCGTACTCATCGGGTTGATTATTATTAGTCGCCAAACGGCCAGCATGAAAACCCGATGCGTACCAAACGATTACCATTTCTTGATAAATGTATTACGATTGGGCAGTTAAACAACCGACGATTGAAAAAATATATGAAATATGAGGTGACGTTTTTGCCGGTGGGGGAAGGCTCTGGGGACGCGATCGTTATCCGCTATGGCGATGATAACTCTGGCTACACCCTCCATGTTGTCGATGGCGGTCGGAATGGAACGGCTGATACCATCATCAATCACATTAATACGTACTACCCCGGCTACTTCATTGATCACATGGTGCTATCGCACGCCGACGATGATCACGCTACTGGGCTTCTGGGGGTGATGAAAAAAATTACGGTTAAGCACCTTTGGATGAACAGGCCCTGGCTGTATGCCGAACAAATTCTTCATCACTTTCATGGCAACTTTACACTGCAGGGACTAATTGACGACATCAAGAGAAGGCATCCCTATCTCGTCGATCTTGAAAAGCTTGCAATCGAGAACAACACAGTAATTCATGAAGTCTTTCGGGGCAATGAGATCGGGGCATTCTCTGTACTTGCTCCTTCAAGGGACCGATACATCAACTCGATCCCTGATTTTGGGAAGACGCCAACCCGATACACAGAAGACGCGGCCGTTAGAGGTTTCGGACTACGATCCCTGATCGAAGCCACGAAGAAGAAGCTTGAAGAAAAATGGGACATCGAAACACTCGCCTCTAACACTGAAACATCAGCTTCCAATGAAAGCTCCGTCGTGCAGTACGCAGTGTTGGGCAAAGAAGGCGTGTTACTCACCGCTGACGTAGGACCCATCGGCCTTACCGAAGCCGCTAACTATGCCGCTCAACTGCAGCTGAACCGGCCCAAGTTTGTCCAAGTGCCGCACCATGGAAGCAGGCACAACGTGACGCCCTCAGTACTCAATACTTGGTTAGGGCCTAAAGTCGCTGAAGGTACGAAAGTTGGCGTGGCCTTCTGCTCAGTAGGCTCCAACAAAGAAGACTACCCACGCGGCCAAGTGATCAATGCTTTCATGCGTCGGGGCTTCAAGGTTTACTCTACCCGCACGAAGTGGATTTCACACTATTCAGGCAGCGGCCATCCAGGCACTGTTCCCGCCGTCGCGGAAGGCTTTCAACCTGAGGTGGAGGGCCTGTGATGGAAGTATTCAAATTCTTCGACGCTTACGCCATTCGCGCAAGGCTGTTCCCAGCCATCATCGGAGCGGCTCCCGCTCTCGCGGCACTAACTCTTTTGATTTCGTGGAAGACGTTCGGACTTTCAAACATGATCGCGTCGCTCGGAATGCTCGTATTGCTTTGGGCAATAGCAGACTTCGCGCGTGCTCGTGGTCGTGCTATCGAGAGCGCGCTCTACGCTGATTATGGAGGTATGCCTTCGATCACTATGTTCCGTAGAAGCGATTCGACCATTGATAGTGGCTCGAAGGATAGATATCGCGTCTTTCTCGCTGGCAAGCTAGGTGTTGTTGCGCCCAGTGCCGCAGATGAGGCCGCAGATCAAGCTGCAGCCGACTCCTTCTATGATCAGTGCGGAAACTGGCTTCGCCAAAACACACGCGACACGAAGAAATTCCCCATCCTGTTCGCCGAAAATGTCACCTACGGGTTTCGCCGCAATCTGCTTGGAGTCAAGGCGCTCGCACTGGCGCTGAACGTTTTCGTCGTAGCGATCTGTGTACTACTTCTATGGGCCATGTCTTGGAACTTCGGTGCCCCTATGGGAAACAAGACCGCCGTAGTTCTGATTGTTGCTGCGGCACACGCTACTTATATGTTACTGGCGGTGAGTCGCACTGCTGTACGGGACGCATCTAAGGCTTACGGCCGAGAACTCGTCCTGAGCTGCGAATCGTTTCTGGCGTCAGGTAATACTCCGGCGAAAAAGCCTGCTGGGAAGAAGGTCGCTACCAAAACATCTACCGCAGCTACGCCGCCCGGGGCGCCTTGATCATTTTGATCCGCTTGGGTTTTCCGGACCAAATGCAGAGCGAGTTTTTCGGCGTTGCGGATCAAGGTGACCCAGGCAAAAACACCAACTGTCGGGCGAATTCGGCCGGTGCCAGCTCTTTTTAGAGCTGAGTGAGGCAGACTCTCGTTATAGTCCTGGCGCCACGCTTCGATGATCGCTTTCGCTTCGTCCAGCGTCTCGAACCGATGCAAGTTCATACGTTCGTCACGGAATGACCCGTTAAACGTCTCGATGTGGCAATTGTCCGTTGGCTTTCCCGGGCGACTGAAGTCAATTCGGGACTTGTGGTGATACGCCCACATGTCGAGCAAACGCCCGGAAAATTCGCTGCCGTTGTCCACGAAAATATGTCGCGGAGCGCCGCGCCTGGCAGCGATACGACTAAGTGCCGACACCACATGTTCGCCCCTCAACCGCTGTCCGACTTCGATGGCCAGTGCTTCTTTCGTAAAAACGTCCACGATCGTTAATGTACGGAACTTCAACCCGTCTGCGGGTTGGTCTGCGACGAAATCCATACTCCAGGCGTCGTTCGGTTTGCCTGGCACAATCTTCTGCACACGGGTGACGACCATCTTGCGTCGCTTGGGCAGTTTTGAGCGCAACTGCAGTTGCTCTTCGCAGTACAGCCGATATGCCTGATCCCGGCCCAATTGCCGGCCTTCGCGCCGTAGCAGTATGTGTACAGGCCGGTAGCCATAACGCACCCGCGTATAGGCAAGCTCTCGCATGCGTGCACGCAGCGCTGGCCGAGGGGCCTTCACGCTTTGGTAATACTGCACGCTGCGTGGTTGCTTGACCAGCCTGCAGGCCCGCCTCATCGTCAATCCGTAGTGGCTTATCACGTAATCCACCACGTCTATTGGGCATACTTCGCGTCGCATCCTGCGATCAAATCGGCAGCATGACTGCCCCTGACGCTTCACTTAAAAATCTCAGAAGACTGTCCGAATGAGCGAGGCCACCTCTGATCAATTGCCTTAACGACGAGTTGAATGGGCTGCTAAGGTATGTACCAATAATTTATAACTACACTCGTCCTGTAGTCCGCCCGCAAAACGGTAGCAACTGAGTTCAAGTCGTCTTCCACGCTCTTATGCGGGTGGTGAGAGGAGGAATCTGGGATGCAATGAACAAATAGTTCGGCAGAAAAAGCCGCGGCGGCCCCACTTTCCCAAGAGTGCTTTGAACCATGATGAGGAACTTGGACCGTGCCGATGCTGGCCCAACGAGTCAATCCAAAATGTGCTGTCATCTCCTCAAGAGTTCCGGCATCGATGCGAAGATCACCCAATAGTAAAGTGCCAGCCTTGTTTGTATTTAAGATTTTCCCGTCATAAAAAAAATGGTGCTCGTCGAAATTTTCGGCAACTGCGAAATATCCGATTCTGATTGCATATGGGCGCACGAGTAAACAAAGCGAGATATTGTTGCGCTGCTGACTAGAATTTCCAAAGTGTTTCACGTAGACGGCTCTCAGTGCATCACGCCATCCTTTGCGTGGTTTTCGACTCAAATCATATAGTCCGTAGCTACGTGATATTTTGTCGACTTCGGATTGAACAACAGAAATTTCGCAGTGAGATCGACGGGCAACAGACATGCCAGTCGCATCATGACGAAAAAGGTCAGGCTGTGTTGCATTGAAAAACATCAGTTCAAGCGGTAAGCCAAGCGCCCCCACGGACCTCGTGTGCTTGTGAGTTAGCAGTTGAGGTCCAGTCGCAATGGACGTGCCGTGAGCATTCATGAGTGGATGTCGCGGGCCGTGAGCTCGCTCACTGGAGTGCCCTTTCTCATTTTGAAAAGGCTCGTCTGCGGTTGGGGAGCTAGGCAAAGGGGCAGGAGGCGCGTCAATCGGAGGGTCGTCGTCGTCACGAGTCCCACCTTGCACCATGAGCACGGTAGTGACTTGGTCAGCAAGGCCGTGCGCATGCAGCCAAGCCACCGGATCGAGTTGGAGAGATGCCGTAGAAGCAGAGCTCGAATCCGAGTCAATCGCTGCTGCACAAGCTAACCTTTGACCGATGTCCATGTACGGCAGCGCGAGATTCCGAACCTTTCTCGATTTCAACAGGCGTTCAACTCCATTTACGTGATCGTCGTCAAAATGAGAAAGAACTAAAAGGTCGATCTCTTCAGGTGCTTGCCAGCACTCATCAAAACGTGTGATCTCTTGGTCGAGGCGCGTCGTTCTCTTTGAGCCACAGTCGTAAATCCAGCTAAATTCATTTACACGCCCCATCTCAAACGCGAACCCATTGAAGAACGTGCCATGCCCTACTGAATTGAAGCGCTGATGAACGTTAATCACTTAGCCTCCAGAAATTAAAAAAATATGCCTGCTGTTTTATGGTAAAGCAACGTGCGTAAATTGTCGAAAAAACACATCAAAAATCTAAATTGCTGATGCCTAAAAATCGAAAGACTTGCATCGAAATTTCTGAGGGGTGGTCGTACACATCACTCGCCAGCAATGCTGGCTCATTTCGGTACACCGTAATGAGCCAACCATGTGGGCGCCGCCAGTTGGATCAATAGAATTAACCGTAAAAATGAGCCATGTTATAATTGAGCCACTAACTCTAATGATCCATTAGATGCCATGCGCAAGCTCTATTACGGCCGGATTTCAACAACGGACGGTCAGTCGTCAGCGAGCCAGTACGACGACGCCAAAGCCCACGGTGTGCACGACAAGGACGTTTTCATCGATGAGGGTGTGAGCGGTTACCACGTGGCCCCTGACGCGCGGGGCGAGTGGCGCAAAGTCGAACATGATTTACGCCACGGCGGTATTCTTATCGTGCGCTGGCTCGACCGCATTAGCCGAAGATACGACGAGTTGCACCGCACGATGCGTCGATTGATGGACTTTGGCGTCCGTGTCGAATGCACGCTCAACGGAATGGTTTTTGATGGGAACGCCAAGTGCGCTATTGAGAAAGCAACGCGCGACGCAGTGTTGGCGTTCATGGCCGCGCAGGGTGAGGCTGATTATCTGAACCGTGCCGAAATGCAACGACGCGGCGTTGCGATTGCGAAAGCAGAAGGGAAGTACAAGGGCCGCGCGCGATCACATGACTACGCGGCAATCAAGGCATGGCGGGTGGAGCGGGGCGCTAGCATCCGGATGACGGCCGAGGAGTTCGGTGTCGGCACTGCCACCGTCAAGAGGGCGTGTGCCGAGCGCATATCGCGCTAAGTGCGTTCGTCTTCCATCGGTTCGTTGCTTTCAGCCTTGGCCAGCCCCAGCTGCTGCGCCGATGGGGATAACTTGAGCGCCTGCTTTTAGCCGATCAAGATAGTCGGCCCACTGCTGCATCATGGCGCGACGTTCCTTGATGAACTTGGTTCGGTTGTAAGCTGAGCCGAGGTTGTCTGGTACTACATGCGCCAACTGATGCTCAATCACCTCCGGTTTTTGCTCCAATTCTTCGTGCAGAATCGTTCGTGCCATTGCGCGAAAACCGTGACCGGTTATTTCCGTACGCGTGTCGTAACCTAATCGCCGAAGCGCGGCATTGATCGCCGCCTCACTCATTGGGCGCAGTGCTGAGCGGGCACCAGGAAAGACATACCGTCCCTGACCAGTCAGTGCGTGCAGTTCTCGCAGAATGGCTACCACTTGTGATGCAAGCGGGACCAAGTGCTCTGTCTTCGTCTTAGTAATCAGATAGCGCCACTCCCCCTTGTCTAGATCGAACTGCGTCCACTCAGCTTGACGAAGTTCGCCGGGGCGTACGAATAGCATCGGGGCCAGCCTGAGTGCGCAAAGGACGGGGAATGTCCCCGAGAAACCATCGAAAGCCCTGAGCATTTCTGCGACTTTGGCAGGCTCGGTAATGGCGGCGAAGTGAGTTTCAACTGAGGGCGGAATGGCCCCGACCAGGTCTCTTGCCGGATCGCCCTTTGCCTTTCCCTCTTTGATCGCGTATCGGAAAACTCGGCTGATTTCGCTGCGCACCCGGTGCGCAGAATATCGAGCTCCTCGACTGTCGATCCGTTTGAGTACCACCAGAATTTCGGGGGCATCAATCTCGGTGATAGGGCGTTTGCCGAGCCACGGGAAGACGTCGTGCTCAAGTCTGGCTAGAGTCTTCTCGTGCTGGTTGATCTGTACGACCGTCTTGCGCTCTTCCAGCCATTCTCGTGCAACAACCTCGAACGAGTTATCCGCGTTCAATCGGGCTGTCCGCTTGTCGATCTTTTTCTTTTCCCCTGGATCGATCCCCGCCGCCAATTGCTCCCGCGCGATGTCCCGCTTCTTGCGTGCTGCGGCCAATCCGACCGTCGGATAGACGCCCAGTGCGAGACGTTTTTCCTTTCCGTTGAACCGGTACTTGAGCCGCCAGTATTTTCCCCCCGTTGGGGATACTTCGAGGTACATGCCCCCGCTGTCAGCAAGACGGTAAGTCTTCTCGCGGGGAGCTGCGTTGCGCGCGGCAATGTCAGTGATGGGCATCACGACCTCATTGGGGGCATTTTCTTGATGAGAATCCGATTTCCTAGCAAGTGCCCCCTAAAGTGCCCCGACGTGCCCCCGGATGTCAACACATCCCGATGCATGTCGGCGAACGGATTGGGAAGCAAAAAACCCGCGAAGACGTTATCTGTCGCGGGTTCTCGAATTCTACTGAATTTTCTTGCAAGTGTATCTGGTGCCCAGGGCCGGAATCGAACCGGCACGCCTTGCGGCGGGGGATTTTGAGTCCCCTGCGTCTACCAATTTCACCACCTGGGCGGATGTGCGGGCACCGAACGGTGTCGCAGCGTGAGTCGTTCGAAAAACCTGATGGTTCACCGGACGAAGGCGAGATTATGACCGAAATTTGCCCCGGCCACAAGCCCGCCGCATGCGCTTTTCTTCTCCGTCGCCAAGTGCCTCTCGGCTCGCCCGGCGACGGCAATGGCAGACGCCCAATGATCAGTCAGAGACGAACACGAACTTGCCGTTCTTGATCTGTCCCATCACGCCAGCCCGCTGGTCCAGCCCCACGTGATCCTGCGGGCTCAGGTTCATGATGCCGTTGGGAATCGCCAGGTTATGCGTCGACTCCAGCGCGTCGCGCAACGCTACGCGGAACGCCGGGGTGCCCGGCGCCGCCACCTTCGCTGCACGCGGCACGGCATCGTTGAGCAGATCCCACACGCCATAGGCATCGGCCGCGAACTGGGTCACGGTATCCGTGCCGTACTTGGCTTCGTACTTCTTCGTGAACGCCAACGCTGCCGTGCGTGCCGGATGTCCCGCCGGCAAGGTCTTGGCGACCACGCCCGGCTGCGTCGGGAACAACGTGCCCTCGACATCCTTGCCGCCCACACGAACGAAGTCGTAGGTCGCGATACCGTGCGTCTGATAAATCTTGCCGGTATAGCCGCGCTCCTGAAGCGTGCGCTGCGGCAGGGCCGCCGGGGTGCCGGAACCGGCAACCAGAATGGCGTCCGGTTTGGCCGACATCAGCTTCAGGGCTTGCCCGGTGACGCTCGTATCGGTGCGATTAAAGCGCTCCTGCGCCACGATCTTCAGCTTGCGCAACTCCGCAAACTTCGTGAATTCCTTCAGCCAGCTATCGCCATAGGCATCGGCAAACCCGATGAAACCCACCGTCTTGATGCCGTGGTTCGCCATATAGCGCGTCATCACGTCGGCCATCGCCGAATCGTTCGCGGCCATCTTGAACGCCCAGCGACGTTTCGCGTCCTGAGGCTCCACGGCGACTGCCGAGCCGATCAACGTGATCATCGGCGTTTCCGCCTCGGAAATCGGATCGAGCATCGCCAGCGCGCTCGGGGTGATGTTCGGCCCGACGATGACGTCGACCTTGTTCTCGCTGATCAACTTGCGCGTGTTCTTCACCGCCGTGCCCGGATCCGAGGCGTCGTCGAGAAAGACGTAATGCACCTTCTGCCCGCCGATCTGATCGGGCCAGAGTTGCATGGCGTTCTTGCTGGCAATACCGATGGCCGCCGCCGGTCCCGTCGACGACAGGTCGATGCCGACGGTCAGGTCGGCGCGTGCGGCCGTCGCCACACCGGTCAGGGTCAGAGTGAGCAGCAGGCCCGACAGGCGAATGCCGCGAAGCGTTGAGCGCATGAGGTCTCCTTTTGGTCGAATCGCATAAGCATACCGCACCGTCAGCGTTCGACCAGCCGGAAAAAATACGTCTCGGAGATGTCGCCGGGAAAGTGTGTTTCGGCGTATTGACGACCGGATGCCGCCAGCGGTGCCCGAGAATTGAGCACCGCTGGCGGCATCCGGAATACTTCAAAGCTCGTAGCTCTCGTGCTCGCCGCGCAACGCCTGTTCTACCAGCTTGCGGGTAAGGATGGGTGAAAGCAGTTCAACCATCGTGAAGACATAGCCGCGCAGATAAGCGCCTTGCTTGAGCGCGACGCGCGTCACATTGGTGCCGAAGAGGTGACCGACCTGAATGGCCCGGAGATTGCGGTCGCGCTCCGGGTCGAATGCCACCCCCGCCAGAATCCCCACGCCCAGTCCCAGCTCGACATAAGTCTTGATGACGTCCGCGTCGATGGCTTCGAGCACGATGTCCGGCTGCATATGACGCAGCGAGAACGCCTGATCGATCTTGGCGCGTCCGGCGAACTGCGGGTCATAAGTAATCAGCGGGTACTTGGCCAGATCCTCGATGCCCACCGACGGCAATTGCAGTAGCGGGTGATCGGGCGGCACCACCGCCACGTGCTGCCACTGATAGCAGGGCAGCGACACCAGATCCTTATAGCCGGCGATGGCTTCGGTGGCGATCGCCAGATCGGCCTGATCGTGGAGCACCATCTCGGCGATCTGCGTCGGGCTGCCTTGCAGAATCGACAGACGCACCTTCGGATAGCGCTTCTTGAACTCGGCCACGGCGTGCGGCAGCGAGTAGCGCGCCTGCGTGTGCGTGGTGGCGATGGTCAGGCTGCCCTGATCCTGCGCGGCGTAGTCCTTGCCGATCCGCTTGAGGCTTTCCACCTCCATCAGAATCCGCTCGACGGACTCGAAGATGATGCGCCCGGGTTCCGTCAGGTTACGGATGCGCTTCCCATGACGGGCAAAGATGTCCACGCCGAGCTCTTCTTCAAGCTCGATGATGGCCTTGGAAACACCCGGTTGGGAGGTGAAGAGCGCTTTTGCGGCTTCCGTCAGGTTGAAGTTCTGGCGGACGGCCTCGCGCACGAAACGAAACTGGTGCAGGTTCATTTGTATAACTTTAGAAAATATACAAACAATTTTTAATTCGTTTGAAGTATATAGCCTTTTCATTACAGTGGGTGCCACTGTTTCGATAACGTTATTCCTTTCAGGCATTTAGGACCCACCAGGAACGTCATTCATGTCGCTGTGGCTTGAACCCCTTTCCGGATTTGGCGTCGGCCTGCTGGTCGGCCTGACCGGTGTAGGCGGCGGCTCACTGATGACGCCCTTGCTCACGCTCCTGCTGGGCTATGCCGCGCCTGTCGCCGTGGGAACGGATCTGGCGTTTGCCGCGATCACCAAGAGTTTCGGGACGGTCGCGCACCGCTCGCACGGCCACGTGAAATGGCACATCGTGCGTCGGCTCACGCTCGGCGCGCTGCCGGCGGCGCTGGTCACCATTCTGTTCCTGAAGCGCCTGGGCGGTATCGACGAGGCGGCGCTGCACGTCATCAAGCTGACGATTGCGGCGTCGGTACTGCTCACGGTGCTCTCGCTGCTCTTTCGCGCCAAGCTGCTCGCGGTGCTGCGCGCCCATCCGAACTGGCAATTGACGGGGCGCTCGCAGGCGGTGGCGACAGTGATCGTCGGCGCGGTCATCGGCGTGCTGGTCACGATTTCCTCGATTGGCGCAGGCGCCGTGGGCGCGACGCTGATCCTGATGTTGTATCCGCAGTTGGAACCGGCCGAAGTCGCCGGTACCGATATCGCCTACGCGGTGCCGCTCACGGCCATTGCCGCGTTGGGTCATATCTGGCTCGAGACGGTGCACTGGGCATTGCTCGGCAGTCTGTTGATCGGCTCCCTGCCCGGGATCTGGCTGGGCGCGAAGCTCACCCGCCATCTGCCCGAGCGCATCGTGCGCGCGGCGCTGGCGGCGACGCTCACGCTCGCGGCAGTCAAGCTGGTCGGCTGACACCCCACATAAAACAAGGAGTTCGCGACATGCGAAACGAATCCCGCTGGGAACCCACCCCGGCAGCCGTACCGTCGGGCGTGGCCGATGCCGAGCATCAGGACATGGCGTTGCTCGACGAAATGGAAGCCGTGCTGGCTGAGCGACTCGCCCGCATCGCTGGTTCGCACCGCAATGTGAAGTTCGCGAGCAGCCTCGCCGCCGAAGACATGCTCATCACGCACGTCATCCTGCGTCAGCAACTGCCGATCACCGTCTTCACGCTGAACACCGGTCGTCTGCACGAGGAGACGGTCGGCATGATCGACAAGATCAAGGCGCGCTACGGCTACGACGTCGTGCAATACGCGCCGCACGCCGATGCCGTCGAACAGTACGTCACCGAACATGGCGCGAACGCGTTCTACGAGAGCGTCGATCTGCGCAAGGCGTGCTGCCAGATCCGCAAGGTCGAGCCGCTGGGTCGTGCCCTCGCCGACGCCGACGCCTGGCTCACCGGCCAGCGTCGCGAGCAATCGGTCACCCGCGGCGAACTGGCCTTCGCGGAACAGGACGACGCCCGTGGCATCGCCAAGTACAACCCGCTGTTTGACTGGACCGAAGCGCAAGTGTGGGCTTACCTGACCGCGCGCGACGTGCCGGTCAACCCGCTGCACGCGCGCGGCTATCCGAGCATCGGCTGCGAGCCGTGCACCCGCGCGATTCGCCCCGGCGAAGACAGCCGGGCAGGGCGCTGGTGGTGGGAGTCGCGCGACAGCAAGGAATGCGGGCTGCACGCGAGCAACCTGAGCAAGATCCCGGTGTCGGTGCAGTCGAACTGATCGACCGGAATGCCGGGCAACAAGATAGAAGACGATGTGACGGACAGACAGCACTGACGCACATCGGGCAACAAGACTCTCGAAAAATTCGGAATCACTCGGAATCGTCAAGGAAGGGAACACTATGGGTGCGATGCACGAAGTTGCGCAGGCCAATGGCTCGCGAATGGATCATCTGGACTGGCTCGAAGCCGAATCGATGTACATCCTGCGCGAGGTCGTGGCGGAGTGCCGTAAGCCTGCGTTGCTTTTCTCGGGCGGCAAGGATTCGGTCGTGGTGCTGCACCTGGCGCTCAAGGCGTTCGGTCTTGGCCCGGGCCGCAAGACCCAACTGCCGTTCCCGCTCGTGCATATCGACACCGGCCACAACTATCCGGAAGTGATCGAGTTCCGTGATCGTCACGCCGAAGCGCTCGGCGCCGAACTGGTCGTCGGTCACGTCGAAGACTCGATCGCGCGCGGCACGGTGCGCCTGCGTCGCGAAAACGATTCGCGCAACGCCGCACAGGCCGTCACGCTGCTGGAAACCATTGACGAATACGGTTACGACGCCATGATCGGCGGCGCCCGTCGCGACGAAGAAAAGGCGCGTGCCAAGGAGCGCATCTTCTCGTTCCGCGACGAATTCGGTCAGTGGGACCCGAAGGCGCAGCGCCCGGAACTGTGGCACCTGTTCAACGCCCGTCTGCACAAGGGCGAGCACCTGCGCGTGTTCCCGATCTCGAACTGGACCGAGCTGGACGTGTGGCAATACATCGCTCGCGAGAACCTCGACCTGCCGTCGATCTATTACTCGCACGAGCGTGAAATCGTGCGTCGCAACGGGCTGCTCGTGCCGGTCACGCCGCTCACGCCGAAGCAGGACGGCGAGACGAGCGAACTGGCGCAGGTGCGCTTCCGTACCGTGGGCGACATCAGCTGCACGTGCCCGGTGGCCAGCGTTGCCGCGAGCCCGGTGGAGATCATCGCCGAGACGGCCGTGACGGACATCACCGAGCGTGGCGCCACCCGCATGGACGATCAGACGTCCGAGGCGGCGATGGAACAGCGCAAGAAGCAAGGGTATTTCTGATTCGCCGGCACGCACCGCGATCAGATCCACGTTAAGACACACCGGCTCGTTGAGCGACACACCGCGCCGCTCGGGAGCCAAGCCATCGAGTTGAAAAGATCATGAGCCTCACCCCGCACCAGGAAGACCTCGGCGTGCTGCGTTTCATCACGGCAGGCAGCGTCGACGACGGCAAGAGCACGTTGATCGGCCGTCTGCTGTACGACAGCAAGTCGGTGCTGACCGACCAGCTCTCCGCCCTCGCACGCGCCAAGCACAAGCGCACCGCCGGCGAAGACATCGACTTCTCGCTGCTGACCGACGGCCTCGAAGCCGAACGCGAGCAGGGCATTACCATCGACGTCGCCTACCGCTATTTCACGACGGCGCGCCGCAAGTTCATCATTGCCGACACGCCGGGCCACGAGCAGTACACGCGCAACATGGTCACGGGCGCATCGACGGCGCACGCCGCCATCATTCTGGTCGATGCCACACGCGTGACCGAAGTCGACGGGCGCACCGAGCTGCTCGCGCAGACCAAGCGTCACAGCGCGATCGTCAAGTTGCTGGGTTTGCAGCACGTGATCGTCGCCATCAACAAGATGGACCTGATCGACTACAGCGAGACGGCGTTCGACAACATTCGCGCGGCGTACCTCGAACTGGCGCAGCGCCTCGGTTTGCAGGACGTTCGCTTCGTGCCGGTCTCGGCGCTCAAGGGCGACAACATCGTGTACGCGAGCGAGCGCATGCCGTGGTACCAGGACGAACCGCTGCTCGACATGCTCGAATCGCTGCCGGTCGCGCAGACGGGCGGTGAGCTGCGCTTCCCGGTGCAACTGGTTGCGCGTCAGGACGGCTCGCATGCCGACGACTTCCGTGGCTACATGGGCCGCGTGGAATCGGGTTCGGTGCGCGTGGGGCAATCGTTGCGCGTGCTGCCCGCGGGCCGCACGGCCACCGTCGCGGAAATCGTCGGCCCGCGCGGCCAGATCGAAGAGGCGTTCGCCGGTCAGTGCGTGACGATTCGTCTGACGGAAGACGTGGACGTGTCGCGCGGCGATACCTTCGTGGGCGCGGACTCCGCGCTGGAGCCGTCGCGCAAGCTCTCCGCAGACGTCTGCTGGTTCGACGAAGACGCGCTCGCGCCGCAACGCAAGTACCTGCTCAAGCAAGCGACCAGCACGGTATACGTGAAGATCGGCAGCGTGGACACGGTGCTCGACGTCAGCACGCTCTCGCACGGCACGGACAAGACGACGCTCGCCATGAACGATATCGGACGCGTGCAATTGAGCTTGCAAAAGCCGGTGGCGGCCGACACGTACGATGCCAACCCGGCCACGGGTGCCTTCGTGCTGATCGACGAAGCAACCCACCACACGGTGGCAGCCGGTATGATTCGTGCGCTGGCGGCCTGATTCCGGTCGCCTCGCCCACGTAGTCTTGCATTGGCACGGCACACGGTGCGCTTAAACGCACCGGTGTCGGCAAAGAAAATCGACGGACCCACGAAACGACGGCAGCATCATGACGACGACGCACGCACCCCAATCGCAACCGGTTCAACGACCGGGCAAAGTCTATCTGGTGGGCGCTGGTCCGGGTGCCGCCGACCTGATCACGTTGCGCGGCGCACGTCTGCTGGCACAAGCGGACGTGGTACTTCACGACGCGCTGGTCGAACCGGAAATGCTCGCGCTGTGCCCGCAGGCGAAGCTCGTCGCCGTGGGCAAACGCTGCGGCAAGCTCTCCAGCGCGCAGCAATTCATCAACAAGCAACTGATCGATCACGCCCGTACGCACGCGCTGGTCGTGCGCCTGAAAGGCGGCGATCCCATGCTGTTCGGTCGGGCAGACGAAGAACTGCGCGCGCTTGAAGCCGCAGGGATCGAGGTCGAGGTCGTGCCGGGCATCACGGCGGCGCTCGCCAGTGCCGCTTCGCTCGGACGTTCGCTGACCCTGCGCGGTGTGTCGCGCAGCGTGGCGTTCGTCACGCAAAGCCGGGCGCCCGGCTCGCCGGAGATCGCGCAGGACGCCTCGGCCGATTCGCTCGTCTATTACATGGGGCGCGATGCCGCGGCCCGCATTGCTTCGGAACTGATCGAGGCGGGCAAGTCGCCGGGCACGCCGGTGGCGATCGTCGAGTCAGTGACGACATCGCGTGAGCGCCGCATCGGCATGACGCTCGCCGACTTGCGCGACGGCGTTGCCGTCTCGTGGTTCGACAGCTCGCAACCGAGCGTGATACTGGTCGGCGAGGCGTTTGCCGACGTGTTGGCGCAACCCGAACTTCAGGCGCAAGCCGACACGCAACCGCCGGTGTCGGCGGCCGCGTAAGCGGGTTCAAGGCGCACCCAAAGCGCACCTAAAACGCACCTAAAGCACACTCAACCAACGTTCGGCATACGAACGGCGGCAATGCCACGGTTCGGGTGCTCGACACCGTACATTTCGCGCAAATTTCGGTGCGCGTCGTACATATCGGTCCAACGGTAGCTTTGAATTGCCAGTGCAATGGCTGCGAGCGTTTTCGTGACCGGATCGCCCGGCATGACGATCAGCCCTGAAAGTCCCAACGTGATGCCGACATCGGCGATGAGCTCGGTAATCGAGAGCTCCTCTTTCGAATCCGAAGATTCCGCAGATGCCCTCGCACGATCCATCGATCGTTGAATGTTGCGCGCGCCTTTGCGCGTCATCAGCCTGTCGACGACGTCCTCGACGGACACGCCGCGTCCGCGCTGATTGACCGCATCGATCAGGCTTCGCAGCGCTGCTGTGACCCCAGCCTGCGATGACAACGCATCGAGGTGCTTCATGATGCGCGACAACGTTTCCTGTTCGTGCAGAGGTGTGCGGTCGGGCCCGTGCTTCAGGTCGGTGAGGGCGCAGTGAAACATGAAGAAATTCCGCTCGTAGATGTCCGTCAGGCTGGTGATCCAGTCGGGAAACGCAAAACCGTTGTCGCTGTCTTCAGGCTTCGATAGCTCAGACGCCTCCTGGGGGATCTGCTTGAGTGCAGTGAAATCCGTTACGAGGTCGCTGACGTCTGGCCTCGCCGCGTTTGCTGGTACGGGCGTCAATGCCGTTATAGGGGCCGCATGGAAGCTCGGCGCGTTCCATGGCAAGAGGGCCTGACCGATTTGCATAACAAGAACTCCTGTGAAGTGTTGCGCTGAGTTACCGTGAAAGTCAAAGTCGGAGGGCGACGCGTACCGGCGCCACATCGTTGAAGTCACGAGATAGCTTCACATTTGCCAGGAAGGACAGGTCGATTTCCTTCGTCCCGATGGCATAAACCCCGCCTTCCCTGACCAATTCGTACGGACCCGCCATGGCATTCAGATGCGCGCGCACAACTTCGATGATCGTCCGGCTGTCCGAGTGCGAAACGAGGCCGAGCGCAGGATCAAGAAAGTAGTACTGCGCCGCGGCGTCGGTGAGAAGGTGCCGCCCCATCATGAGCGTGTGGGTTCCGGCCGTCATTTCGAAGGCGCGCTCGGTGTTCTGGGCGCCGTTGAAGAGTGTGTCGAGTGTCTCGATGCCCAGAGACAGGGAGCGCTGGGGCAAATACTTAAGCTTGATACGTCCCAGTTGGCTGAGATCCTGCATAAGCCGATCCGTGGCGGATGGCGGCATTGCTGCCGCGCGGTTGAAGACATTTACCGCCGTCTCCACCGGCAAGTTCCGGTTGATCAGTGGGCACGCCCGCAACAGCCCGTTACGCACATGCCCGAGATAAACCCGTGCGCGCTGCGTGATAGGTTCGTAGAGCGCCCCAAGGCGCGTTGCCTCGTCGGGTAGCGGGCTGATCACGAACGCCTCGGCCGCATCCAGCACGTTTTGCAGATAGTCGATGCGCCCGGCGAGCTTGCCGAGGGTTTCGGCGTCCGTGACGGAAAGATCGACGAAGTCGAGCTTCAACAGGCGCAGTTGCCATGGCAACGGAATGGAATTGCCCGACGTGTCGACGCTTGTCACGGCGTGCCGCGCGCTCTCGAAGACCGGATCGCGCATGTCGCGTAATTCGTCGAAGCGGGCGCGAAAGCCCTGATCGATGCGCCAGGCGGTGTCCGGGTCTTCCAACTCGGGGGCCGCAAAATCCGCCTGGGTCACGACATGCCAGCGCCCCGATTGCGAACGGCGCAGGAGGGGGGCGTCTTCCTTGATCGCTTCCGAGGCGGATTCCGGCGCCATGCGGAAGAAGCCGGTCTTGCTATCCAGTGAGAGGTAGGCGCGCGTGTCTGAGTCGATGGCGGCGTAGAACCTGCCGTCCACGCGGTGCAGGCCGAGGATCAGCGCGTCTTCGGCGCGTGGGGCCTGCGATACGAAATACTTGTAGCGGGCGTCTCCGCGCAGAAACAACATCACCTTGAAACGTGAGGCTGCGATGCCTTGCGCCCCGATCGCGGACAAGGAGTTCTCCCATCCTTGTTTGAACAGTGCGCTGTCGTGGGTTGCCAAGCCGACGCCCATGCCGATGGCGCCGACGCCGGCGTCGACGACCGAGTAGGCCAGACTGATGGGACGCGCGAACGGAAGTGCCCAACTGCCGAGCCCCAAAGCCAGGTCGACTTTCGAGAACTTGTCCATCAAGTTGAGCACCGGGCGGTACTCGGACTTCACGGTCAAGGGCGCAGGGTGATTGTGCTGCGACTCATAGGCCGATGCGATGGCGGTGAAGGTGTCGACCGACGTGGTGTCGCGCACGCCTTGCATGTCGATGCTCGGCGCGTTGTACCACGTGGCATTGTCGGGTGCGCCGTCGAACAGGCTGACGATGCGCTCGCGCGTCGCGTCGCTGCGAACTTGTTCGGTGAGAGTTCTGTCGCGAAGTGGGCCGAGTCGGAGAGCATCTGTCCGATACGGTCGAGCATCGTCTGGTCGGCTGCGGGCATCGTGGCGATGTCGTCGGGGACATCGAGGGCGGCGTCGCCAGTGATCGACTCACCGGATGCGGCGAATGTGAGCGGTAGTCGGTCGGGACGGCCCGGGCGCTGTTGATGACATCCTGACGACAAGAACAGTAACCCCAGCAAGTACCCTGTCTTTCCGCTGCGGGTGAAATCCAATGCGGGCACGTTGTGCGAGCCGTACGACGTACTCGTCGGCGTGATGCCGCGATCATCGGCACGCGCCCCGCTACCCAGCAAAAGAAAGTCGCGCCAAGCCTCGACGATCGACGTACGCCAGTCGCGAAAGTAGCGCCACCATGCACGACCGAAGCCGGGCGTTTCCGGGGGAGACGTTGTCTCGCATGCTTCGAACGGTTTGGGGGCGGGCTGGACGATCTCGTCGAGCAGGGCTTCACAGACTTCCGCTACGGGCGTCTCCGGCCTTCGTCCGGCGAGTTCGCCGGGGAGCCTGTCGAGAAGGTAGGTCGCCCGCGACGGATCGTCACCGAACGTGTCGGCAATCCGTTCGATCAGGTCGTCGTTCAAGGCGGCGAGGTCGTCGACCGGGACGTTGTGCGCGGCAAGCCGTAGCAGAAGGCCCACCGCCGTGCTGGCTTCCGGTGACTCGCCGAGCATCGTGCAGGCCGCCGTCGATAGTGTCTCGAAACGTGCTACGTCTGCAACGATGCGATGGGGGGGCGTCTCGATGGACGTCTCGCCAAACCCGGCACGTGGCATCGATGCCGCCAGTGCTCCTGCTGCGTTTGCCTGCATGTCGAAACCTCCGTCGGTTACCCGTTGTCGATTTAGACTTCCTGAACGTTCGAAATGCGCCGTCGGGGCCTTTCGCCAGTATCGGCATGGACAGATGGCTCGGGGTGCCCGGATACGCAGTGGCGTTGAGCACGACATCGACAATGGACATCAGCCCACGCGCGTCGGCCTGGACATAGATCTGATCTGGATTCGCGCTACGAATGCCGGTGCGTTCCAACTGATTGACGAGAAAGGTTCGTATGGTCGGTTTGACTTGCGGGATGGCTTTCGACAAGGCAAGTCTGAGCGATTCCAGATGGACGACATTCTTGACGTCCGTCAGGGAAACGGTGCTTGAATGTCCCGGCAACGTTCGGTGCGCGGAAGCACATTGCTGCCGGAATGCCTGCATTCCCTGCTCGACGCCGGTGGCACTCGTCCCCGATAACCATTCGCGATACTGTGAAATTCGCGACGGGGTGTCGCTGCTTGCACTCGCCAGTGCGCCATCGGCGGCAATGGTGTCGAGCGTTGCCTGCGTGGCGACCGCGATAGGAGGGCGCTGCGGCTGAGAGGTCAGTTTTACGAGCGGCGCGTGCTTCTGGCTCGCGTCGCGAGCATGTATCGGCAAACGTTGCCGCCGGATGGGGGATCGTCGCCTCGACGTGTGAGGCGCGAATGCCGCTTCCCAGCAGAAGGAAGTCGCTCCACGCCTCGACGATCGATGTGCGCCAGTCGCAAAAGTAGCGCTTCCAGGCGGTGCCGAACCGGCAGACTTCCGGCGCCGGAAGCGCCGAGCGAGACAGCGACCGTTCGAGATCACGTCGGTTTGCCGCGCCGAGGAGCTTTCGGCAAACGTCAGCCACGCTCTCCGACGGGGAGCGCCGGGCGAGTCGCGCGGGCAGCATGTCGACCAGGCTGGCGCCAAGCCGGGGATTCTCGTCGAAGGCATTCATGAACCCCTCGATGACGTCGTCGTCAAGTGCTGCGAGGTCTTCGATGGAAATACCCTGCTCGGTCAGTCGAAGCATCAGCCCCAGCGCAGGCTGCGCTTCGGGGGATTCGTCGAGCATCGTGCACGCCTGAGTCGAGAGAGCATCGAATCGGACAATGTCGTGACGCGCGTAGTGGCTCGTGGCGTTATTGAGGCCGTCCAGTCTGTCCAGACGATTCGGCGCGAAGGTGTGTGTCGTCAGTGCGTTGGGTAGGGTGGCGGGCATATCGGAACTTTCGTCGACGAAAAAGGCCCGCGGTACAGCGTGTGTGACCGGACTGCGCCAGGGGGCATGTGCACGGGGCGTACGGCGAAAGTCTGTCGGGGGAGCCCCCCCCGCAACTTGCAGATTGTGGTCAAAGCCGTGCAGTGCAAACGATTGGGAGGGTGCCCGGTACATGCATGCGAGCACGCGGCGCGACGACACAACGAACGGCAACGCGACGACGGAAGGGGCGGTGGCGCGGAGGGGAGGGGGGGCGGTAGGGAGGTGGTGCGGAGCGGGCGGATGTGGCGCGAAAGGCGGAGCGGTCTGCGCTCAGCGACGATCCAGTTCGCCCGCGCAGTAATTGGCGAGCGCTTGAATCACGGCGGCGTCTTCGCCGATGGCAGCGCTCACGCGCAGCGTGACGCCCGGGTGTGCGGTGCGGCAGGCGTCGACGAGCACCGGCAGATCGCGCCGGACGTGGCCGCCCTGACCGAGAAAGACGGGCACGACGGTAATGTCGACGCTGCCTTGCGCGACGAGTGCGTCGACGGCATCGGCCAGACTGGGCGTCATCAGTTCGAGAAACGCGAGGCTGACGTTGGCGTCGGGGCGCTGCGCGACCAACTGGTCGCGCAGGCGCTCGAACGGCTCGGCCCAACGCGGATCGCGCGAACCGTGGGCGAAGAGAACGACACCGGGCTTGCCGTGCATCGTCGTCACCTCAATGCTTGTCGACCCAGCGCAACGCCCCGATGGCGAGCACCAGATAGAGCAGCGATGGCAAGGCCGCTGTGAACCACGCCGGCCAGGTATTGAGCAAACCGAGATGCGAGAACAGGTTGTTGAGCAACTGGAAGCTCATGCCGAGCATGATGCCGCCGAACACCTTCAGGCCGATGGCCCCGGCGCGCGCATGCAGATAGGCGAACGGCAGCGCCAGCGCCATCATCACGAAGACCGCGAACGGGTACAGCAGCTTCTGCCATAGCGCGAGGTTGTAGCGGTCGGTGTTCTGCTGGTTTTCCTTCAGGTGGCCGATGTAGCGGTACAGACTGCCGATCGCCATGTTGTCGGGCGAGACCATCAGCACCGACAGGATCTGCGGCGTGAGTTCCGAGCGCATCTGCACCGTGTCGATGTGCACCTGCTTGCTCTGCACGAGGGCGCGTAGCGGGTCGGTGCTGGTCGTGGCGTCGGTCGTCGCGGTGAAGACCGTCTCGGATACGTCCGTCAGTTTCCAGTAATTCGGGGCATCGAACTGGCCGAGCTTGGCCAGCCGTACGCTGTCGAGCCGCAACTTGTCGTCGAACTCGTAGATGCGCACGTTGGCGATGGTGTTGTCCGGATTGAGCGTGCCGACGTTGATGAAGCGGGTCACGCGCTGACCGTCCTGATCGATGGTGTCTTTCACCCAGACACCCGAACGGAAGCCCGCCGAGACCGAACTCCCGAGGGCTTCGAGGCGGATCTTCTGTGCCAGTTGTTCGGCGCTCGGCGCGATGTACTCGCCGATGACGAAGGTCACGAGTACCACCGGGAACCCGATCTTGAGCAGCGAGCGCAGCGCCTGCCCCGTCGACAATCCCGACACGCGGAAGATCGTGAATTCCGAATTACCGGCCAGCTGCGCGCAGACGTAGATGGCGGCGATCAGCGAGGCGACCGGAATGATTTCGTACATGCGCTGCGGGGCGAACAGCAGCACGTAAGCCAGCGCATGCTGGAAGCGGTAGCCGCCCCGGCCGACGTCACCGAGTTCGCTGACCAGATCGAAGAAGACGAACAGGCCGACGAACGCCAGCAGCACGAACAGGAACGCCAGATAGATCTGACGGGCAAAGTACTTCTCGTAGACGCGCATCATCGGGCACCTCCCGAGGCACGCGCCGCGCCGGCGCCATGATTGCGGCGACGACCGAACAGGCCACGGAAGCGCACGCGGCGCAGGTAAAGCAGCACGATGATGGCCAGTGCCAGCGCGTGCAGCAGCCACACGCCCACGGCCAGCGGCAGGCGCTCCTGCGCCACCCATGCCTGCGACAGGCTCAACAGGTTGGTGTACGCCAGATAAATCAGCACGGCCATGACCAGGTTGACGGTTCGACCGTGACGCGGGTTCTGATAGGCGAGCGGTACCGCGAGCAGGACCAGCGAGAGTGCCAGCAACGGCAGGCCGATGCGCCAGACGATTTCGCCACGGAAGATGGGGTTCTGGATTTCACGGAACAGGCGGGCCGTCGGCACGCCCTTGGTCGGCGTATTGTCCGGATCGGCCGCCGTCGGATTGTCGATCTTCACGCCGTAGCGCTCGAACTCCATCACGCGGTAGTCGGGCTGTCCTGGTACGCCGTCGTAGCGGCGGCCTTTTTCCAGCACGATGTAGCGGTTGCCGTCCTTGGCCGTCTCGATGTGACCGTCTTTCGAGACGACGACGTTGACCTTGCCGTTTTCCGTGCCGGAGACGAAGACGTTGTGGACCTTCGTGGCGTCGGGGGAGACCGTCTCGACGAAGAACACGCGATGGCTCGCGGCGCTCTCGCGGAACTGGCCCGGCGAGATCATCGAAACGTCGTCCCGCTGGGCGAAACGCGCTTCGAGCAGCGAGATCTGCTGGTTCGCCCACGGCCACGCCACCAGTGCGCAGAACGTCACGACAGCCAGATAGGGCGCGGCAAAGCGCAGTACCGGTTTGACGAAGTCGGTGATCGACAGGCCCGAGGCGAACCACACGACCATTTCCGAGTCGCGGTACCAACGGGTGAGGACGAACAGGATCGAGACGAACAACGTCACGATCAGAATGACGGCGAGGTAGCCGATCACGGCCAGGCCGATGAGCACGAGCACATCGCGCGGATCGGCTTTCCCCGACGCGGCGAAGCCCAGGATGCGGATCATCATGGTGGTGAGCATGACGGTGATCAGCACCATGAAGACGGCCCCGGCGGTGTAGTTCAGCTCGCGCTGCAGGGAACGCTGAAAAATCATGTGATGACGGTTGGGGTGCTCTCGCGGTTGGGCGAGCGCGGAAAAAAGCGGATAATTGCGGCTCGTACGAATTTTACCCGAGGAAAGCGCGATGGACTTTAGCACAAAAGCCTTCGATTCGACCAAGGCGGGCCAAGCCGGTCTCGCCAACGCAAAGACCGAATGTCTGGTGGTTGGCGTGTTCGAGCAGCAGCCGCTCGCAGGACTCGCCAAGGCGCTCGACGCCGCGAGCAAGGGCCTGCTCGCCCGAATGGTCAAGCGTGGCGAACTCGACGGCAAGCTCGGCAGCACGCTCATGCTGCACGAAGTCGCCGGCTGGAGCCCGGCACGTGTGCTGTTCGTCGGTCTGGGCCGTGAAGACCAGCTCTCGCAGAAGCACTTCAACGAAGCCACCCGCGCCGCCGTTCGCGCCGTGCTCGCCTCGCGCGCCACGGACGCACTCTGGACCCTGCCGCAAGCCAAGGTGCTCACGCAGGACACCGCCTGGGCCGTGCGCGCCTCGGTGATCGCGCTGCGCGATGCCACCTACCGCTTCACCCAGATGAAGAGCAAGGCCGAGCCCGCCAACACGGCGCTGCGCAAGGTCGTCTTCTCGGTCGCTCCGGACGATCTGAAGGCCGCCAAGCTGGCCGCCAAGCACGGCGAAGCCATCGCCAACGGCATGACGCTCACCAAGGATCTCGGCAACCTGCCGGGCAACGTGTGCACGCCGACGTATCTGGCCGACACCGCCCGCAAGCTCGCCCGCGAATTCAAGCTCAAGTCGGAAATCCTCGGGCCGAAGCAGATCGAGGCGCTCAAGATGGGGTCGTTCCTGTCGGTCGCCCGTGGCTCGGTCGAGCCGCCGCAGTTCATCGTCCTCAAGTATGAAGGGGGCAGCGCCAAGCAAGCCCCGATCGTGCTCGTGGGCAAGGGCGTGACCTTCGACACGGGCGGCATCTCGCTCAAGCCGGGCGAGGGCATGGACGAGATGAAGTACGACATGTGCGGCGCGGGCTCGGTGCTCGGCACGATCCGCGCGGTCGCCGAGATGGGCCTCAAGCTCAACGTCGTCGCCATCGTGCCGGCCACGGAGAACATGCCGAGCGGTCAGGCGACCAAGCCGGGCGATGTCGTGACCAGCATGTCCGGTCAGACCATCGAGGTACTCAATACCGACGCCGAAGGCCGTCTGATCCTGTGCGATGCCCTGACCTACGCCGAGCGCTTCAAGCCGGCAGCGGTGATCGACGTCGCCACGCTCACGGGCGCGTGCATCATCGCACTGGGCCACGTGAATTCGGGGTTGTTCTCGAAGAGCGACGCCCTCGCCGACGAACTGCTGGCCGCCGGCCGTACGACGGGCGACACCGCCTGGCGTCTGCCGGTCGAAGACGAGTATCAGGAGCAGCTCAAGTCGAATTTCGCCGACGTGGCGAACATCGGCGGGCGTCCGGCCGGTAGCGTGACGGCGGCTTGCTTCCTGGCGCGCTTCACCGAGAAGTACGAGTGGGCGCACCTGGATATCGCCGGTACCGCGTGGAAGAGTGGCGCGGCCAAGGGGGCGACGGGCCGTCCGGTGCCGTTGCTCACGCAGTTCCTGATCGATCGCGAAGCCCGGTGACCCGCGTCGACTTTCACACGCATGTGGCGAACCGGCTCGAATACGCGTGCCGGTTCGCGCGCAAGGTCTACGGGGCCGGGCAGACGCTCGTGGTCGTTGGCGAACCCGACGTGCTGCGCGCGTTCGATCAGGCGCTGTGGACGTTTTCGCCGCTGGAATTCGTGCCGCACTGCTTTACCCGCGATCCGCTCGCCGCAAAGACGCCGGTCGTGCTGGCTGCGCCCGACGAGGAGGCCCAGCACCATCAGGTCCTGCTGAATCTGGCGGGCAGCGTGCCCACGCACTTCGCCCGGTTCGAGCGTGTTGTGGAGATCATCGGCGACACCCCGGAAGACTTGTCCGGGGCTCGCGAGCGTTATCGTTTCTACCGTGACCGGGGCTACACCCTGAACAACTACGACCAACGAGGTTGACCGTGACGAACGAGCCCGAGCGCAACGATCCCGGCATTCCCACGCTGACCGAAGTGCTCGCGCCGGGCGAAGGGGCGCCGCAGCTGGACACGGCCGATGCGCCTGCCGAAGCGGTGGTACAAGCGACGGAAAAAGGCGTGCCGGCCGATGTGGCGGTCTTTGCCGAGCGCGTGAGCGCCCGGCTCACGCTGCAACTGGCCGACGAGATCACGACGATGGTGGAGCGTCGCTGCCACGACGCGTTGATCGATCAGACGTCGTGGCTCGTGCAACTGATCGGCAAGCAGGTCGCCGACGCCTTGCAGGCGCAACTGCCGGATCGCATCCGTCAGGCGGTGATCGAAGAGGTCGCGAAGCAGGTGCGCTCGCAAGGGTGATGTGCAGTTTCGCAGGCGGGGACTTGCTTCGCCCTGGCGTATGAGGCCAACGTCTGGCGCTGTCGCCCGTTGGGGTTCCTGCCGTCCGGTCTAGGAGCGTGACGGGCGCGCCATTCCAAGAATCCACTGCGCGAGCCGATTGGCCTCACCCGGGGCGAGTTGCAGGCTCGCCGGCATCGGAATCTTTCCCCACTTCCCCTGACTACCGTCGGAAATCGAGCGTGCGAGCGCCTCGGCTGCGCCCGGCTGTCCGGCGTAGCGTTTCGCGATGTCGCGGTATGACGGTGCGAGCAGCGTTCTGTCGGCCGCGTGGCACGTCATGCAGTTGCGGGCGCGGGCAAGCGTCTCCATCGCACGTGCATCGGGCACGTCGGACACGGGGGCGGACGTCGTGTCGCCTTGCGCGAAGGCCGCGCCAGTGGCGAGCGTCAGCCAGACACTCAACATCGCGCCGGCACAAACGCCGGTCAATCCCTTCATTTGGTACTCCCCGACCCATGACCTTTGATGGATTCGCGATGCGAGGCTGCCGGAGGGGCGCGTCCGCAGTCGTCCCCGAAGGATGGGGCGACAGGGTAACGGCCTGATGGTGCCGGGCAGGCGCATCGACGCGCCATTATACGGCGGCGAACCCGCGCTTCGGCGTGTCATGAAGACGCATGGCGGCGCATGAAAAAACGGCGCGTTCGCCGGGTGAGCGAAGCGCGCCGTAGTCCGCCGCCGGGCGGCCGGGAGGTCGCCTGACGGGGATCCGTCATGTGGGCCAGTCGTCAGCCCGTGGCACCGCCCTTGTTGGCCGGTTGGGCGAGTGCGGCGTACTTGGCCAGAACACCGCGGGTGTAGCGCGGTGCGGGCGCCTTCCACGCGGCACGACGGCGCGCGAGTTCATCGTCGGCCACATTCAGTTGCAACAGCAGCTTGTGGGCATCGATGGTAATCGAGTCGCCTTCGTGCACCAGCGCGATGGTGCCACCCACGAACGCCTCCGGCGCCACGTGCCCGACGACCATGCCCCAGGTGCCGCCCGAGAAGCGGCCGTCCGTGATGAAGCCGACTGACTCGCCGAGCCCCTTGCCGATGATCGCGGACGTCGGTGCGAGCATTTCCGGCATGCCAGGCCCTCCCTTCGGTCCCAGGTAGCGCAGCACCAGAATGTCGCCCGCCTGAATCTTGTCGCTGAGAATCGCTTCCATCGCGCTCTGCTCGTCGTCGAACACGCGCGCCGGGCCGGTGATGACGGGATTCTTGAGCCCGGTGATCTTGGCGACGGCGCCGTCTTCCGCCAGATTGCCCTTGAGAATGGCGAGGTGGCCTTCCTTGTAGAGCGCACGGTCGATGGGGAAGATCACGTGCTGATCGGCGCGCGGCACCGACGGCACCTCCTTCAGCTCTTCGGCGATGGTGCGGCCGGTGATGGTCATGCAGTCGCCATGCAGCAGGCCCGCGTCGAGCAGAATCTTGAGCACTTGCGGAATGCCGCCGGCCTTGTGCAGGTCGGTCGCGACGTACTTGCCCGACGGCTTCAGGTCGCAGATGACCGGCACGCGCGCACGAATGCGTTCGAAGTCCTCGATGCTCCACTCGACGTCGGCCGCATGCGCGATGGCGAGATAGTGCAGCACGGCGTTGGTCGAACCGCCTGTGGCCATGATCAGCGCCACGGCATTCTCGATGGACTTGCGCGTGATGATGTCACGCGGCTTGAGGTCCTGCTTGACGGCTTCGATCAGCACGCGGGCCGATTCGGCGGCCGAGTCGACTTTCTCCTGATCGGGGTTGGCCATCGTCGACGAGTAGAGCAGGGACATGCCCAGCGCCTCGAACGACGAACTCATCGTGTTGGCCGTGTACATGCCGCCGCACGAGCCGGTCGACGGGCAGGCGTTCTTCTCGATGCCCTTGAAGTCGGCTTCGGTCATGCGCCCGGCGGTGAATTCGCCCACGGCCTCGAACGAGGAGACGATGGTGAGATCCTTGCCCTTCCAGTTGCCCGGCTTGATCGTGCCGCCGTAGACATAGATGCCCGGCACGTTGATGCGTGCCAGCGCAATCATGCCGCCCGGCATGTTCTTGTCGCAGCCGCCGATGACGACCACGCCGTCCATCCATTGGCCCTGCACGGCCGTCTCGATACAGTCGGCGATGACTTCACGCGAGACGAGCGAGTACTTCATGCCTTCCGTGCCCATCGACATGCCGTCGGAGATGGTCGGGGTGCCGAAGGTCTGCGGGTTGGCCTGGTGGGTCTTGATGGCGTCCACTGCGGCGTCGGTCAGACGCTGCAACCCCGCGTTGCACGGGGTGATCGTCGAATGGCCGTTGGCCACGCCGATCATCGGATTGTCGAAGTCTTCTTCCTTGTAGCCCAGCGCGTAGTACATCGAGCGGTTGGGCGAGCGGGCCACGCCTTGCGTGACGTTGCGCGAACGACGGTTGAATGCCATGACGTCTCTCTCCTGTGGGGATGCGCCACGCCACGGGCTGTCGCAGCGTCGCACATAGGCGTTGTTGTATCACGCTGTCCTGCCGACGGTACGGCCGATCTTCCGGCGTACCGCTTCATGCCATTGCTGTCTTGTTGCACGGGAGGAGCACAGGTGCGTGCCCCTCCCGATCCGACCGATGACCGAACTGACGGTATCGGTGGAATTATCCGCGCTTGCCCAGCTTCAGTTGGGACAGATCGCGCACGGCGCCACGGTCGGCCGAGGTGGCCAGCGCGGCGTAGGCTTGCAGGGCCTGCGAGACCACGCGTTCGCGGCCGATCGGCTGCCATGCGTCGTCGCCACGGGCTTCCATGGCGGCGCGGCGGCGGGCGAGTTCCTCGTCCGGGACGGCCAGATGCATCTTGCGCTGCGTGATGTCGATCTCGATCACGTCGCCGTCTTCCACCAGACCGATGGTGCCGCCTTCGGCCGCTTCCGGCGACGCGTGACCGATCACGAGGCCCGACGAACCGCCCGAGAAGCGGCCGTCCGTGAACAGGGCGCAGGTCTTGCCCAGACCCTTCGACTTCAGGTACGACGTCGGGTACAGCATTTCCTGCATGCCCGGACCGCCCTTCGGCCCTTCGTAGCGGATCACGACCACGTCGCCCGGCTGGACCTTGTCGCCCAGAATGCCTTCGACGGCGTCGTCCTGGCTTTCGAACACGCGCGCACGGCCGGTGAAGACCCATTGCGCTTCGTCCACGCCAGCCGTCTTCACGATACAGCCCTTCTCGGCAAGGTTGCCGTAGAGCACGGCCAGACCGCCGTCCTTCGTGTACGCGTGTTCCTTGTCGCGGATGCAACCGGTTTCGCGATTCAGATCGAGCGACGGGTACGTCGACGACTGGCTGAAGGCGATGGTCGTGGGCACACCGCCGGGGGCGGCGCTGTAGAACGTTTGCGCCTTGTCGTTGGCAGCGTTCGTGACGTCCCACTGCGCGATGGCGTTGCCGAGGGTGCCGCTGTGAACGTTGCCGCACGACGTGTCGAGCAGGCCGCCGCGAGCGAGTTCGCCCAGAATGCCGATGATGCCGCCGGCGCGGTGCACGTCTTCGATGTGGTACTTGTCGGTTGCCGGTGCGGCCTTGCACAGGCACGGCACGTTGCGCGAGATGCGGTCGATGTCGGCCATCTTGAAGTCGACGCCGGCTTCCTGCGCGGCGGCGAGCAAGTGCAGCACGGTGTTGGTCGAGCCGCCCATGGCGACGTCGAGCGCCATGGCGTTTTCGAAGGCAGCCTTGGTGGCGATGTTGCGCGGCAGGACCGAAGCGTCGTCTTCCTGATAGTAGCGACGGCACAGGTCGACCACGAGACGGCCAGCCTGCTCGAACAGGCCGCGACGCCAGCCATGCGTGGCGACGATCGTGCCGTTGCCCGGCAGCGCGAGGCCGATGGCTTCGGTCAGGCAGTTCATCGAGTTGGCGGTGAACATGCCCGAGCAGGAACCGCACGTCGGGCAGGCGCTGCGCTCGACTTCGGCCACTTCGGCGTCGCTGATCTTCGGATCGGCGGCCTTGATCATGGCGTCGATCAGGTCGATCTTGGCGATGACCTGTCCGTCGCCGTTCTTGACCTTGCCGGCTTCCATCGGGCCGCCCGAGACGAACACGACCGGAATGTTCAGGCGCATGGCGGCCATGAGCATGCCCGGGGTGATCTTGTCGCAGTTGGAGATGCAGACCATGGCGTCGGCGCAGTGCGCGTTGACCATGTATTCGACCGAGTCGGCGATCAGTTCGCGCGACGGCAGCGAGTACAGCATGCCGCCGTGACCCATGGCGATACCGTCGTCCACGGCGATGGTGTTGAATTCCTTGGCTACGCCGCCCGCCGCTTCGATCTCCTTGGCCACGATGGCGCCCAGATCGCGCAGGTGCACGTGACCCGGAACGAACTGCGTGAACGAGTTCACCACGGCGATGATCGGCTTGCCGAAGTCGTCGTCGGTCATGCCGGTGGCACGCCACAGGGCGCGGGCGCCGGCCATGTTGCGGCCGTGGGTGGAGGTGCGGGAACGGTAATGAGGCATGGTCGTCTCTGAAACGCTTTGTGCTTGTGGGGTCAACGGAAAACCGGGGCCGTCCGGCGCTTTCCAGCGCCATTCGTCGAACCGTCGCCCTTTCAGGACGGCGGGACGGCGGGTCGATCCGGCCGGACGTCAAGATTCGTCTTTCCTTGGATGCTTGTCAAATATATTATTTGACTCGGATTGAGTCGAAAAACATATCATGGACCTGCGTCAGTTCCGATACTTCGTTGCCGTGGCCGAAGAGCGCCATTTCGGGCGCGCCGCGCAACGCCTCTCGATGACCCAGCCGCCGCTCTCGCAGCAGATCCGGGCGCTGGAGGCGTCGCTCGGCGCGCCATTGTTCGTGCGGACTAACCGTTCGGTTGAGCTGACCGCCGTGGGGCGGCAACTGCTGCCCGAAGTCCGGCGGATTCTGGCCGACGCCGATGCGCTGCCCGCGCTTGCGCAAGGGCTGGCGCACGGCGAGGTCGGGACACTGTCGCTGGGGTTCGTCTCGACGGCGGACTACGGCATTCTGCCGCCGCTGTTGCGGCAGTTCGGCGAGCGGTATCCGCGCGTGCGCCTGCAACTGCTCGAAGCGACGAGCGACGTGCAGGTCGAGGCGCTCATGGACGGACGCATCGACGCGGGCCTTTTCATTCCGCCGGTTCCCGCGCGCTACGCCAACGAGCTGTCGTACTTGCCGATCATTCGCGAGCCGTTGATGCTGGCGCTGCCCGCCGGGCGCGGCAGCGCGCAGGGCGGTGCCGATACCGACACCTCGCACAGCGGCCCCGGGGCGCCGGTGAGTCTGGCCGATTTCGCCGACGAACCGCTCGTCATCTTCCCGCGCCGCGTGGCGCCGGCGTTCTACGACATCATCATGGGATGCTATGCGGCGCTCGGCCTCACGCCACGCGTGGGGCAGGAGGCGATTCAAATGCAGACCATCGTGAGTCTCGTGTCGGCGGGCATGGGGGTGGCGCTGGTGCCGCAGTCGCTGTGTCATCTGCGACGCACCGGTGTCACCTACCGCGCGCTGCGCGAGACGAGCGCGCTCATCGAAACCGGCCTGCTGTGGCGCACCGCCGAAGTGACACCGGTGCTCGAAGGCTTTCTGGAGACCGCGCGCGGGGTCGCGCACACGCCCCCGGGCGCGACGCTCGAGACCTGAGCCGTCGACGACCCCTGATCCATATTGCAATCGTGGAGACGGCCCGCAGGCATGTCGCGACGTCGTGTGCTCGTGGTATTGTGCTGCCCATCCTGTTGCCTGCGCCGTTGCCTGCGGCAGTCCTGCGGGCGCGTGCCGGATCGCCAAGGCCTGCGGCCACGACCGACGGCGGCGACAGCTTGAAGAAGGGCATTCCCTTCCTCCCTGGCGGAACTTTTGTTCACGAATCGATTCTTCTGATCCATGCTGATTCATCCTCAATTCGACCCGGTCGCGATTCACCTCGGCCCGCTCGCTATCCGCTGGTACGGCCTGATGTATCTGGTCGGCTTCATTCTTTTCCTGCTGGTGGGACGCCTGCGCGTGCGCCAGCCGTCCATTGCGGCGCAAGGCTGGAAGGCCCAGGATCTCGACGACATGCTGTTCTACGGCGTGCTCGGCGTGATTCTCGGCGGACGTCTGGGCTATGTGATCTTCTACAAGCTGTCGTTCTATCTGGCGAATCCGCTGGACATCTTCAAGGTGTGGGAAGGCGGCATGTCGTTCCACGGCGGCTTCCTCGGTGTGCTCGTCGCGATGTGGCTGTTCACGCGCCGTCGCGGGCATTCGCTGCTCGAAGGCACCGACCTGATTGCACCGATGATCCCGCTGGGGCTGGCGGCAGGGCGTCTGGGCAACTTCATCAACGGCGAGTTGTGGGGGCGGGTGACGTCGCCCGATTCGCGCTTTGCGATGCTGTTCCCGCAGGCGGCAGGTGAAGACGCCCAGTGGGCGCTGGCGCATCCGCAGGCGATGGCAGACAACGCGATGGCGATGGTGTTCGCGCAGTTCCACGGCTTGCCGCGCTACCCGTCGCAGTTGTTCGAATTTGCGCTCGAAGGCGTGGCCCTGTTCGTGTTGCTGTGGTGCTTTGCGCGTCGGGCGCGTCCGGTCGGCGCAGTCTCGGGCATGTTCCTCGTCGGATATGGTCTGTTCCGCTTCCTCGCCGAATTCACGCGCGAGCCGGATGCCTTCCTCGGCCTGCTGTCGTTCGGTCTGTCGATGGGCCAGTGGCTCTCGCTGCCGATGATCATCGCAGGCGTGATCATGCTGGTGTGGTCGTATCGTCGCCAGCAGGCCGCATCGGCGGCATAACCGGCGTCACTGGCATCACCACCGCGGTTCACACAAATCAGCGGTCCCGCAATGCACAACGGGCCGCCGGAGATCACTCCGGCGGCCCGTTGTCTTTTCTGCGCAAGGTCTGCGCATTCCCGAAGCCATCCTCTCGCGTCGTTGATCGATTTTTACATGTGGTGCCGTTTGCCTGCCGGTAAGCTTTTCGTGTCGACGGGACCGATGTGAGCCAAGGCATCGGCCTGTCAGGACGTCGTGCGTTTCAGACAGACAAAGGGATGGGGCGGAATGCAGTGGCTGGGGGTACAGCAGGGTTTCGGGTCCACCACGGACCTGCGCGAACGCATAGCGATTTACCAGGGTGTCGCCAACGCAGGGGACGAGGCTACGAAAGCGCAGCCTGTCGCGCAGCGGATGCCCGATTTCCAGGGGGCGTCGCAACGCTCGACGACCCGCGACAATTCTCTCGCCACGCTCACCGCGTTCGGTGCGCCCGACGGAGCGCGAGCCAGGATCGTCGAATGCCGGGATGCGGTCGATTCTATCGGCGCATCGGGATTCTCCGACGATTTCGCTGGCGCCCGTCGACGCTCGCCGACCCGCAGCCCGACGATCGTGGAAACGCTGCGACGCGAAATACTCACCCCTGAGTTCCTCCATCCGTCCGGCGTCGGTCAAGCGCGTGCCGGGCGCGGCGAGCGTGGCGAGTGTGGCGCCGCACGCCAATCGGTGTCGAAAGTCCCGGCGCTTCCCGGGCGCTGGTCTGACGTGATGGCACCGGCCCTCTCACGCAACGTCCGGTGTTGGCAATTCGATCCGACCTTCACCTTTCGCGAGACGGTCGACTATGCCCCGCAAGCGATGCCCGCTGTCGTCACCACCGCAGTGGCAAGTGCGACAGCGTCGCGCATGGGGCTGCCGGGGGGTGTCCCGATCGTTTGCGACCGGGCGTTCCACTACGATGCGGGCCACCTGAAGGCGACGACCGAATGGCGCGCCGCATGTCATTCTGGTCGCACGCTCAGGCAAAGCTGCGAAGACCTCGGCGCGTTTCCGTACCCGGCGTGTGTGCCGGTCAATTTCAGAGGCGATGTCAAAGGTGTCGTCGTCATGCCGATCGACATCACGCCGAACCCGGGCGAGCCGCCGGTGACCTTACTGTTCAGTTCGCCCTACGGGCAGTATCTCTCGAACGATGGCAGCGTCCATGCGATGACGTTCGTCGGCGATGCAAGCTACACATTTGCGATGCCGTCGACCGATATCCCTGCGGTGGGCCCGGTGGTTGCGCATCGCGTCATGCCGGGCAGCGATGCCGACGTTCTTTTCCGGCTGGCCGACCAGATCATGATCACGAAAAAGGCAATCGACACCGTCGTGAGCCGCACCATCGGTCCGGGCTGGGCGAATGGGCCGATGTCGGCGAACGGCAGCACATTGAACCTGAAGTGGGTCCGGCATGACGCGGGACTCACCCGATTGTTCTCCGAGGCTGGCGAAGTATTGACGCAACAACTCGGCGCGATGCTTCATGTGCTGCACGATCCGGATGCCCGGCTGATTCGTCTTTATCGCAATTTCGTGCCTGACGACAGGTATGCCGACGGGAACGCGCGTCTCCTCGTGGCCTTGCACCGCGACAAGCTCATGCAGCACCGGACGTCGTTGGAGGCGACATTTCGACGCCTCACGGAAATGGCGGCGATTGTCGATTTCGAGTCGCGGAATGGCGCCCCGGTCGATGGCACGCTGCTGGGCATGGCAATGGGTTCGTCGGCACAGGCCACGATCAAGTCGCACTACGATGTGCCGGTCATTCTCGTTGCGCGGCATCTCGTGCAGGACATCTTCATGGCGCAAGGCGCGCACGTGGCGAACGTCGCGGGGCATCACTTTGCGGACGTCCTGTTTCACGAATGCGGTCATGCGGCGGCCCGGTGGGAGGATGCCGCGACCCCGCAACCATGGGCACGCAGGCCGGCACATGAGTTCAGGCATGTGTATCTGCGAGAAGAGTGGCGTGGCGGCACGATGGACCTGGCGCCGTTCATGGCGACACTTCGCGAATCCACGCCCGGCTCGGTCGTGAATCTGGCATCGTTCAATCAACTGATGCGAATGCTGTTGCCTGCGCTCGATGCAGGACTTGCGCCCGACGTGTTTCCCGGCCTGCTGGATGGCAGCTCGGCCCGTTACTCGTACGAATACCTCGTGTCGATGCTGAGCGAGCCCCACGATCGGGCGCGGCTCGACGCGGATTTTCTCGAATTTCTCGACGAACTCGCACAGCGAGGGCGTAATGTCTCCCTTCAGGTCCATTCGTGAGGGCCGTTGAGCTGTCTGCGTCCGCCACGGTGTGCGGCGCGAATCGCACCCATCCCGGCGATGCCGTGAGCGCGCTCGCGCAAAGGATCGACCGGCTATTACGTTCGCCTGTGAACACCTGGACCGCGGATCAGTTCGTGTCGGTCGGCGTGGAGACCCGGACTGCGGGAGTGCTGGCCGCACATCTGCAAGCGATACCGACCACGGGTTTCCTCTGCGTCGATGTGCTGATGACGGTCATGAATGACTCGATGGATGTCGGGCAGGCACTCGACTTGCTGGACAAAGGGCTGGACAGGCGTGATCCGTGCGCCGCCGAATGCACGGACGGTGACGGCACGGGGGCGGTGATTCTGATTGGCCGGGCAATCGGCGGTACGACGCTGGCTGACATGCGGCTTCCGGAGGCGCGAGGCGGGCACGCTTTCGTGCGTGGCTTGCTCGACTGCTTCGACGGTCGTACGGCCCCCGATGCGACGGGCATCGCTAACGTGGTGAGCGCCATGTCGATCGTGCTCGACTGTGGCGCCCCGCTCACCACCGATGCGTTCGACGGTGTGCCGCCGCTGATCTACGCACTATCGCGTGGCGTGCCCGCCCCTGTGCTCGACGTGCTGCTCAGGCATGGTGCCGATCCGAACGAGCCGCTGTCATGCGAGGGCGTGAGCGGACCGGCGTGCGGTCTGGATTATGTGGTCGGCGGTACGGCGATGCACCACGCGGCGCTCGCCGGGCGGGGCGACGCAATGAAGGTGTTTTTCATCACGCACGGTGGTCGGCTCGATGCGATTACGCGTGATGGATACGAACCGATGGCGCTCGCCGGGGCCTCGACACATCGCACATTCGGGCCGCGTTACGGGCTGATCGAAAACACGCTGTCTGCGCTGCACGCATGGATTGAGACGGACGAGGACAATACGCGTCGCCGGGCCAACGGTGAACAATTGTGCGAAGTGCTGGCGACACGTCTGCTCGAACTGGGAAGGTCCGTTAATACGGCTACGTTGCATCACTGGTTGGGCGCAATGACACAACTGGTGGAGTACGGTTGCGACGTCGCGAGCGTGCTGTACCGTTCGCCCTCGCAGGGCGGTGCCAGTTACGTTGCCCGTATTCGCAACATGATGCGGCAATGGTACGGCGATAACAGTCGTGCAGCGCAAGCACTGAACGATGGCGAAACCCTCAATGTCGCCGGCGATGTCGATGCGTGGATTCGCAGCCTTGCACCGCCGGCAAGCATGCCGCGCGATGGCATTGTCGCGAGCCGCTGCGTCATGCGCGCCACGCACGGGCCGTTGTTCGGCGACATCGGTGAGCGCACTGGCGGTGTTTGAGGCGTAAGCGCAGGGGGGAGGGTGTAAGGGGGAGGCGACCCGATCTGCTCAAGCCGTCTTGCGCGCCAGCGCGTGCAACGACGCCATGAGGTCGGCGAACCGCTCGCCCTGCACGGTCACGTGAGCGCGCAAATGTTCGGCGGCCGCGTCTGCATTGCCGGCTTCAATCGCGCGAAACACGGCGTCGTGTTCCGAAAACGACTGATGCGGCCGGTCGCGCACGCGCAATTGCAGCCGACGATACACACGCAACCGGCGATGCAGTTGCAACGCGGTTTCCTGAAGATACGCGTTGTGGCTCGCCTGATAGATCAGCGCATGGAAATGCGCATTCACTTCGTAATACGTGTCGATGTCCCGCGCCTCGGCCGCCGCGCGGCTGGCTTCGTGCGTGCGGCGTAACTCGTCCAGTTCTTCTTCCGTGATGCGGCGCGCCGCCAGACGTCCGCACATCGATTCGAGTTCGGCCATGACCTCGAACATCTCGCATAGCCGCTGCGGGTCGATCTGCGAGACGACGGCGCCGCGACGCGGCCGTATCTCGATGACCCCCGACGACGCCAACTGGATCAGCGCCTCGCGCAAAGGCGTGCGCGACACGCCGAACGCGGTCGCCAGTTCGACCTCGTCGAGCCGCATGCCGGGCGGGTACTCGCCCACGGCGATTTTCTCTTCGATGGCCTGTCGCAGCGCTTCCGATCGTTTGGGTTTTACGGTCATGACGGTCTCGCTCGCTCGGTCGGGTTTCGATCCCGTCAGACGGGGCCGTTTGGGGGGCATGGTTGCCAAAGTAGCGCGTGATGTCCCCGCTGAAGATCGGGGTAAACGCCAGAAGTGTATTTTTTAAAGGGTCATTTTGTATACACCGTGACGGATTGACTATAGGATTTGAACCCGAGAGCGGCAACTCGCGCACTCGTCATATCAAAACAATGCAGTCATCCGTACATGCAGTGCCGGCGAGCCGGTGGTGCACTTGCCGCGGGGTTTCGCCGTTCGGGAAGCCCTGTTGCGAGCGATGTCAGGCACCGGGTTTCGCGGGTCTATCGCTGACAAAAGTGACAGGAGACGCCATGGAGACAACCCCTTCCCCGCTGCGGCGGCAACTCATGCTCGGCGCCGCATCGGCGCTGGTGACCGGTGGACTCGCCAGCCCGTGGGGCGGCGCATTCGCGCAGACCGGCCCGCTCAAGATTTCCCATCAGTTCCCCGGCGGCACGCTGACCGAAGGCGACTTCCGCGACCGTTTGTGTCGCAAGTTTGCGCAAGAGGTCGAGAAGCGCACCAACGGCGCGCTGAAGTTTCAGGTCTACCCGGGCAGTTCGCTCATGAAGACCAACGCGCAGTTCTCTGCGTTGCGACGCGGCGCGCTCGATCTCTCCCTCTATCCGCTGCCCTACGCGGGCGGTGAAGTCCGCGAGCTCAACATCGGTTTGATGCCGGGGCTGGTGACGTCCTACGCGCAAGGCAACGCCTGGCGTAACGGCGAAATCGGCAAGGTGCTCACCGACGTGCTCGCCGAGAAGAACATCGTGATCGTCAGTTGGGTCTGGCAGGCGGGCGGGGTCGCAAGCCGTGCCAAGCCGCTGGTCGCACCGGAAGACGCCAAGGGGCTTAAGGTGCGGGGCGGTAGCCGTGAGATGGACATGATGCTCAAGGAAGCCGGCGCGGCCGTGATTTCGTTGCCATCCAACGAGCTGTACGCGGCCATGCAGACCGGAGCGATGGATGCGGCGATGACGTCGTCCACGAGCCTCATGTCCTTCCGTCTCGAAGAGGTTTCCAAGCATCTGACCACGGGGCGCAACAAGTCCTACTGGTTCATGCTGGAACCGCTGCTCATGTCGAAGCAGATTTTCGACAAGCTGCCGAAGGACCAGCAGCAGGTCATTCTGCAAGTCGGCGCGGAGCTGGAAGCGTTCGGCACGGAGGCGGCCAAGGCCGACGATGCGCAGATCGCCAGCGTCTATACCAAGGCCGGCGCGAAGGTCTACGACCTCGATGAAGCGACGGTGATGAAGTGGCGCGACATTGCCCGGCGTACCGCGTGGAAAGACTACGCGAGCAAGTCGGACACCTGCGCGAAGCTGCTCGCGCTGGCCGAGAAGGTGCCTGCATGAGCGGGGCCGTCGCGAGCGCGGAGCCGGCGGTGGCACGCTCGCGCCTGCTGCGGCGGCTCGACGCCCTCTTGCAGGGCGTGAGCCGTCTGCTCATGGTCGTGTGCATGCTGGCGCTCGTGGGCGCGGCGCTGGTGCTCAGCTACAGCGTATTCGCGCGGCATGTGCTCAAGCTCGCGACCGACTGGCAGGACGAAGCGGCGGTGTTCCTGCTGGTCGGTGCGACCTTCGTGTCAGCCGCGCATGTGCAGCACTTGCGCGGGCACATCGGCATCGAGGCGATTACCACGTTGCTCTCGCCGCGTGTGAATCGGGTGCGGCGCTGGATCGTCGACATACTGACGCTGGCGTTCTGCGGCTTCTTCGCGTGGAAGTCTTGGACGCTCTTCTGGGAAGCCTATGTCGACGGCCAGACGAGCAGCTCCACATGGGGGCCGCCGCTATCGATTCCGTACGGCCTGATGGCGTTCGGCATGACGCTGCTCACGGTGCAGTTGCTGCTGCAAGTGGCGATTGGCGCCTGCGAGATGACGGCGGGTATGAGGGGCACGAGGGGCACGGGGGGAACGGGAGACGACGCGGCGCATCGCGGCCCGGATCGCACGGGAGGGCACGCATGAGCGAGCTCACTATCGGATTGTTGTATGGCGGCGCAACGCTCGTCGCCATGTTCTCCGGCATGCCCATCGCCTTCGCCCTGGGGGCGGTGGCGGTGGCGTTCATGTTCGGTTTCATGCCGGCGTCGTCGCTCGATACGGTGACGCAGAACGTCTACGAGGAGATGGCCAGCATCACCTTGTTGTCGATTCCGCTGTTCATCCTGAAGGGTGCGGCCATCGGCAAATCGCGCGCGGGGCAGGATCTGTACCTTGCGCTGCACGCATGGATGCGACGAATCCCGGGCGGGCTGGGCATTGCCAACGTCTTCGCTTGCGGACTGTTCGCCGCCATGGCCGGGTCGAGTCCGGCGACGTGCTCGGCCATCGGCAGCGCCGGGATTCCCGAGATGCGTCAGCGCGGTTATTCGCCGGGCTTTGCCGCAGGCATCATCGCCGCGGGCGGCACGCTGGGCATTCTGCTGCCGCCGTCCATCACGATGATCTTGTACGCGGTGGCTGCCGAACAATCGCTGGGGCGTCTGTTCCTCGCGGGAATCGTGCCCGCGCTGCTGCTCGTGGCGCTGTTCTCGTGCTACGCGGCGTGGCGCTACCGCAAGGAGTACACCAACGCGCAGGTCGCGCTCGCCCGCGACGGCACGCCGTCGCCGTTCCCGACCGAGCCACCCGCCACCATGCGCGAGAAGCTGGCGCTGCTGCCGCGCGTGTTGCCGTTCGTCACGCTGCTCATTGGTGTGATGGCGGCGCTCTACGGCGGTTATGCAACGCCGTCGGAGACGGCCGGACTGGGCGGCCTGCTGGCGCTCGCGCTCATCGCCGTGATTTACCGGATGTGGAAGCCGCGCCAACTGGCGCCGATTCTGACGGGGACGTTGCGCGAGTCGACGATGCTCATGTTCATCATCGGCATGTCGCTGCTCTATTCGTATGTGATGAGCTATCTGCACATCAGTCAGTCGGCCGCGCAGTGGATCGTGGGACTGCAACTGTCGCGCTGGGTGCTGCTCGCTGCCATTCTGCTGATGGTGGTCGTGCTGGGCTTCTTCCTGCCGCCGGTGAGCATCATTCTGATGACCGCGCCGATCATTCTGCCGCCGCTGCGCGCGGCCGGGTTCGATCTGGTGTGGTTCGGGGTCGTCATGACGATTGTCATGGAACTGGGGTTGATTCACCCGCCCGTCGGTCTCAACATATTCGTCATCAAGAACACCGCGCCCGATATCGCCTTGCGCGACATCGTCTGGGGCGTGATGCCGTTTGTCGTGTTGATGGTCGTCGCCGTCGTGCTCATCTGTCTGATGCCCGGGTTGTCGTTGTGGCTGCCGGATCAGTTGATGGGGTGAGGGCAGGGCCGGAATCTCTTGAGAGGAAGCCATGAAGGATGAGCCGATCATGTCCGCAATGTCTGTGCCGGTATCGCTGAGTTCGTCGTCGGGGACGTCGTCGTCTGCTTCGTCCTCTTTGCCCGGAAGGAGTGCGCCGGAGAGCGTGGCGGAGGTGAGCGCGCCGGTGCCCTCAGCGAAGCCGTCGCTCGGCGAGCGCCTCGGACAGTGGTTCGGACGCGGCGGAAAATCCGGTGGCGGTTCTCCGAAAGACGGCAAGGATGGCAAAGACGGCAAAGCGGACGGCAAGGTCGTCGCCGCGACGCTGTCGGCGCGCGCGCAGAGCGCGTTGCGCCGTCAGTTGACGCAGTGCCTGTCGGCGCGGCTGACGGACTCGTCGGCCAACGAGGCGGCGCGCGACTTCATGACGCGCTACAGCGCGGCGTCTGCCGCAGAGCAACTGGCGTTGCTCACGGTCGTCGCGGATATCTGCGCGAGCGACGCAGCGTCGGCAACGGATAGCAAGGACAGCAAGGACAGCAAGGACAGCAAGGACGGTAAGGACGCAAAGGAAGTGAAACGTGCCGCCACCGGATTGGCGGGGGCGCTCGGCAGCGAACGGGTCCGGTTCCTCAAGCGCTTCAATGCGTTGCCCGACGGGCTGCCGTTCCTCGTGCGCTGGCGCGCGGACATGCTGAATCACCGGGCGGCGCTGCCGGGGCTCGCGGCGCTGGAGGAGGATCTTGGCAGCCTCTTCTCGACGTGGTTCGACGTCGGCTTGCTGGAGTTGCATCCGATCACATGGGATTCGCCGGCGTCGCTGCTCGAAAAGCTCATGCGCTATGAGGCCGTGCACGAAATTTCGTCGTGGGCGGATTTACGCAACCGGCTCGATTCCGACCGTCGCTGCTACGCATTCTTCCATCCGCGCATGCCGCGCGAGCCGCTGATTTTCGTCGAAGTGGCGTTCGTACCGGACATGGCGGCAGACGTGCATTCGCTGCTCGACGAGCAGGCGCCGCTCGAAGACTTGCGCCGCGTGCGCTGGGCCATCTTCTATTCGATCTCGAACACGCAGCCGGGGCTGCGCGGGGTGAGCTTTGGCAACTTCCTGCTCAAACGCGTGATCGACGAGTTGCATGTCGACTTCCCGAAGTTGCGCAACTTCGCGACGCTTTCCCCGATTCCCGGCTTCAATGACTGGCTGCGGCAACTGAGCGCCGCAGCGCTGGCCGAAGTGCTCGGACCGAAGCGTCTGAAGCTGCTGGCACAGGAGCCGTCGCTGGCGGGTGAGGTGTCGGGCGCGCAGGTGATGGCGTGGTTGCAGACTTCGCCCGAGCGCAAGGGCCTGCAGACGCTGCAACGCACGCTGGGCGAATCGCTGGCGGCGCACTATCTGGCTCGCGAGACCGTGCGGGGGCAGCCCCGCGATCCGGTCGCGCGTTTTCACCTCGGCAATGGCGCGCGCGTCGAACGGATCAACTGGCACGCCGATCTTTCGAAGAAGGGCGCGAAACAATCGTGCGGCATGATGGTGAACTATCTCTACGAGCCGGACGAACTCGACGCGAATCTGCAACGGCTGATCGACGGCAAACCCGCTGTCGGACGCGCGGTGACGCGTTTGCTGTGAACGTACTGAGTGAGTGTACTGAATGAGCGCATGGAAACCATCATGGAGGCACGGGTGAGCGAAGTTCTGCGCGACGACAGTTTGCTTGACGAGGGGCTGGTGACGCTGACGCTCTCCAATCCCGGCAAACTCAACGCCATCTCGGTGGCGATGTGGCACGCGTTGCGCACGCATGTGCAGACGCTTGACGGCGACACCCGCGTGCGCGCGATCGTCATCCGGGGTGCGCAGGGTCACTTCGCTGCGGGCGCCGACATCGAGGAGTTCCCGGTGGAGCGCGGCAGCTACGATACGCTGCGTCGCTATCACGGCGAGGTCATCGGCCCGACGCTCGATGCCCTGGCGCGCTGTCGCCATCCGAGCGTGGCGTTGATCGAAGGCGTGTGCGTGGGCGGCGGGCTGGAAGTTGCGGCGCATTGCGACTTGCGTATCGCTGCGCAGGGAGCGCGCTTCGGCGTGCCCATCAACAAGCTTGGCTTTCCCATGGCGCCGGGCGAGTTGCGCGGGGTGCTCGCGCTCGCGGGACGCGCCACGACGCTCGAAATTCTGCTGGAAGGTCGTGTGTTCGGTGCGGCGGAGGCGAAGGAGAAGGGGCTGCTTACGCGCGTTGTCGAAGACGAAGCGGTGGAAGAAGCAGGCTACACTTGCGCCCGACGCGTTGCCGCCGGGGCGCCGCTCGCCGCGCAATTGAACAAGTGGCTGATCGCCCGGCTCGCGCCGAGCGCGCCGCCGTTATCGGAGGCCGAGTGGCAGATGGCCTTCTCGTACTGGGACTCGCACGATCACCGTGAAGGCGTTGCCGCGTTTCTGGAAAAGCGTGTGCCCGATTTCCGGGGACGCTGAGGCGCTCCGGTCTGTATTTGCGATCTGTATTCGATTTCACCCTGAAGCATCCATTGTTCTGAATCCGGTTCTGTTTATGACGCAAGACGCCAACCTCTACCGACTCTTTGCCGAACGTTTTCCCGCCGACAAAACGGCGTGCGCCATCGAGACGCCCGAAGGGCTTTATTACAGTTGGGACGACCTCGAACGGGCCAGCGCCCGTATCGCCAACCTGCTCGCGAGCCTGGACCTGAGCCCGGGCACCCGCGTGGCGGTACAAGTCGAGAAGTCGCCGGAGGTGCTGCTGCTGTATCTCGCCACGCTGCGCGCGGGGCTGGTCTATCTGCCGCTCAATACGGCGTATCGCGAAGGCGAAATCGCCTACTTCGTCGAAAACGCAGCGCCGGATGTCGTGGTGTGCAGCCCGTCGAACTTCGGCTGGGTGTCGAAGATCGCCTTCACCCATGGCGCGAAGCACGTCTTTACGCTCGGTGATGACCGCACCGGTTCGCTGCTGGAGCGAGCCGCGTGGTTCGGCGACACGTTCGAGACGGTGCCGCGCTCGCCCGACGACCTCGCGGCCATTCTCTACACCTCGGGTACCACGGGGCGCAGCAAGGGCGCGATGCTCTCGCACGGCAACCTGGCGAGCAATACGCGGGTGTTGCATGCCTTCTGGGGATGGGGGGAACGCGAAGGCGGCGACGTGCTGCTGCACGCGCTGCCGATCTTCCACGTGCATGGGTTGTTCGTGGCAAGCCACGCCGCGCTGTATTCGGGCAGCAAGATGATCTGGCTGTCGAAGTTCGATGCGCGGGAAGTCCTGCACCAGTTGCCGCGCGCCACCGTCTTCATGGGGGTGCCCACGTATTACGTCCGCCTGCTCGCGGAGGCTGGGCTGAATCGCGACGTGTGTCGCAACGTGCGTCTGTTCATCTCGGGCTCGGCACCGCTGTTGCGTGAGACGTTCGACGCGTTCCGCGAGCGTACGGGGCATACGATTCTGGAGCGCTACGGCATGTCGGAGACGGTGATGCTCGTCTCCAATCCGTATCACGGCGAGGCGGAAAAGGTACGTCGTGCCGGCACGGTCGGTGTGCCGCTGCCGGAGGTCGCGGTGCGTGTGGTCGGCGACGACGGGCAACCGAGCGTGCAGGGTGACATCGGCCACATTCAGGTCAAGGGGCCGAACGTGTTCGCGGGATACTGGCGTATGCCGGAGAAGACCGCCGAGGAATTTACGGACGACGGGTTCTTCAAGACGGGCGACGTGGGCAAGTTCGATGAAGACGGCTATGTGCATATCGTCGGGCGCTCGAAGGACCTCATCATCTCCGGCGGCTACAACGTCTACCCGAAGGAGATCGAAGGCTTCATCGACGAGATGGAAGGCGTGGCCGAGTCTGCCGTGATCGGCGTGCCGCATCCGGATTTCGGCGAAGCCGTCGTCGCCGTGATCGTGCCGCGAGCAGGTGTGCAAGCCCCGGACGAGCGCGCCGTCATCGATGCACTCAAGCAGCGTATCGCCAACTTCAAGGTGCCCAAGCGAGTGCACGTCGTGAGCGAGTTGCCGCGCAATACGATGGGCAAGGTGCAGAAGAACGTCTTGCGCGATCGATTCAAGTGAGCGAAGCGCTGACGTCTTCACGTCAACGATGAAAAAAATGCCGCCTCGATGAGGCGGCATTTTCATTGCTGCGATCGGCGCTGCATTCGCGCCTTCGGTACGTCTTACTTCATTTGTACCGTGCCCGAGACCGTCACGGTCACTTGCGTCTTGCCGCCTTCGAGTTGCATCGGCGGGGCGGCGTCGGCGCTCGCGCTCATGGCCATCGCCTTCATGGCGTAGGGGCGCGGCATCATCGGCGCGTTTGCACCCACCTGCACCTGACGGATCGTGTAGCCGCTGTAGCCGAACGCCTTCGCGTTGTTCTGCGCCTGATTACGGAACGCCTGGATAGCCTGGTTGGTGAGTTCGGCTTGCGTCTTCTCCTGCGCTTCGCGCGAGAGCGAGAACGACACGCCGTCCATCTGCATCTGATCCGAGATCTGGCTGGCCAGACGCGACGCAGCGCCGAAGTCCTTCGACGTCATTTGCAGTTCGGTGCGGCCGCGCCACGCCGTGATCTTGCCGTCGCGGTTGGTCGACGGATAGAGCGACACGTTGCCGGTCTGCACTTCGACGACACTCTGGCTCTTGGCGACGGACATCGCCTTGTTCGCCTTTTGCGTCAGGTTGCGCGACACGGTGGCCGCATCGGGGCCTTGCTCCTGTGCCGACATGGTGATGTGCACGGTGTCCTGCTCGACTTCCTTCGTGGCACTCGCTTCGAGACCCAGCACGCCGGAGACCTGACGTGCCGACTCGTCACCCGATTGGGCATACGCCGCGTTCGCGGCCGTGGCAATGAGAAGAGCAGCGGCGAGAGATTTGCGCATAGTTATGTCCTTTTTTCGAATGTGAGTTCGCATCTTGATGGCGAACGTTTGACCGGTTGCCGACCGATAGCCTGCAAGTAAGTACGCGCTATGCGTTGGGCGGCAACGTTATACAGACGCTATCGCAACAATTTTGGTTCCCTTTCGGGATCCTTCCTGTAATTCATGCTCTAAGTAAGTGCTTGCTGATGAACTTCCAGTGTTCCGGAGCGACCGGTGTGATCGAAAGCCGGTTGCCACGCGCCAGCACGAGCATGCCGTCGAGCTCCGGTGTCTGACGCATTTCGGTCAGAGGCACGAGTCGGGTCTTGCGATCGAGCTTGACGTCTACGAGTAACCAGCGCGGCGACTCGGGCTTGGATTTGGGATCGAAGTACGGGCTCTTTGGGTCGAACTGCGTCGGATCCGGATACGCGGTGGAGGCGACGGTGGCCAGACCGGCGATACCCGGCACGGCGCAGCTCGAATGATAGAAGAGCACCCCGTCGCCCACGCGCATGTCGTCACGCATGAAGTTGCGCGCCTGATAGTTGCGCACGCCGGTCCACGCAAGGGTCTGCTGTTTGGCGTTGGCGAGGTCGTCGATGCTCGCCTCTTCGGGTTCGGACTTCATCAGCCAGTATCGTTGCGTCATGTCGTTTCTGTGTTCGGGATGGCTTGCGGTTGGCGTCGGACGGAATGCGGGGCGGCAGCAGGGCAGACGCAGCCTGAACGACCCGGAAGGATCCCGAGGCGGGGCATGGGCCATGGATGGTTTGCCGCACTGCGATATTGGGCCAATTCCTATACTATGCCTTTGTGACCTTTGCGTGACGTTCCATGGACATGTTCAACCGCCTATGCCGATAGGAGAGTGAGTCATGGCAGCAGAGCCGTCTGTTCGTAGCAACGCGTTCATCTTCTATTCCCTCGCCACGGTGTCGTTTATCGAAACCAGTGTCCCCGAGTTCGTCTCCACGCTCAACCAGATGTATGGCGACGACGACGAGATGCGCACCTGGCTTCAGGACACCTGGCTGCCTGAAGAAGTCGAGCATGGGCGGCTTGCCAAAGACTATATCGCACGCGTCTGGCCGGAGTTCGACTGGGCTCAGGCTTACGACGCGTTTCTCGCGCGCTACAAACCCCGATGCGACGTGCAGTACATGCGGCCTTCGCTGGCGCTGGAGGCCTTGTCGCGATGCGTCACCGAGACGCAGACGGCCATGATCTACCGCTGCCTTGAATCGTATATGCCGGTCGAGGAGCTCAAGCAGATGATGCACAAGCTGAGCAGCGAGGAGGTCGGTCACTACCGGTACTTCCGCAAGACCTTCGACCGGTATAACGCCGTCGAGCAGCACGGCGTGATCAGCCGGCTGCGCACGATGGTGGCGCGAAGTGAACTGGTGCGTGACGAGGACATCGCGTTCGCTTTCGAACCGCTGAACCACTTCTGGCGATCGCCCCCGCCGTTCGAGACGATGACCTGGGACGCCTTCCTGTCGATGTCGGGCGATGTCATGAAGCAGTACATGCCAGTGGAAGCCGCCACGCGCATGATGTTCAAACCGCTGGAGACGGGTTCGTGGTGGCGTGACCGTCCGGTCAAGGCGTTGATGTCCTTCATGGTGAGGCGGCAGTATCCCCAGTTGGGAAGCGAAGCCTGACGTCACCGGATACCGCATTTGTCCGTCATGTCCGGAGCCCGGCGAAGGACGACGGACGAAAAAAAACCCCGCCGAGGCGGGGTTTTTCGTTGTCGGTGAACCGTATTACTTGTTCGTGCCGACGACTTCAACTTCCACGCGACGATCCGGAGCCAGGCAGCTGATCAGTTGCGTGCGGTTCTTCTGGTTGCAACCAGTCGTAACCGGGTTACGCTTGCCCTTGCCTTCCGTGTACACGCGGTTGGCTTCGACGCCCTTGCTGACCAGGTAAGCCTTCACAGCTTGTGCGCGGCGCAGCGACAGACGGTCGTTGTACTTGTCCGAACCGATGCGGTCGGTGTAGCCCGTGGCGACGACGACTTCGAGGTTCAGTGCCTGAACCTTGCCAGCCAGGTCGTCCAGCTTCTGCTTGCCGGCCGGCTTCAGGATAGCCTTGTCGAAGTCGAACAGTGCGTCAGCCTGATACGTGACCTTTTGCGAGACCGGAGCAACCGGAGCGACCGGAGCCGGTGCCGGGGCAGCGACTTGTGCAATGATCGAGCCATCGCACTTGGCATTGGCCGTGGCCGGGGTCCAGTAGGCATCGCGCCAGCACAGTTCGTCCGAGCCGTTCTTCCAAACCCACTCGCCGCTGCCGTTCACCCAGTTGTCGTTGACGGCTTGCTTCGAGGCCGCGATCGGGCCCGGAGCGGTCTGGACGTAGTTTTGGGCCATAGCCGAAGCAGCCATCACTGCGGTAGCTGCAACGATCGCGAGCTTAGCGAATTTATTCATATTTCTCCTCTCGAAATGAGATTACCGCAGGTTTACTGCGAGCCTAGACGACAGAACCAAAGTCTTACATCGCTCGAAGTATAACATTGGCAAGTGCGCGAAAGCATGGCCCATGCACTTCGAATAATGTCTAACTTATGCCACGGCATTTTGCCATAGCGATTCAGACGGTCGCGAGAAAAACCCCTGCTTTGCCGCCGGTCGTGGCGCAGTTGTGGTTTGAGCGCAACACCTTTTGAGGCCCCTCGCCAACCGTTTCATTTCTTTCCCTTGTTTGGCGTTTTGGCGTGCCAGACATCTCTTGTGCATCGCATCACGCTCGTTTCGGATGCCTATGACGGGCATGTTAGAATCGCACGATCATATCGCCGGCAGCCGCCTATCGCGATTAGGGCTTGATAGACACGGATAATGGATCAGTTCGCCAAAGAAACTCTCCCGATTTCGCTCGAAGAAGAAATGCGGCGGTCGTATCTCGATTACGCCATGAGCGTGATCGTCGGCCGCGCCTTGCCGGATGTGCGTGACGGCCTGAAGCCGGTTCACCGCCGCGCGCTCTTCGCCATGCACGAGCTGAACAACGACTGGAACCGTGCTTATAAGAAGTCGGCACGTATCGTCGGTGACGTCATCGGTAAGTACCACCCGCACGGCGACGCTTCTGTATACGACACCATCGTTCGTATGGCGCAGCCGTTCTCGCTGCGCTACATGCTCGTCGACGGTCAGGGCAACTTCGGCTCGGTCGACGGCGACAATGCCGCCGCCATGCGATACACCGAAGTTCGTATGGCCAAGATCGGTCACGAACTGCTCGCCGACATCGACAAGGAAACCGTCGACTTCGGACCCAACTACGACGGCAGCGAAAAAGAGCCGCTCATTCTGCCGGCGCGTATCCCGAACCTGCTGCTCAACGGTTCGTCGGGGATCGCCGTCGGTATGGCGACCAACATTCCGCCGCACAACCTCAACGAAGTCGTCGAGGGCTGTCTGTATGTCCTGAAGAATCCGGAAGCGACCGTCGACGAGCTGATCGAGATCATTCCGGCGCCGGACTTCCCGACGGCCGGCATCATCTACGGCATTTCGGGCGTGCGCGAAGGCTATCGCACCGGCCGCGGCCGCGTGGTGATGCGTGCCAAGACGCACTTCGAGGACATCGATCGCGGCCAGCGTGTGGCGATCATCGTCGACGAACTGCCGTATCAGGTTAACAAGCGCTCACTGCTCGAACGGATCGCGGAACTCGTCAACGAAAAGCGTCTGGAAGGTATTTCGGACATCCGCGACGAATCCGACAAGAGCGGCATGCGTGTCGTGATCGAACTCAAGCGCGGCGAAGTGCCCGAGGTTGTGCTTAACAATCTCTATAAGCACACGCAGTTGCAGGATACGTTCGGCATGAACATGGTGGCGCTGGTCGACGGCCAGCCCAAGCTGCTGAACCTGCGTGAAATGCTGGTCCACTTCCTGGCGCATCGCCGCGAAGTGATTACTCGCCGCACGGTTTATGAACTGCGCCGTGCCCGTGAACGCGGCCATGTGCTCGAAGGTCTGGCGGTAGCACTCGCTAACATCGACGACTTCATCGCGATCATCAAGGCAGCCCCGACGCCGCCGATCGCGAAGGCGGCGTTGATGGAGAAGTCGTGGGATTCGTCCGTCGTGCGCGAGATGCTCGCGCGTGCCGACAGCGAGACGCAGGGCGGTCTGGCCGCCTATCGTCCGGAAGGGCTCGATGCGGCGGTCGGCGTTCAGCCCGACGGCCTGTATCGCCTGTCGGAAACGCAGGCGCAGGAAATTCTGCAGATGCGTCTGCAACGCCTGACGGGTCTCGAGCAGGACAAGATCGTCTCCGAGTACAAGGAAGTGATGGCGCAGATCGCCGACCTGCTCGACATTCTGGCCAGTCCGCCGCGTGTGACGGCGATCATCAGCGAAGAATTGACCGCCGTGCGTGCCGAGTTCGGCGATGCACGCCGCTCGACCATCGAACACAACGCGACCGAACTCGATACCGAAGACCTCATCACGCCGCAGGACATGGTGGTGACGCTGTCGCATTCGGGTTACATCAAGTCGATGCCACTGTCCGAGTATCGCGCGCAAAAGCGTGGCGGTCGCGGCAAGCAGGCGGCGGCGACGAAGGACGACGACTGGATCGATACGCTGTTCATCGCGAACACGCACGACACGATCCTGTGCTTCTCGAACCGTGGCCGTGTCTACTGGATCAAGGTGTACGAAGTGCCGCAAGGTTCGCGGAACTCGCGCGGCCGTCCGATCGTCAATATGTTCCCGTTGCAGGAAGGCGAGAAGATCAACGTGGTGCTGCCGGTCAAGGAGTACACGGAAGATCGCTTCGTGTTCATGGCAACGAGCTTGGGCACGGTCAAGAAGACGCCGCTCGCGGCCTTCAGCCGTCCGCTCAAGAAGGGCATCATCGCCGTGAATCTCGATGACGGCGACGTGCTGATCGGCGCGGCCATCACCGACGGGGCGCATGACGTCATGCTGTTCTCCGACGCCGGCAAGGCCGTGCGCTTCGACGAGAACGACGTGCGTCCGATGGGCCGCGAAGCGCGTGGTGTTCGCGGTATGCAGCTCGAAGACGGTCAGACGGTCATTGCGCTGCTGGTCGCCGAAAACGAGCAGCAGTCGGTGCTGACGGCAACCGAGAACGGCTACGGCAAACGCACGTCGATCACGGAATATACCCGCCACGGCCGTGGCACTAAGGGTATGATTGCGATCCAGACGAGCGAGCGCAACGGCCGTGTGGTTGCCGCAACGCTGGTCGAGCCGGATGACGAGATCATGCTGATCACGACCGGCGGGGTGCTGATTCGTACGCGTGTCTCCGAGATTCGTGAAATGGGTCGTGCCACGCAGGGGGTGACGCTGATCAGCCTGGACGAAGGTACGACACTCTCGGGTCTGCAACGTATCGTTGAGTCCGATGCCGAAGTTGCCGAGAACGGCGACTCGCAGGGCGACGACGAGACGCCGGACGCGGATGTCACGGAGTAATACCGGCGTAACTCGATGTAATCTAGGGGTACATTGCCCCGAAAAGTCAGTAGAATCTGGCCCGATGCAGTGAAGTGCCCAGGCGAGGATGCATCTATTTATCGTCGGTGGAAACTGACGAATTTTGGAGTGACTATTACTATGCAACGCAACGTCAAGAAGTGGATGTGGCTGCTGCTCGCAGCACCGGCAATGGCAATGGCTCAGCAGAGCGCTCCGCTTGACGCGGACAAGAAGGCAGCCATCAAGGATCTGCTGGAAGCCATCGACGCAAACAAGCTCGTCACCGCCATCGGTGAAGGTGCTCAAGGGCAAGCCAAGCAACTGGCGCCGCAAGTGCTCGAGCGTCAACTGGTCGAAAACAAGACGTTGACCGATGCTCAGAAGCAAGCGATCGTCCCGACGCTGCAACAGAACTCGGTGCAGAAGCTGGTTGACGGCGCAGGGAAGGTGTTCACGACCGACGCATTCAAGAACGACGCTGTGCAGGCTCAGTACAACGCCTACGGCAAGTTCTACACGACCGACGAAATCAAGGGGCTGACGGCGTTCTACAAGAGCCCGGTGGGCCAGAAGTACATCAAGGTCCAGGATCAGGTCGGCCAGGAAGTGGTTGGCGGTCTGATGCAGAAGTACATGCCGCAATCGATCGACGCGACCAGCAAGCAAGCTGACGCCGAAATCGCCGCGGCTGCCAAGTCGGCACCGAAGGCGCCGGCCAAGAAGTAAATTTCGGCCGATCCCTCGGGGATTGACCGATAATGGCCGTTTGCGAGAGATCGCAAACGGCCATTTTGCATTGATGGGGTTTGCCGGCAGGTTCTGCTCGGAATTTTCCGGGAAACGACCATCCTGCGCCGGAATTACGGCCCGCCTCCGCACGTAAGGGCCAACTGGCGGTATAGTGGGTCTTTGCCGCCGCCGCCGCTCGGCCGGGATATCCCGGCACATCGCGAGTCCTCGCAAGACGTGAAACGCAAGCCGCACGGGTCAATGTCCGTCGGCTTGCGTTTCACTTTTACTGCTGCAAAACCAATATGACGCGCGCTTTCAATTTTTCCGCCGGTCCGGCGGCGCTGCCTGAAGAGGTTCTACGTCAGGCAGCCGAGGAAATGCTCGACTGGCAGGGTGCCGGCATGGGCGTGATGGAGATGAGCCATCGCGGCCGGGAGTTCATGAGCATTCTGGCGCAGGCGCAGGCCGACCTGCGCGAGCTGCTCGCGGTACCGGACAACTACCGGATCCTCTTCATGCAGGGTGGGGCGCTCGCCGAGAACGCGATCATCCCGATGAATCTGCTGGGCGGTGCCCGTGCGAACGAGCGTCGCACGGCGGACTACGTCGTGACCGGCTCGTGGTCGGTCAAGTCGCAGAAGGAAGCGCGCAAGTATTGCGACGTCAACGTCGCAGTCAGCACCGAAGCGGAAAATTTTACGCGTCTGCCGCAGGTCGATGAATGGAAGCTGTCCAAGGACCCGGCTTACGTCCATATCTGCACGAATGAAACGATCCATGGCGTCGAGTATTTCTGGACGCCGGACCTGGCGGCCGTCGGTCTGTCGGACGTGCCGCTGGTCGCCGACGTTTCGTCGCACATTCTTTCGCGTCCGATGGATGTGTCGAAGTTCGGTGTGATGTATGGTGGCGCGCAGAAGAACATCGGGCCGTCGGGGCTGACGATGGTAATCGTGCGCGACGACCTGCTCGGTCGTTCGTTGCCGTTCACGCCGAGCGCGTTCGACTGGAAGACGGTCGCCGAGAACGATTCGATGTACAACACGCCGCCGACTTACGCGATCTACATTGCGGGGCTGGTGTTCCAGTGGCTCAAGCGCCAGGGTGGCCTTGCGGCGATGGAGTCGGTGAACAAGGCGAAGGCGGAGCTGTTGTACGGTTTCCTCGACGGCAGCGATTTCTATCGTACGTCGGTCGCTCCGGATTGCCGCTCGCGGATGAACGTGCCGTTCTTCCTGCACGACGACGCACTGAACGAAACATTCCTGGCCGGCGCTCGCGAGCGCGGCCTGCTGCAACTCAAGGGCCACAAGTCCGTGGGAGGCATGCGCGCCTCGATCTACAACGCAATGCCGCTTGCCGGCGTCGAGGCACTGGTCGACTATCTGCGCGAATTCGAGCGCAGCCACGGCTGACGAGGGCGAACGGCCGGCGCAACGGTTGAAAGACTGTGCGCCGCGAGCTGCCTGATCATGTCACTTAGCAAGAAGACAATACGCTCCATGGAAGACGATCTGAACGCATCGCTGCGCCCTTTGCGCGAGAAAATCGATGCTATCGATGCGCAACTACTCAAGTTGCTCAATCAACGCGCGGCTGTCGCCCTCGAAGTGGGTGAGGTCAAGAAGCGCTTTGGTGCCCCGGTATTCCGGCCCGAGCGGGAATTGCAGGTGATTTCCCGCTTGCAGCAAGCTAACGACGGCCCGTTGTACGGCGATAATCTGGCGTCCATCTGGCGCGAGATCATGTCGGCCAGCCGCGCGCTGGAAAAGGTGATGACCGTCGCCTATCTCGGCCCCGCCGGGACTTATAGCGAGCAAGCTGCCCTGACCTATTTCGGTCAGAGCGTGAAGGGGCTGCCGTGCCCGTCGCTGGACGAAGTGTTTCGTGCCGTTGAAGCTGGTAGTGCTGACTTCGGCGTCGTGCCGGTCGAAAACTCGACCGAGGGTGTCGTCTCGCGCACGCTGGATCTGTTGCTGCAAAGCCCCCTGACCATTGGCGGCGAAGTGGCGTTGCCGATTCACCATAACCTGATGTCCCTGTCGGGTACGCTCGACGGTGTGACGCGCATCTGCTCGCACGCGCAGTCGCTGGCCCAATGCCAGCATTGGCTGACGGCGCATTTTCCGCAGCTTGAGCGTCAGGCCGTGTCGAGCAACGCCGAGGCCGCGCGTATGGCAGCGGCCGATCCGGCCATTGCCGCCATCGCCGGTGAATCGGCGGCGACGCAGTATGGCTTGCAGATCGCGTTCTCGCACGTGCAGGACGATCCGCACAATCGCACGCGTTTCGTTGTGATCGGCACGCAGGACGCGGCGCCGAGCGGCCGCGATCAGACGTCGCTGATTCTCTCGGTGCCGAATCGCGCGGGTGCCGTCGTCGCGCTCCTCGAACCGCTGGCCAACAATGGTGTGTCCATGACTCGCTTCGAGTCGCGTCCGGCCAAAAGCGGTGCCTGGGAGTATTACTTCTACGTCGACTTCGAAGGGCATCGCGACGATGAGAATGTCGCCAAGGCACTCGACGCGCTGCGTCAGAACGCGGCCTATTGCAAGGTGCTCGGCTCGTACCCGCGTTCCGCGTGACGCCGGGGAAAGACACCATGAGTCTGAATAAGCTCGTTATCTGCGGCGTTGGTCTGATCGGCGGTTCGCTCGCGCGCGCGCTGAAAGCGGCTGGCGCCGTGAAGGAAGTCGTGGGGGTGGGACGCACCGAGGCGTCGCTCGCTCGCGCATGTGAACTTGGCGTGATCGATCGGGCGGCATCGTCGATGGCGGATGCCGTCGCAGGCGCCGACATCGTGTTGCTGGCTGCGCCGGTGGCACAAACGCCTGCACTACTTGCTGCGATCCGTCCGTATCTGGGCGGCCAAACGATCGTGACCGATGCGGGCAGCACAAAGACGGACGCCGTAGCGGCCGCACGTTCTTCGCTCGGCGACGACGCCTGGCGCTTCGTGCCAGGACACCCGATTGCCGGTGCCGAACTGTCGGGCGTCGATGCGGCGAAGGCGGACCTGTATCGTGATCGTCGCGTCGTGCTGTGCCCTCAGTCGGGTAACCGCAGCGACGACGTCGCGCGGGTGCGTGCGATGTGGGAAGCGACGGGCGCGCGCGTCTCCGAGATGACCGAAACACAGCATGACCGCGTGTTTGCCTCGGTGAGTCACTTGCCTCACGTGTTGTCGTATGCGCTGATTGCGCAAATTCTCGACGCGCCGGACGCCGCACTGAAGTTCGGGTTCGCGGGCGGCGGTTTTCGCGATTTCACGCGCATTGCCGCGTCGAATCCGGAAATGTGGCGCGACATCTGCGTGGCGAATCGCGACGCCATGCTTGCCGAGCTCGATGGTTATCTCGCGACACTCGGCTCGCTACGTCAATTGATCGATGCCGGTGATGGCGCCGGTCTCGAGGCCGTGTTCGCCCGCACCAGCCAGGCGCGAACGGACTGGGCCAAGCAACAGGAAAAGTAATGGAAACGCTCGATCTTGGCCCGTACGGCCACGCCGAAGGCACGCTTCGACTGCCCGGCTCGAAAAGTATCTCGAACCGTGTGCTGCTGCTCGCCGCGCTCTCGCGCGGCACGACGCGTGTGCGTGAACTGCTGGCGTCGGACGACACGCAGGTCATGCTCGACGCGCTCGCTGCGCTGGGCGTCAAATGCACTCAGGTCGGCGATTCACGTGACTTCATCGTGGAGGGATGCGGCGGTGTATTTCCGGTGAAGCTGGCGAAGCTGTTCATGGGGAATGCAGGAACCGCGATTCGTCCGCTGACGGCGGCGTTGTCGCTGAGTCATGGCGACTATGAGGTGTCTGGCGTGGCGCGTATGCACGAGCGTCCGATCGGGGATCTCGTCGACGGACTGCGGCAGCTTGGCGCTCAGATCGACTATCTCGGCAATGCCGGCTATCCACCGTTGCACATTAAACCGGCCGATGTGAAGGCGCCTGTGGCGCCGATTCGCGTGCGCGGCGATGTGTCGAGCCAATTCTTGACGGCGTTGTTGCTGACGTTGCCGCTGCTGCCGTCGGAGACGGGCGAGATTGTCGTCGAAGTCGAAGGCGAATTGATTTCCAAGCCGTACATCGACATCACGCTGCGACTGCTGCGCCGGTTCGGTATCGACGTGCGTCAGGACGGCTGGTCGCGCTTCACGCTTCCGGCGGCGGGTGCGGACGGCGCGAAGTACCGGAGCCCGGGTGAGATTCGCGTGGAAGGCGATGCCTCGTCTGCGTCGTACTTTCTGGCCGCCGGCGCGATCGGTGGTGGCCCGCTGCGTGTAGAAGGTGTCGGCCGTGACAGTATTCAGGGCGACGTGCGCTTCGTCGACGCGCTGGCGGCGATGGGCGCGCGCGTGACGCTGCATGACGATGCTATCGAAGTGCATGGCATCGATACCCCTTCGGGCAAGCTGCGTGCGCTGGATATGGATTTCAATCACATCCCTGATGCCGCGATGACGATTGCCGTGGCTGCGCTCTTTGCTGACGGCACCACGACGCTGCGCAATATTGCCAGCTGGCGCGTTAAGGAAACGGATCGGCTGGCTGCAATGGCCATCGAACTTCGCAAGGTCGGGGCGACGGTGGAGGAGGGCGCGGATTATCTGCGCGTGACGCCGCCCGCTGCGCTGACGCCGAATGCGGCGATCGACACCTACGACGATCACCGCATGGCCATGTGCTTCTCGCTCGTGAGTCTGGGCGGTGTGCCGGTGACGATCAACGATCCGAAGTGCGTCGCCAAGACATTCCCGACGTACTTCGCCGAGTTTTCGCGCGTCGCTTCGTAATTTGCTCGGTGCCGGCAGGCCCGATTCGGTACCGTTGCGATCTTGCGCGGGGCTGAATCGGGCTTTGTGCATTCCTGGCGCCGCGTCGTTCGCGCTGGCGCCTCTTTTCTGAGGTTGCTCAGCCGTGTTCCGTTAGGGCGAGCGTATGACCATTCTGGCGTCTCGCAACGCTGCGTTCGCCGACTTCCGAGGCGGGCCGGCGCCCCTGATCGATGAAACGCCGGGCCTTTGTCATGGCGGGGGAGGCCCAACGAACAAGCCCGGACGTCGCGTGCCGACGGCCATCACGCCTGCCCCGTCATCGTTTGCCAGAGCAATACGCCATTGAGCAGGACGATGGCGGCGGCGATCAGCCATGCGCTGGCAAGCAGCACGCCGCGAACCCGCCACTGCCCCATCAACTTGGCATCACCGGCAAACCGGACGAGCGGAATCACCGCAAACGGCAATTGAAGGCTGAGCACCACCTGACTGAAAATCAGCAGGTTCGTGGTCTGGGCCTCGCCACCATGGCCGACGATCAACAACGCCGGAATCAACGCCAGTCCCCGCGTGATGAGCGCGCGCTGCCATGGCTTCATGCGCAGATTCAGAAAACCTTCCATTGTGACCTGACCGGCGAGTGTGGCCGTCACGGTGGAGTTCAGGCCGCAGGCGAGCAGGGCGACCGCGAACATGACGCCCGCCCATTGACTGCCGAGCAACGGCGCCAGCAACTTGTGCGCGTCGCCAAGCGATTCCACCGCGGTGTTGCCACTGGCGTGGAACACGGCAGCGGCAAGTATCAGCAGTGCGGCGTTGATGAGAAAGGCGAAGCCAAGCGAGAGCGTGGTGTCCCACTGGGTTGTCTTCAGCGCCCGGTTCATCGTGGCGGGCGTGCGTTCGGGCATCGCTTCGCCACGCATGCGAAGCAGCGCCGAGTGGAGGTACAGGTTGTGCGGCATGACCGTGGCCCCGAGAATCCCCACCGCCAGCCAGAGCATGCCCGCCTGAGCGACGATCTCGCTACGCGGGCGCAGGCCGGAGACCGCGGCACCCCAATCGGGATTGGCCAGTGCGAGCTGCGCGGCGAAGCAGCCGGCAGTGAGCAGAATCAAGGCGGCGACGGCGCCTTCGAGGCGGCGCTGTCCGAACCCCTGCAAACCCAGCATGGCAAAGGCGAGGAAGCCGGCGAGCACGACACCGACCGGTAACGACAGACCGAACAGCAGTTGCAGTGCGACCGCGCTACCGATGATCTCGGCGAGATCGCAGGCGATGATGGCGATCTCGCAAAGCCCCCATAACGCCAACGAGGTGCGACGGCTATACTGGTCACGTGAGAGTTGCGCGAGATCGCGTCCGGTCACCAGGCCGACGCGCGCGGCCAACCATTGCAACAACAACGCCATGACGCTCGAGAGCAGCACCACGCTCAGCAGCGTGTAGCCATAGCGGGCACCACCCGCGATCGCCGTGGCCCAGTTGCCCGGATCCATATAGCCGACGGCGATGAGCGTGCCCGCCCCGGCAAACCCCATCCAGCGCTGCGCGCGGCGCGGTGTCGGGTTTTGCGGATCGGGCGGCGGCACCCATTCGGGGCCGGCTAAGGGATAATCGCGGCTTTGCATGGCAGTCACATCTTCCGGCGGCGCAAATAGCGTCCATATCTAAATGATAATCATTATTATTTGGATGGGAAGTTTTATTTTTTAATGTGTTGGATAGACAGAGACGAAGGAATGCCTGATTTGACGGTGGTGGACGACTCGATTCCGGTCATTACGGTGGATGGCCCGACGGCGTCCGGTAAAGGGACGGTGGCGCACCGGGTGGCCGACGAACTGGGGTTTCATTACCTCGACAGCGGCGCGCTCTACCGGTTGACCGCGCTGGCGAGTGCTCGCCATGGCATCGACCCCGATGACGTGAGCGCCCTCGCCGTCCTCGCGGAGACGCTCGACGTGCGTTTTCGCGATCAACGTATCTGGCTGGCGGGCGAGGACGTGACCGACGCCATCCGTGCCGAAGCGATCGGCAATCGGGCGTCCAGCATTGCGGTGCACAAGGCTGTCCGGCAGGCGCTTACGGCGCTCCAGCGGGGTTTCAAGACCGCGCCTGGGCTGGTGGCGGACGGTCGTGACATGGGAACGGTGATCTTCCCGGAAGCCGATTTGAAGGTGTTTTTGACCGCCACGCCACAGGCGCGTGCCGAGAGGCGGTATAAGCAATTGATAGAAAAAGGATTTTCTGCTAACATAGACAGTCTCATGCTGGATCTTGAGGCGCGCGATGCGCGGGATCGTACCCGTGCCGAGGCGCCGCTGAGACCGGCAGAGGGTGCGCGGGTACTCGACACGTCGGGGCTTAACGTCGATCAGGCGGTGGCTCAGGTGCTCGAATGGTTCGCGCAAGTGCAGTACCCGCAAGGCGCCTGACCGGGTGTTTCATGCAGTCACCTGGCTTGGCTTTGTTTAACCTTTAACCCAACCGTTGCACGTTCTCGTCAGCCCCCCTTCGGGAGATGGACGTCAGCGGCGTAATCCACTTTTATGTCCGACCTGCAAACCTCGACCAACGAATCTTTCGCGGCGCTTTTCGAAGAGTCGCTCTCCCGTCAAGACATGCGTGCTGGTGAAGTCATCAGCGCTGAAGTCGTTCGGGTTGACCACAACTTCGTGGTCGTCAACGCCGGCCTCAAGTCCGAAGCGTACATCCCCATCGAAGAATTCCTGAATGATCAGGGCGAGGTCGAAGTTCAGGCCGGCGATTTCGTTTCCGTGGCGATCGACGCCCTGGAAAACGGCTACGGCGACACCGTGCTGTCGCGCGACAAGGCCAAGCGTCTGGCCTCGTGGCTGCAACTGGAAAAGGCCCTCGAATCGGGCGACCTCGTGACCGGTACGATCACCGGCAAGGTCAAGGGCGGTCTGACCGTGATGGTCAACGGCATCCGTGCATTCCTGCCGGGTTCGCTGGTTGACACGCGTCCGGTCAAGGACACGACCCCGTACGAAGGCAAGACCCTCGAATTCAAGGTTATCAAGCTCGACCGCAAGCGCAACAACGTTGTGCTGTCGCGCCGTGCCGTGATCGAAGCCACCCAGGGTGAAGAGCGCGCCAAGCTGCTCGAAACGCTCAAGGAAGGCGCGATCGTCAAGGGCGTGGTCAAGAACATCACCGATTACGGCGCGTTCGTCGACCTCGGCGGCATCGATGGCCTGCTGCACATCACCGACATCGCATGGCGTCGTGTGCGTCACCCGAGCGAAGTTCTGTCGGTTGGCCAAGAAGTCACCGCCAAGATCCTCAAGTTCGATCAAGAGAAGGGCCGTGTCTCGCTGGGCGTCAAGCAACTCGGCGAAGATCCGTGGGAAGGCATTGCTCGCCGTTACCCGCAAGGCACCCGCCTGTTCGGCAAGGTCACCAACATCACCGACTACGGCGCATTCGTCGAAGTGGAATCGGGGATCGAAGGCCTGGTTCACGTGTCGGAAATGGACTGGACCAACAAGAACGTTGCACCGACCAAGGTTGTCCAGCTGGGCGACGAAGTCGAAGTCATGGTGCTCGAGATCGACGAAGACCGTCGTCGTATCAGCCTCGGCATGAAGCAGTGCAAGCCGAACCCGTGGGATGACTTCTCGCGCAACTTCAAGAAGGGCGACAAGATCAAGGGCGCAATCAAGTCGATCACCGACTTCGGCGTGTTCATCGGTCTGCCGGGCGGCATCGACGGCCTGGTCCACCTGTCGGACCTGTCGTGGAGCGAAGCCGGCGAAGAAGCTGTTCGCAAGTACAAGAAGGGCGACGAAGTCGAAGCCGTGGTTCTGGGCATCGACGTCGAGAAGGAACGCATTTCGCTGGGTATCAAGCAGCTCGAAGGCGATCCGTTCAACACCTTCGTGGCGATCCACGACAAGGGCTCGATCGTTGACGGCACCATCAAGGCCGTTGACCCGAAGGGTGCTGTCGTGTCGCTGGGCGATGACGTGGAAGGCTACCTGCGCGCTTCGGAAATCTCGCACGACCGTGTGGAAGATGCCCGTAACGTGCTGAAGGAAGGCGAAGCCGTCAACGCAATGATCGTCAACATCGATCGCAAGTCGCGCAACATCAACCTGTCGATCAAGGCCAAGGATTCGGCCGAGCAACAGGAAGCGATGAGCAAGATGTCGTCGGATAGCTCGGCAGCGAGCGGCACCACGAACCTCGGTGCCCTGCTCAAGGCCAAGCTGGACAGCCAGAATCAGTAAGGTCCAAGGCCTATGACCAAGTCTGAATTGGTCAACCAGTTGGCGGCGCGGTTTCCCCAGTTGGTGCTCAAGGATGCCGATTTCGCGGTGAAGACGATTCTCGACGCGATGGCCGATGCGCTTGCGCGCGGTCATCGAATCGAAATCCGCGGTTTCGGCAGCTTCGGGCTCAACCGTCGGCCACCGCGCGTCGGCCGCAACCCGAAGTCGGGCGAAAAAGTGATGGTGCCGGAGAAATTCGTGCCGCACTTCAAGCCCGGCAAGGAGTTGCGAGAGCGGGTTGATCACAAGGCGTCGGACCAATAAGGCCCTTTGGGATCTACTACGCAAGAAAAGCGCCTTCGGGCGCTTTTTTTGTATCTGACGATCGACAAGGAGGCGCCGGTGCGGACAATCGCCGGAAATGTGAAGCACTTTGCAGGAACGACGCCTCGCAGAGCACATCCGGTACAATACGCCCACGTGCTGGCCTGTTGCGTTCAGGGCTTCGACGCCTCGTGCGGCCGGCTCAAGCTGCAAAACATACGGCAATCCTGCCGCAGGAGCCTTTCGGCATGAAGCTGATTGTTTGGATCGTTCGTCTGATCGTCTTCGTGGTGTTGCTGTGTCTCGCGCTGGCCAACACCGGCGAGGTCACGTTGAACCTGTTCCTGGGGCATACGTGGACAGCGCCGCTCATCATGATCGGACTGGCATTTTTTGTGGTCGGTGGTGTCATCGGCGTGCTCGCGACGTTGCCGAGCCTGATGCGCCAACGCCTTGAACTGCGTCGCACGCGACGCGACCTGGCCCGTGCCCAGCGTGATCCCGAGGCGAGCGATCAGCCGCCGATGCTGCCGCCGGTTTAACGCGGCGCGGCGCACGACGCTCGTCATCCTCATCGACTGTTTCAACGACAACACGCATTCATGGAATTCGAGGTCTGGTGGCTACTTGCCATCCCCGTGATCTTCGGCTGCGGCTGGGTGGCTGCGCGACTTGATCTGCGCAGCCTGCTCTCGGAAAGCCGCAATCTGCCGGCATCCTACTTCCGCGGTCTGAACTTCCTGCTGAACGAACAGCCGGACAAGGCCATCGACGCCTTCATCGAAGTCGCCAAGCTCGATCCCGAAACGACCGAACTGCACTTCGCACTCGGCAGTCTGTTCCGCCGTCGCGGCGAGACGGAGCGCGCCATTCGAGTTCATCAGAACCTGCTCTCGCGCGATGATCTGCCGCAAGCCGATCACGAGCATGCGCTGTACGAACTCGGTCACGATTTCCTGAAGGCGGGTCTGCTCGATCGCGCCGAAGACGCTTTCAGCCGGTTGCAGACCGGCGCGTACGCGAAGGCAGCGCAACATGCGAAGCTCACGATCTATCAGATCGAGAAAGAGTGGCGCAAAGCGCTGGCGGAAGCCGAAACGTTGACGGATCTCGATCCGGCCGTGTCCTACCGCAAGGAAATCGCCCAGTTCCATTGCGAGCTGGCGCAGGAAGCGCTGCAACGCAAAGATACCGAGGCGGTCGGGCGTGAGCTGGACGCCGCGCTCGCCGTGAATCCGGCCAACGTGCGTGCACCGCTGCTGCGCGGCGATATGCTGCTCGCCGCCGGAGATGCCGAGGGCGCGCTGCGGGTGCTGCGCACGATCGAGGAGCAGAATCCGATGTACCTCGGGCTCGCTGCCAAGCGGGTCATGAAGGCCTTCGAGGCTCTGGGCCGGGCGCCGGAAGGGCTGGCCATGTTGCGTGAAGCCTTGCGCAAGAACCCGTCGGACGATCTGCTCGAAATCGTCTATGAAAAGACGTTGTCGCTCGACGGCCCGGAAGCCGCGCTCAAGCTGATGCGCGAGCAGATGCATCGTGCACCGAGCGCCCCCGGCATGGCGCGTTTGCTCGAAGCGCATGCGGCGACCGCGCATGGCGACACGCAGTCGGACCTGCAACTCATGGGCAAGCTGATTACGCAGCGCACCAAGTCGTTGCCGCGCTATGTCTGCGACCAGTGCGGATTCCGCGCCCGACTTTTCTATTGGCAGTGCCCCGGCTGTAACGGCTGGGAGACGTACACGCCGCGACGTGCCGACGTGCCGGCAGCAACATAAGTTTCATAACATCGCAAAATCATGAAGATCACCATCATCGGTTCCGGCTACGTCGGCCTTGTCACGGGTGCCTGTCTCGCAGACGTCGGTAATGACGTGTTCTGTCTCGACGTCGATCCGCGCAAGATCGAGATCCTGAACAACGGCGGCGTGCCGATTCACGAACCGGGCCTCCAGGAAGTCATCGCACGCAACCGCGAAGCGGGTCGTCTGCAATTCTCGACCGATGTCGAGGCCTCCGTGGCGCACGGCGACGTGCAGTTCATCGCGGTCGGCACGCCGCCCGATGAAGACGGCTCGGCCGACCTGCAATACGTCGTGGCCGCAGCACGCAACATCGGCCGTTACGCCAAGAGCTTCAAGGTGATCGTGGACAAGTCGACGGTGCCGGTGGGCACGGCAGACAAGGTGAGCGCCGCGGTCGCAGAAGAGCTTGCGAAGCGTGGCGAAGACGTGAAGTTCTCGGTCGTCTCGAACCCCGAATTCCTGAAGGAAGGTGCGGCGGTGGACGACTTCATGCGTCCGGATCGCATCGTGATCGGCGTGGATGACGATGCCGACGGTCAGCAGGCGCGCGCGATGATGAAGCGTCTGTACTCGCCGTTCAACCGTAATCACGAGCGCACGCTGTATATGGACGTTCGCTCGGCGGAATTCACGAAGTACGCCGCCAACGCCATGCTGGCAACGCGTATTTCGTTCATGAACGAATTGGCCAATCTGGCCGATCGCGTGGGCGTGGATATCGAAGACGTGCGTCAGGGCATCGGCTCGGACCCGCGCATCGGGTATCACTTCCTGTACGCCGGTTGCGGCTACGGCGGCTCGTGCTTCCCGAAGGACGTGCAGGCACTTGTGCGTACCGCCGAAGACTACGGTTTGCCGCTGCGGATTCTGAACGCGGTGGAAGCCGTCAATGAAACGCAGAAGACGGTGCTGATCGACAAGATCGTGGCGCGTCTGGGTGAGGAATTGAAGGGTAAGACGTTCGCGCTGTGGGGGCTGGCGTTCAAGCCGAACACCGACGATATGCGCGAAGCGCCCAGCCGTCGTGTGATCGCGGAGCTGGTACGTCGTGGTGCGAGCGTGCGTGCGTACGATCCGGTGGCGCTGGAAGAAGCGCGCCGCGTCGTCGCGCTGGACTTTGCCGACGACGCTCAGGCCCATGGCCGCATCGAGTTCTGCGCCACGCAGAACGACACGTTGACGGGCGCTGACGCGCTGGTCATCGTCACGGAATGGAAGGCCTTCCGCAGCCCGGACTTCACCAAGGTGAAGCAGGCGTTGTCGCTGCCGCTGATCTTCGACGGCCGTAACCTGTACGACCCGGAAGCCATGCAGGAACTGGGTATCGAATACCACGGCATCGGCCGCGGTCTGGGCGAGTCCGCCTGATTTTCGAGGAACGACGGATGAATTCGACGGCAACTTCGCTTACCCGTACGGTTCAGGCGCCGGGCGTGCCCAGCGTACCCCGCGAGGCGTTCAGCCGTGCCCGGGTGCTGATCGTCGGCGACGTGATGCTCGACCGCTATTGGTTCGGTGACGTCAATCGCATTTCGCCGGAAGCGCCGGTGCCGGTGGTGCACGTCAAGCGCAACGAAGAGCGTTTGGGCGGTGCCGCGAACGTGGCGCTCAACGCGACATCGCTGGGAGCCCAGGCCGGCCTGCTGTGCGTGCTGGGCGAGGACGAACCCGCCGAGCGCGTGGTCGACATGCTCGACGCCAGCGGCGTGATGGCTTTCGTGACGCGCGACGCCGATCTCGCGACCACCATCAAGCTGCGCATCGTGTCGCGTCAGCAGCAACTGCTGCGTATCGACTTCGAGAATCAGCCGGCGCGTGAGGTATTGCTGGCGGTGCTCGACCAGTATCGTCAGTTGCTCACGAGCTATGACGTCGTGCTGCTCTCGGACTATGCCAAGGGCGGTTTGACGCATGTCCAGCCGATGATCGAAGCCGCGCGTGCCGCAGGCAAGGCGGTGCTCGTCGACCCGAAGGGCAGCGATTACGAACGCTATCGCGGCGCCACGATCCTCACGCCGAATCGCTCAGAATTGCAGCAGGTCGTGGGCGTGTGGCGTTCGGAAGACGATCTGACGTCGCGGGCACAGAATCTGCGCGAATCGCTGGGGCTGGAAGCGCTGCTGCTCACGCGCTCGGAGGAGGGCATGACGCTCTTCACCGAAAGCGGTGCGCTGCACGTGCCGGCGCAGGCGCGTGAAGTGTATGACGTCTCCGGCGCGGGCGACACCGTGATCGCCACGCTGGCCGCGTCGCTTTCTGCCGGTCTGCCGCTGCCGCAAGCCGTTGTGCTCGCCAATCGTGCGGGCAGCATCGTCGTGGGCAAGCTAGGCACCGCGACCGTCGACTACACCGAACTCTTTTCCGAGCTGACATGACCATCATCGTGACGGGCGCCGCGGGCTTCATCGGCGCCAACCTCGTCAAAGCCCTCAACGAGCGCGGAGAGACCGACATCGTGGCGGTCGACAACCTCACGCGTGCGGACAAATTCCGTAATCTGGTCGACTGCGAGATCAGCGATTACCTCGACAAGAACGACTTCGTCGCGCGCTTCCAGCGCCGGGAGTTCGGTCGCGTGCGCGCCATTTTTCATGAGGGCGCCTGCTCCGACACGATGGAGACGGATGGCCGCTACATGATGGAGAACAACTTCCGCTACACGCGGGCGTTGTTCGAGGCCTGTCAGACGCAGACCGTGCCTTTCCTGTATGCCTCGTCGGCAGCGACTTATGGCGCGTCGGAAACGTTCGTGGAGACGCGCGAGTACGAAAAGCCGCTGAACGTCTACGGCTACTCGAAGTTTCTGTTCGACCAGATCGTGCGCCGCGCCATGCGCGAAGCGGGCGGCAAGCTGCCGAGTCAGGTGGCCGGCTTCCGTTACTTCAACGTCTACGGCCCGCGCGAGGCGCACAAGGGCCGCATGGCGTCGGTGGCGTTCCACAACTTCAACGAATTCCGTGCCAATGGCCGTGTGAAGCTCTTCGGCGAGTACAACGGCTACGCTGCCGGGACGCAAAGCCGTGACTTCGTGTCGGTCGAAGACGTGGTGAAGGTGAACCTGCACTTCTTCGATCATCCGGAGCGCAGCGGCATCTTCAACCTCGGTGCGGGGCGCGCGCAGCCGTTCAATGACATCGCGATTGCCGTGATCAACACGTTGCGCGAGGAGGCCGGTGAAGCGCCGCTGTCGCTCGACGAGATGGTCAAGCAAGGGCTCGTCGAGTACATCCCGTTCCCGGACGCGCTGCGCGGCAAGTATCAGTGCTTCACGCAGGCGAGCGTCGAACATCTGCGTCAGGCCGGCGGCTATCAGCAGCCGTTCTACACGGTCGGTGAAGGCGTTTCGCGTTACGTGCGCTGGCTGCTGGCGCAGTAAGCGGTCGGCGGCGGTAAGCGGGCGCCACGGGCGCAAAGCATCTCACCGGGGGCGCCCGGTACGCGGGGAGCCAGACGGCTCCCCGTTTTGTTTGGCGCGTCCTCTCGGGCGGTGTCATCCGGGCGACGGCTAATGCGTTAAACCGGTATCGGGGATATCCGATGGACGGAACGACTGCGTCGGCGGTATCGGCCCGAGTGACCTAATGAGGATCAGATCATGCTGCGCAAACTCTTGCTGGCGGTGGTTGCCTTTTTCGCTCTGTGCGGTCTCGCGACGGCCGCCGTCGACATCAATACCGCCGATCAGGCCCAGTTGGAAACCCTGAAGGGAATCGGGCCGGTGAAGTCCAAAGCCATCATCGACGAACGGAACGCCCACGGGCCGTACAAGGATGCGGCAGACGTCGCGAAACGCGTCAAGGGGCTCGGAGACAAGTCTGTCTCGTCGCTCCAGTCGGAGGGGATGACGATCGGTGGCAAGGGCGCAGGCTCGGCGTCGCCGGCGCCAGCCAAGCCGGTGCCGTCCGCCGCACCAGCACCAGCACCAGCACCCGCACCGTCGGCTAAGACGCCTGCGTCGAGCGCACCGTCATCGGTGAAGCCTGCGGCGGCCCCTGTGTCGCCGGCCCCGACGGCTCCGCCCACGCCCGCCAAGCCTGTCACGCCAGCCGCGCCGGTACCCGCAACGTCCACACAGAAGACCCCGACGCCGACGCCTGCTGCCGGCACAACGATGGCTCCGGCGTCACCCGGTGTGGCGGGGCAGGCCAAACCGGGCGCACCGCTTCCCGCCGCCGCTTCGTCGGCAGGTGCCCAGGACACCAAGGCCGCCAAGTCCGGCAAATCGAAGACGTCGAAAGATGCAAAGGACGCGAAGGCGAGCGGCGATGCCAAGCCCGGTACGGCGGTTGCCCCGTCGACGGCGTCTGCCGCCGGCGCTGCACCGGAAAAGTCGTCGAAATCTAAGAAAGCCAAGGCACCCGCGAGCGCCAGCGCGCCGAAGCTCTGACGTCAGAGGCCTCGCCAGCGTCTCGAATCGCCGGGCGTTCGCTGCAGCGACGCCCGGCCGCGAGACCTTACCCTGAGCGAGGTCATGGCCGGTGGATTAGAATGTTTCGATTCCCGACCGAAAAAAGCTTAGCGCAATGGCCTATAAGACTATCGAAGACACCATCGGCAACACACCGCTGGTGCAACTGGTGCGTTTGCCCGACGACGAAATCCGCCGCCGCAACAACGTGATTCTCGGCAAGCTAGAGGGCAACAACCCGGCGGGATCGGTGAAGGATCGTCCCGCGTTGTCGATGATCAAGCACGCCGAGCAGCGCGGGCGCATCAAACCGGGCGACACGCTGATCGAAGCGACCTCGGGCAATACGGGCATTGCGCTGGCGATGGCAGCGGCCGTGCGTGGCTACAAGATGGTGCTCATCATGCCGGAAGACCTCTCCGTCGAGCGTCGTCAGAGCATGGGCGCCTATGGTGCCGAGATCATCCTGACGCCGGTCAAGGGCGGCATGGAGTACGCACGTGACCTCGCCCAGCAGATGGAGCGCGACGGACGCGGCATCATCCTCGATCAGTTCGCCAATCCCGACAACCCGCTCGCGCACTACGAAACGACCGGCCCGGAAATCTGGCGCGATACCGAAGGCCGCATCACGCACTTCGTCTCCGCAATGGGCACGACCGGCACGATCATGGGTGTCTCGCAGTACCTGAAAGAGCAGAGCGAGTCGGTGCAGATCATCGGCGCTGAGCCGGCCGAAGGCTCGCGTATTCCGGGGATTCGCAAGTGGCCGGAAGCCTATCTGCCGAAGATTTTCGACCGCGCCCGCGTGGACCGTACGGTCTCGGTGACGCACGCCGAAGCCGAAATCATGGCACGTCGCCTTGCGGCAGAAGAGGGTATTTTCTGCGGCATCTCGGCTGCCGGTGCCTGCCAGATCGCGCTGAATCTCGCGCATGAGGTCGAGAACGCGACCATCGTGTTCGTCGTTTGCGATCGTGGTGACCGTTACTTGTCGACGGGCGTGTTCCCGGCGTAAGTCGAGCGGCAAGGCATCAAACGACAACGGGACCCGAGGGTCCCGTTTTTCATGCGCGACGGTCGATGGTGACCGATGGTGGTCGACGCCGACTGTCGGCGCCTGCGTCCCAACGATCAGGGCGCGCGTGCTGCCTTGATGGCGTCTGCCAGGTCGTACACGGACATCGCGTAGAAGAAGCTGCGGTTGTAACGCGTGAGCACGTAGAAGTTCGTGAGGCCCATGCGGTACTGCGTGGCTTGTCCGGGTGTCGGCAGATCGACGATCAGCACCGGCGTGTCCAGCGCCGAGCCCACGTCGAGGCGCGGCTCGTTCATCAACATGCCGGCCTTGATGAAGTCGCCGAGTTTCCAATGCGGTTCGGGTTGCCCATCGGCGCCCGCTTCGGCCAGCCCCTGACTCCCGCGATCGGCGGCGATGTTCCACACGACCGGTTGTCCCGGCTGCCATCCGTGCTGTTTGAGGAAGTTGGCGACGCTGCCGATGGCGTCGGCGACATCCGTCGTCAGATTGATCTTGCCATCGCCGCTGTAATCGACCGCGAAGTTCCGGATCGACGACGGCATGAACTGGGGAATGCCGATCGCGCCGGCATACGAGCCATAGATGCTGAACGGATCGACGCCGCGCTCACGTGCGTAGAGCAGCAGGTTTTCGAGTTCCTTGCGGAACAACGCCATACGCTCCGAACGATTGCGCGCGGGCGGATAGTCGAACGCAAGCGTAGTGAGCGCATCGATGGTGCGGAAGTTGCCCATGTTGCGCCCGTAGATCGTCTCGACACCGATGATGGCGACGATGATCTCCTCGGGCACACCGTATTCTTTAGCGGCACGCGAGAGCGCTGCGGCATTCTGATTCCAGAAGCGCACGCCGCCGTTGATGCGCGTGTTGTCGAGGAAACGCTTCTCGTAATTCGTCCAGTTTTTCTGGCCGGGCGTGGCGGGCGGCGCAGCAAGACGTGCGGCCGTCTGTGAGAACACCACGCGCGAGAAGACCTTCTGCAACTCGGTACGATCGAAGCCGTCGCGCGCCACGATGTCGTTGATGAATGCGTCGACCTCGGGATTGGCCGCGTAGCGTTGCGGCACCACTTCTTCCTCGAACTCGGTCTGCGCCGCTTGCTTGCCACGGGCTTGCGCGTGCGCGCTTACGCTTGTCAGTGCAAACGCGCCGATGCACAGCGCAATGCTGAACGCGCTGATCGCGCGCATCGAACGTGGGAGTGAATCGTACATCCGTACCGGTGATGTCATGCTGTCTGTCAGGCCTGTATGAAGTCCGAATGCGACGCGGCCCTTGGGGCCATCGTCACGTTAGTCGCGTTGATGCTCTCGTCGCGGCCTGTCGATGTCGAATCGCATTGCGTTGATTCGGTCCTCATCGAAAGGTAACTCGACGTGCGTGATTACCTAGAGCGCCAACCATTCATGCCAGTTCCTGCCGTCCCGAATTTCGGGAGAACGGCCCTAACCGGCTGTCACGGGTCTGCTGGGAGACTGCTTGGCAGTATAACCGAGTGCACCTGTGATACCTTAAGGCCTGTGCACTGTCCGTGACAGTGTTCATGGGGGATGCCGGCCATCGGCACGCGTTTGCGAGTGTTGTTGACGACTGTCAGTCACATCGTTGCGGCGCGAGTCAGGCTCCGCATCCGGCCGCTACCGGACGTGGAGACCACGGCGCGGCGGGCATCCCCCGCCCGTCCCAATAAAACGATTCGAAGCGATAGGCGACACAACGAATGGCTACCGGGTTCTATACACATCCCGATTGCGTCCGTCACGAGATGGGCGAGTGGCATCCGGAATGCCCCGAGCGGCTGCGCGCCATCGAGGACCAACTGATTGCCGGTCGCATCGACGGTCTGCTCGAACGACGTGAAGCGCCGGCGGCCGACGAGGCCAGCCTGCGGCTCGTGCATACGCAGGATCACATCGATTTTATCCGCGACAACATTCCCGAATCCGGGTACTTCCCAATCGATCCCGATACGCTGCTCAATCCGTATTCGTGGCGTGCGGCAACGCGCGCAGCGGGGGCAGCGGTCGCGGCGACGGATGCGGTGATTCGCGGCGAACTCGACAACGCATTTTGCAGTGTGCGCCCGCCGGGTCACCACGCCACGCCCACGCGTGCGATGGGCTTTTGCCTGTTCAACAGCGTGGCGATTGCGGCGGCTCATGCGCTCGAAGTCCACGGGTTGTCGCGCGTGGCGATCGTCGACTTCGACGTGCACCACGGCAACGGCACGGAGGCTGCGTTTGGCAACGACGAGCGCGTGTTGATGTGCGGTATCTTCCAGCACCCGTTCTATCCGTTCTCCGGCGCCAACGATCCGGCGCCGAACATGCTCAACATTCCGCTTGAAGCACGCACGTCCGGCATGGCGGCGCGCGAGGCCATCGAGTACGGCTGGCTGGGACGCCTCAACGCATTCCGTCCCGAGATGATCTTCTTCTCGGCGGGCTTCGATGCGCATCGTGAGGACGATCTCGGTGGTCTTGGCCTGACCGAAGCGGACTTCGCGTGGATCACGAAGGAAGTGAAGGCCATCGCGGATCGCCACGCGAAGGGGCGTATCGTGAGCTGCCTCGAAGGCGGCTACAACCTCTCCGCGCTCGGCCGCAGTGTCGTGGCGCATCTGAAGGTGCTCGCCGACGTCTGACGTCAGGACGCCGGCCCTCGATAGATTCGATTGATCCGATAAATCGATAGCGGCCGGCGCGCAGGGCACATCCCAGCGCGAACGTGCGGCACAGGAGACGACATGACGTCATCGCAAGCGACGGCGGCGCCCGAGCCGCTGGTTCTCGTCACTCGTGGCGAAGGTGAGCTGGCCGGTGTGGTGACGCTCACGCTCAATCGTCCGCGTCAATTCAATGCGTTATCCGAAGCGATGCTCGACGCGCTGCAAGGCGCGCTCGACGACATCGCTCGTGACGACAGCGCCCGTGTGGTGGTGCTGGCGGCGTCCGGCCCGGCGTTCTGCGCGGGGCACGACCTCAAGGAGATGCGCGCGGAGCCCTCGCTCGATTACTACCGGACGTTGTTCAATCAGTGCACGCGCGTGATGCTGTCGATGCAGCGCATGCCGCAGCCGGTCATCGCACGGGTGCACGGTATCGCGACGGCGGCAGGGTGTCAGTTGGTCGCGATGTGCGATCTTGCGGTCGCGACGTCGGTGGCGCGCTTTGCCGTCTCCGGCATCAATGTCGGTCTGTTCTGTGCGACGCCCGGCGTTGCGCTTTCTCGCAATCTCACCCGCAAGCAGGCCATGGAGATGCTGCTGACCGGCGACTTCATCGATGCACAGACGGCCCGCGAGCGCGGACTGGTCAATCGGGTGGTGCCGATGGAGCGGCTCGACGCCGAGGTGGCGGCGCTATGCCGCTCGATTCTTGCCAAGCCCGCTGCGGCGGTGGCGGCGGGCAAGGGGCTGTTCTACCGGCAAGCTGAGACCGGCATCGAGGCTGCGTATCAGATGGCCGGGCAGACGATGGCTTGCAACATGATGGACGCGTGCGCGCTCGAAGGCGTGCAGGCATTCATCGAGAAGCGGGCGCCCGACTGGGCGAAGCCGACGGACTGAGCGCCGTCTCCCCGCCATCTCCCTGCCATCTCCTCGCAGTCTCCCGTTAGTGCTGTGAATCGCGCATCCACCGGATGCGCTCCACCATCACCACTGTTTTTCCAGCACCAGCGGCCCCGGCGTCGCCGTACGGCTGACGGCGTATCCGTTGCCGGTGAACCAGGCACGCAACTCCTTGATCATGTCGGGATTGCCGCACACCATGATGCGCGACGTCGCGGGATCGAGCGTCGCGCCCATCGCCTTTTCCAATTCGCCGGACGACAGTAGCGTCGTGACACGTCCAAATAGCGCGCCCGGCGTTTGCTCGCGTGTCACGCTAACCGCGAAGTGAAGCTTGTCGACCCATGACGGATCGACGTCCGGATGCGAGAAGTGTTTGAGTTCTTCGTAATAGGCGAGGTCGCGTTCCCATCGCACGCTGTGCACGACGAAGATGCGCTTGAAGCGTTGCCACACGTCCGGGTCGCGCAGGATCGAAACGAAGGGCGCCAGTCCGGTGCCCGTGGCGAGCAGCCACAGGTCGTCGCCGCCGGTGAAGCGGTCGAGGGTGAGAAAGCCGTAGGCGGTATGGTCGACGAGCACCTCGTCGCCGACCTTGAGTTGGGCCAGTCGTGGCGTGAGCTGGCCTTCGGGAATCGTGATTACGTAGAACTCCAACGTATCTTCGGCAGGCGAATTCACGAAAGAGTATGCCCGCCAGATCAGTTCTCCGTCGTCGCCCGGCAGGCCGAGTCGCACGAACTGGCCCGCCGTGAATTGCAGGCCGGGAGGGCGGGTCGTCTTGATGCTGAAGATCGTCGGCGTCCAGAAATGCATGCCGGTGACCGTTTGCGGCGAGTATTTCGTCTGCGCTTGCATGCCGGAGGCTCCTTGCGAATCCACACAGCTTCAGTGTAGCGCGCAGTGAGGGATCGGAATGCGAGACCCTGCTTGCAGGGCGGGTTCAGGCGTACCCAACCCGCCCATTCGGGCCGACTGCGACCGGATCAGATACGGTGATGCGTACCGAACGGCGTTCGCGGCGTGTTGGCCGTGCGAGTCCCTTGCATTGCATCCATCTCCAGTGCAGACAGTCCGGAGGCGTCGCGTTGTGGTGCCTGCGTTTGCGGCAGATGCGCGACCAGCCAGGCGGTCAATTCCTCGATGACTTTTTCCCGGTCGAGATCGTTGAGCGTTTCATGGAAGTGGCCCGGGTAGAGCCGCAGGGTCTTGTCCTGCGAGCCGGCGTTGCCGTGGAACTGTTCGCTCGCCCATGGGGCGGTGAGCCGGTCCGCCGTGCCATGGAAGATATAGAGCGGCAAGTGCAGGGCGTCTGCGTTGGCGTGAATGCGCGTCATGGCGTCGAGCAGTTCGGCCGCCGTGCGCGCCGGGGTGCCTCGATACGCGTTGAGCGGGTCTTTTTTCGCCGCGTCGACCACGGCGTTGTCGCGGGCGATGGCCGCCGGATCGATCTTGAAGACGGGTACCTTCGGCAGCCAGCGCGACACCCAGCGTCCGGCCTTCACCATCCACGGCGCGACGGGCTCACCCGGCGCGAGCGCCGGGCTGCTGAGCATCAGGCCGCTGACGTTGGCGGGGGCGCGCGTGATCGTATAGAGCGCGGCGATGGCGCCCCCCATGCTGTGGCCGAGCAGGAACAGCGGCGTCGGCCCGAACGTCGTGCGGACGTGCGTGAGAAAGATTTCCGTGTCGTTGAGATAGTCGTCGAAACGATCGATATAGACGCGCGCGCCGCCTGAGCGGCCGTGCCCGCGCAGATCGTAGGTCACGGTCGCGATGCCGAGCGACGCGAAGTGCTCGGCCAGACGCGCGTACCGTCCGCCGTGTTCGCCCATGCCGTGCACGATGGCGACGACTGCGCGTAGCGGCGCGCTATCGATGTCGCCGGCGCGGGCCTCCGGCTGCCACGTATGGACGTGGAGCGTCAGCCCATCGCTGGCTTGCAGACGCGATTCCGAATGCGTTGTCATGTCTCCTCCTGGCGGGATGGCCGGGTGGCCGTCGTGCGTGCGACGGCGGTGCGATTTATCGGTAGGGTCGTCGACAGTCGTGTCGAGGGTTTTACCGGTGCGCCATTCGATCATAGGCGTGCGCGCGCCGGTGTGTTTTCTCTAGAGGAAACGCACCACGAGGAAACTGGCTGCGCAAGAGGATTTGCATAAAAATAGCACGATCGTTCGAGGTGAGGGTGGGGCGCACAAGCGCGTCCTGTCAGGCGCCGACGCCGTTTTCCGCAGGATCGAGCATCTGTGGCAATACCTGAGCATTTCAGGAATGATTGCCGCAAAATGCCTCAAATATGCAAATAATGCGTCATTCGCCGTGTGGTTATAATGGCAGCGGATTGACGTAAACGTAACTTTGGAGCGAGTTCATGAAGATCCTGGTACCGGTCAAACGGGTAGTGGATTACAACGTAAAGGTTCGCGTGAAGAGCGAC
>NZ_MAOS01000014.1:0-298 GCF_001721285.1 Pandoraea sp. ISTKB
GGGGGTATAGCTCAGCTGGGAGAGCGCTTGCATGGCATGCAAGAGGTCAGCGGTTCGATCCCGCTTACCTCCACCACGGATTCAGAAGCTTGATTTTCAGGCTGCGTCGAAACAGCAAGATTCTTGCAAAAACGATGCAAAAAACTTGAAAATAAAGCTTCACAAGCGAAGAAATGTTGTTTAGAATAGCGTTCTTCGCGAAATGCAGTAAGCAGTTAGCGAAACAGACAAAGTTTTGACGATTTTGTCCCCTTCGTCTAGAGGCCTAGGACATCACCCTTTCACGGTGAGTACAGGG
>NZ_MAOS01000015.1:0-281 GCF_001721285.1 Pandoraea sp. ISTKB
CAGCACGCACTCAAGGAACTGACCGACAAGCTCTCCGAGAAGGGGGTGAACGTGCGCTACGCGATTCACCCCGTGGCGGGTCGCATGCCGGGGCACATGAACGTGCTGCTCGCCGAAGCCGAAGTCCCCTACGATCAAGTGCTTGAGATGGACGAGATCAACGGCGAATTCGGTCAGACGGACGTGGTGCTGGTGCTCGGCGCGAACGACGTGGTGAACCCGGCAGCGAAGAACGATCCGCAATCGCCGATCGCGGGCATGCCGATTCTCGAGGCTTACAA
>NZ_MAOS01000016.1:0-273 GCF_001721285.1 Pandoraea sp. ISTKB
CACCACCGTGCCGCGACCCGAGATCGAGAACACGTCTTCCACCGGCATCAGGAACGGCTTGTCGACAGCGCGCTCCGGCGTCGGGATGTACGAATCCAGTGCGTCGGCCAGGTTCATGATGGCCACTTCGCCCAGCTCGCCCTTGTCGCCTTCCAGTGCCAGCTTTGCCGAACCCTTGATGATCGGGGTGTCGTCGCCCGGGAAGTCGTACTTCGAGAGAAGCTCGCGCACTTCCATTTCGACCAGCTCGAGCAGCTCGGCGTCGTCGACCAT
>NZ_MAOS01000017.1:0-266 GCF_001721285.1 Pandoraea sp. ISTKB
TTGTAAGCCTCGAGAATCGGCATGCCCGCGATCGGCGATTGCGGATCGTTCTTCGCCGCCGGGTTCACCACGTCGTTCGCACCGAGCACCAGCACCACGTCCGTCTGACCGAATTCACCGTTGATTTCGTCCATTTCCAGCACTTGATCGTAGGGGACTTCGGCTTCGGCGAGCAGCACGTTCATGTGACCCGGCATACGACCCGCCACCGGGTGAATCGCGTAGCGCACGTTCACCCCCTTCTCGGAGAGCTTGTCGGTCAGTTC
>NZ_MAOS01000018.1:0-260 GCF_001721285.1 Pandoraea sp. ISTKB
AACCCACGACCCCTTGGTTCGTAGCCAAGTACTCTATCCAACTGAGCTACAGCCGCACTTACTGCACGAGACACCGACCAGACGATCCTGCTGGCTGTCGGCTGACCTTCTCAACAACGCCACCGGTGCATGACACTCGGTACGCCACTGGGAAGGACTCTCCCGAAAAACTAAGGGTCTCCGTGAGGAGACCCTCGAAATAGGTGGCGCGGCTGGCAGGATTCGAACCCACGACCCCTTGGTTCGTAGCCAAGTACTCT
>NZ_MAOS01000019.1:0-258 GCF_001721285.1 Pandoraea sp. ISTKB
GAACTGATCGACGTTCAGCGTCAGTCCACCTGCGGCCGCACTCATGAAGCCGCCCGTCGCCGTGCTGCCGAAGTTCAGCGACAGGTCATTGCTCGCCAGAATCTGCCCGCCTGCGGACAGCGCCGTGAAGTTCTCCGGCAAATACACCTACGGCATCAGTGCCGTCACTGTCGAGCACTTCGCGTTACCCGTTGCGGCGCATCCCGGCTCGGGAACCGTCTGCTCGACGTACCAGAGCATCGGTTGCGACAGACCTGC